>JBEKHR010000006.1:0-161788 GCA_050012175.1 Terriglobia bacterium | reverse complement strand
CCTGCCCACTGCGACGCGCTTTCGACAAACTTGACCGGGAGGTGACGTCCTGGGTCCAACAAGCCCAATTGGCTGCCTGAAAACTTGACTCATTTACACCAAGTTTCGTACTTCAAGATTTCTAGCGACTCACAATCACGTGCTGTTCGCCCGCCAGTGAACCTGCCCTTTCCCACTTCTGCATTCTGCGTCGCTGCGCAGGCAGCCTCCGGCCACGCAAAATCTAGCAGGCACTTTGGTACCAGTACCTCCAAACTATAAGACGTGTCACGTGATTGGAGTTATTGTCAAGACCATTGGAACGATAGGGCGGTGCAGTACTTTTGGTGCACAGACAAGTAGCTATTCGCATGCGATGTGCAGACAAAAGTCAAGGCTGACTTAAGGAGCCCCCGTGTTTCGAAAAGTTGGATTCGCCTCCTTACCCGTCGCTGTGCTGGCATGTGTTGCCAGCTTTAGTTTTGCCTCCTATATAAAAGCTGCTGTTAATGCGGGGCAGCGGACGCGTGCTCTCATCACGCAGGAGGTTGACGAAAGTAGGCTGGCCACGCTCAAGGGGAACACGCGTCCCGAAGCGAACGCGATGAACGATCGTGGCGCGGTGGCTGACGACTTCCAAATCGAGCATATGCTGCTCCAGTTGCAGCGCCCTCCCGAGCAGGAGCAGGCGCTCAAGGAGTTCATCGATCAACTCCACGACCCTGCCTCGCCGAACTTCCACCGATGGCTCAGCGCGCAGGAATTCGGAGAGAAGTTCGGTTTAGGGCAGGACGACCTTAACACGATCACCACTTGGCTCCAGTCGCACGGCTTTCAGGTCAACGTGGTCTATCCCAGCGGCATGTTGATTGATTTTTCCGGCTCCGCGGGCCAGGTGCGCGAGGCCTTCAGGACTGAGATTCATGACCTTGAGGTAAGAGGCGCGAAGCACATGGCCAATATGAGCGACCCGCAGATTCCAGCCGCGCTCGCGCCGGCCGTGGTGGGCGTCGTCTCCCTGCACGACTTCAGGCCCCACCTGATGAACAAGCTCCGGCCCAATTACACCGTTACTTCCGGTGGCTACGCCTATCAGGCGGTCGTGCCCGCGGACCTGGCCACCATTTACAATTTGAATCCGCTTTTTAGAGCAGGTTATTCGGGCCAGGGCCAGACCATCGTAGTGATCGAAGATACCAACGTTTACAGCACTTCGGACTGGACCACCTTCCGTTCAGCGTTCGGCCTTTCAGGCTATACCGCGGGCTCCTTTACGCAAGTCCACCCGGCGCCTGGCAGTGGCACCAACAACTGTAGCAATCCTGGCGTCAACGGCGACGATGGGGAAGCGATCCTGGATGCGGAATGGGCCAGCGCGGCGGCGCCTAGCGCGGCCATCGAGCTGGCGTCGTGCAGTGATACCAACACTACGTTTGGCGGTCTGATTGCCCTCCAGAACCTCCTCAACGAAAGCAGTACACCGCCCGCCATCGTGAGCATCAGCTACGGCGAGTGCGAGGCATATAACGGCGCATCGGCCAACGCGGCGTACAGCTCGGCGTATCAGCAAGCCGTGTCAGAGGGCGTCTCTGTTTTCGTTTCCTCGGGCGACGAAGGCGCGGCCAGTTGTGATGCAGGCGGATCGAATGCAACTCACGGCATCGGCGTCAGCGGGTTTGCCTCCAGTCCTTACAACGTGGCGGTGGGCGGGACGGACTTCGGCGACTCGTACGCCAACACCAACAACTCTTATTGGAACACGAGCAACACGTCCACCTACGGCTCGGCGCTGTCTTATATTCCGGAAATTCCGTGGAACGACTCTTGCGCCAGTACGCTGATCGCTTCCTACGAAGGCTATGGCGCCAGCTATGGCTCAAGTGGGTTTTGCAACAGCGGCAGCGGCGGGAATTTTCTGACCGTTGTCTCCGGCAGCGGCGGCCCGAGTGGTTGCGCGACCGGAACTCCGTCCACCAGCGGCGTCGTCAGTGGAACGTGCAAGGGGTATGGCAAGCCTTCGTGGCAGTCGATCGTCGGCAACCCGAGCGACGGCGTGCGAGACATTCCGGACGTCTCGCTGTTCGCCGCCAACGGCGTCTGGGGGCACTGGTACGTGTTCTGCTGGTCTGACACCGCCAATGGTGGAGCTTCCTGTTCAGGTGCTCCCAGCGGCTGGGCCGGCGCGGGAGGCACGTCGTTCTCATCGCCCATCATGGCCGGCATCCAGGCGTTGGTGAACCAGGAGACAGGCTCCAAGTGGGGCAACCCGAATCCCGTGTACTACCAACTCGCCGCCAGCGAGTATGGCTCGAGTGGCAACCCCTCCTGCAATTCCACCAGTGGCAACAGCGTTGCCAGCTCCTGCATTTTCTATGACGTGACCCAGGGCGACATGGACGTGAATTGCACGGGCTCCAACAGTTGCTACAGGCCTTCGGGCACGAATGGCGTGCTCTCCACCTCCCTCAGTTCGTACTCGAAAGCCTATGGCACAACCACCGGCTGGGACTTTGCCACCGGAATCGGCACTGTCAACGCCTACAACTTGGCGACCAACTGGAATTCGGGCGTGGTGACCCCGCCCTCCAGCATCGCCATCAGCAGCGTGAACCCCGGTTCGGTCACGCTTGTTCGGGGGGGGAGCGCGCAGGGCATTACCGTCAACCTCACTCGCAGCAACTTCACCGGCAGCGTCACGCTCTCGACCAGCAGCCTGCCCACCGGCGTTACCGCAACTTACACCCAGCCGAGCACTGGGATCTCCGGCACCATCAGCCTCAAGGCCACCAGCAACGCCGCCCTGGTCAGCAACCAGTCCGTCACCATCACCGCCAGTGGAAGCGGGGTTTCTGCCACCGCCACCTTCACCCTGACGGTGACCACCCCCAGCATCGCTATCAGCAGCGTGAGCCCCGGTTCGGTCACGCTCGCTCGGGGTGGCAGCGCGCAGAGCCTTGCGGTCAACGTCACTCGCAGCAACTTCACCGGCAGCGTCACGCTCTCGGCCAGCAGCCTGCCCACCGGCGTTACCGCTACGTACACCCAGCCGGGCACGCGGAACTCCGGCACCATCAGTCTGAAGGCCGCCAGCAATGCCTCTCTGGTCAGCAACCGCTCCATCACCATCACCGCCAGCGGGAGTGGGGTCTCTTCCGCCGCCACCACCTTCACCCTGACGGTGACCACCCCCACCATCGCTATCAGCAGCGTGAGCCCCAGTTCGGTCACGCTCGCTCGGGGTGGCAGTGCGAGCCTTACCGTCGACCTCACTCGCAGCAACTTCACCGGCAGCGTCACGCTCTCGAGCACCCTTCCCACCGGCGTTACCGCTACGTACACTCAGCCGGGCACGGGGAACTCCGGCACCATCAGTCTGAAGGCCGCCAGCAATGCCTCTCTGGTCAGCAGCCGGTCCACCACCATCACCGCCAGAGGCAGCGGGGTCTCTTCTGCCACCGCTGCTTTCACCCTGACGGTGAGCTCCTCGGCCACCAGTGGCCATTAGAGTTAAAGGCGCCATTGGCTTCGATTTCGGCTTAAACTTCCGAATTCGGGACAAAAACCGCAACCTTGAGAACAGGCCTGACGGCTCGCTCCATGTGGCCGTGTGCATGCGCAACAGAGCACACCTACGGCCGGGCGGCCACGACGGGGGCAAAGTGCGGGAACAGGTGCGCAGGACAACCCCTCGCTTCCATCATTCGTAGTGAAGAGCCTGCACGGGATCCAGCCTGGCGGCGCGCGCGGCCGGATAGAGCCCGGAGATCATGCTGATCACGATGGCAAAAGCAATCGCTCCGGCAACCAGCCACCACGGAACCGCCCAAAGTTCCTCAGAGGGCAGGTTTTGACGGTGCAGGTAGACGTTTGCGCCGGCGTTGATCAGCCGGCCCATTGCCCAGCCCAGTGCCACGCCCAGCATCCCACCCACCAAGCCCATCACCGCGGCCTCGGCAAGGAAAAGTTTCTTGACGTCCCCGTCGCTGGCGCCGATCGCTTTCATGATTCCGATTTCGCGGCGGCGCTCGAGGATGGCCATCACCAGCGTATTGACGATCCCGAGCGCGGCAACCGCCAGCGCGAGGCTGCCGAAGATCCCAAGGAAGAGGTCGAGCACGGCGAAAAAGCGCCGCAGGCTGCGCGCGGCGTCGAGAGTCGAGAAGGTGCTGAAACCCATCTTCCGGATGGCGTCCTGCACCGACTCGACTCTGTCCGGACTTTTCACGCGCACGCTGAGGCTGAGATACGCGGGCACATTCGAAAAGTCTGGCTCACTGCCGCGCAGGCCAGAGGGTAGCATGACATGGAGTTTCTCCACCATCGGAAGCGGGATGAACACCCGGGCACCCGAGGCGCCGCGCATGCCCTCGGGGTCCTGGTCGGTGACGGCGACGATGCGCAGCTTTCTCTCGCGCGGCACGACCGAGAAGGCCGCCATCGCGGGAGGCTGGGGCGCATGCTTTAGGGCGCCGGAGCGATCGCCCGCGCCGCCGCCCTCTTCCGCCGGCTTCGATTCTGGCGCCGCCGGTGACGGCACCCGCTCCGCGTAGCGCAGCGTCAGTTCCTTCCCAATCAAGGTCTGTGTCTGGCCGCTCGCCTTCGAACTGGATTCCCCCAGCTTCTGGCGAATCCCCAGGAGTTCGTCCGCGAACTGGATTTGCAAGATGGCTTCCTCGGCGGCATCCGAGGAGAAGAAACGGCCCTGCATGTTGTCGAATGCATCCTTGTCTCGGGCGGAGAGCGGAAGGCCAGCCACCATAGCGAGGTGTGGCTTACATTCGTAGCGCACCTCGCTGATGAAGCGGAGGTCGGGCACCGCTTCGAGAACGTTGGGCAGACGCGCCATTTCGGCTCGCGCCTTTTCGTCAAGAGGCCGGCTCTCGGCGGGAGGCACCCCGTTCCGGTTGTCGGCGCGGTCGAAGCCCCGCAGACTGCGGCGCGAGGTGACGACGATTGTGTCGAAGAGCCCGGACCTTGCGAGCCGGCGGTCGGCTAACTGCTGGAGCCCGATGCCGAGCGAGAGCATCGCAACCAGGGACGCTACACCCACTCCGATGCCAAGTGTGGTGAGCGAGTTCCGGAACATGGATTCGCGAAGGTTGCGCGCCGCCAGATCAACCAGGTCGTCCGCCTTCACTGTTGCTCTCCTTCCTGCGTTTGTGTCCCCGCCGTTCCCTTGCCTGATCCCCCTGCGGCGACTCGTTGGAAGGCGGGAACATTGGCTTGTTCACCGACCACTTTGCCATCGGCAAGGAAGACCAGGCGTTCGGCGTAGCGCTCCGCGAGCGAGCGCTCGTGGGTCACCAGCAGGAGCGTCATGCCGAGCCGTTCGTTGCACTCATGGAGCAGGTCCAGGATCTCGTTTCCCGTGTGGCTGTCCAGATTGCCGGTGGGCTCATCGGCCAGGAGCAGGCTGGGGCGGTTCGCCAGCGCCCGGGCGAGCGCCGCGCGTTGCTGCTCACCGCCGGAGAGTTGGCTGGGGCGATGCGTCAGACGCCCTCCCAGGCCCACGCGCTGCAAGGCTTCTCGCGCCCGTTCCAGCCGCGGGCCACGCTCCGTTTCTGCAAACCGCATGGGCAACTCGACATTCTCGAGGAGCGTCATGGTGCCGACCAGGTTAAAAGCCTGGAAGACCATTCCTACACTGTGCCGCCGGTAGCGGGAGAGTTCTTCGCTCGACATCTCCGCCAGGTTGTCCCCGTTGACGATGACGGCCCCCGAGGTCGGGCGGTCAAGTCCGGCAATTAAGTTCAGCAAAGACGACTTCCCCGAGCCCGAACTGCCGAGCAGCGCCACGAATTCGCCTGCCCCTACCTCGAGCGAGATTCCGTCAACAGCGCGGATCACCGAGTCGCCCATCGGATAGTGCCGGCAGACCGCCTCGGTTCGAATTGTGCCGGCGCGCGTGGAGTTCTCCGTCATACGGCTTATTAGGTTCTGCCGGTGCGCTGGGCAGGGCTGAACCGCAGGGCTTCTCCTCACACCCAAGTGCGGAAGAAGAGAGCTTGGCGTTTGATAACCTCCGTCTTCGCGTGTATCTCAGCCAGCGTCGAGTCAGGAAGCGGAGTGAATGCTTTGGCGATTCCGACGTTTTCCTCGAGTTGCGCCACGTTGTTGCAGCCGACGATCACCGTGCTCACCGGAAGCGACAGCACGTACTCGAGGGCCTCTTTCATGGTGAGGGTTCCAGGGCGAGTCGCTCCTCGCTCAAATTCTGGTTGCTGGTCCAGCGGCGGCGGTGTCCAGTTAGCGAGCATTCGTCCGCGGGCGGGGATCTTCATACCGATGATCCCCAGTTGCTGTTCGAGAGCCAGCGGCAGCAGGTGTTCAATAAAGCTCAGGTAATGCCGGTCGGCAGCATTGACGGCCATAAGAATCGTATCGAACTTGTACCGGCGCAGGCCGTCAGCCAGAACGTGGGGGTCGGCATGACCCGTAATGCCCAGGAAGCGCACCACCTTTTCAGACCGGGCTTTCTCCAAGGCGTGGATGGCCCCGTCCTTGGCAAAGACTTTGTCTAGCTCATCGGTGGTGGTGATGTGATGGAGTTGCCATAAATCCAGATGGTCAGTATTGAGTTGGTTCAGGCTGCCTTCAAGCAGCCTCATCGCCCCATCGTAGGTGCGCAGGTGGGTTTTGCTTGTCAGGAAGACTTCCTTGCGGCGTGTCTTCATCACCCTGCCAATGTACTTCTGGCTCCACTGATCTGGGCCACCATAGGAAGCTGCCGTGTCGATATAATTTACGCCCAGATCAATCGCCCGGTTGATGATGGCTACGGATTCGTCTTCCATGTTTGGCTGCTCAATGGTGGCTTGTCCGCCCAGGCTGAAGATCCCGACCCGGTAGCCCGTCTTTCCCAGGTTGCGCGTGGGCATGGCCGCAAAAGTCCGCGGGTTATAGGGTGCGGCGAGTTCCTCAGCGGTGTGGGCTTTGGCCGAAGCGGGAACCTGGTAGCCTAGAGTAATGCCCACAGCTCCGGCAACCCCCGTCTTGACAAATTCCCGGCGGGAAAAAGCGTCCCGGTTGTTGTCTTTCGGATTTTCCACGGTAGGTACCTCCTGCATTTGACGGAAAACTATCCCAGCTACGCTGGGACCTTGTTCAGCTTGCAACTAGGCAAAGCCTATCAGACAGTCTCAAACTGGTCAAGAAGCGGCAAGTCGCAAGAGTTGGCGTAGCTAGGGGAGGTTGCGGCCATCAACCCAGGTGCTGCGGCAAATGACTCTGAGATGCAGAGGCAAAGGGTTGGAGGCCCGGCACACCTACGACACAAAGCCCGACCTGTGGAAGAATGACCCGCCACTGTTGTCTTGTGGGATGGTGTATATGGCAGCACTTATGCTACAAAATGGGTGTGCTGTTTCCTTTGAAACAATTGAGTCATCTATTCAAGGCCCTGTCCGATCCCACGCGTCTGCGGATGGTTAACCTTTTGGACGCTCAAAGCCTCTGCGTTCGCGACCTACAAGAGGTGCTGGGCCTTTCGCAACCTCTCGTTTCCCATCATCTCGCCATCTTGCGCGCCGCGAAGTTGGTCCGTACCCGGCGGCAGGGGGCCAGAGTCTGTTATTCCCTGTCTCGCGCGCCGTTCCTTAACTACCCTCTGCGCAAGTTCCTGAGCGAGATTGTTCCTTTCTTCCCGGAGCTTCAGGCGGATGTGAAAAACTTGCAGGAACTCAAAGGAAATAACATGTTGAAATCAGAAGGATCGTCGCGTCTCTCTGATTCGGAGCGCCCTACAGCGGGCTTCCGCAACGACGCCAACGAAGGTGAGGACTCTGGTCCAGTCCCGGGTATCGCGCACTAAGCCGAAGGAGAGGAATTCCTCGGAGGAGTCCGGTGAAAATCAAGACGCTCATCTGCAACTGCAAAGGTTTGTCCCCGTCTTTCAAAGACTCGGATATGAATACGCTTCCCTTCGAAATCGAATCCGACCTCGATGTGGATTACGCCATTGTGCATCCGCAACTTTGCGGGGCGGGAGGAAGCAGGGTCCTGGAGGACGTCCTCCGCTCCGCTGAAGACGACCCCGATACCCTCGTCATCGTCGGCGCGTGCGAGGTGGAAGCACAACAAAAGCTATTTCAGAAAGTGTTCCGCAAGACAGGTTTCGATCAAGACCAATTCGTAGCGATGGATATTCGCAATACGACGAATGACGGAATCCTCGACCGGCTGCGTGAAAAAATAGCAGAACGAGTCCATGCCAAAGAAAAGCACCACTGAGCGCTTCGCGCGGGCAACCGGTCCGGTTCCTCGTCAGGTTAGGAGAGAATTTGGTGTCGATACCTCGCAGGCGGAGAGAGCGGTTTCCCTGGTTTCCCACCATCAACGGCGACGCATGCCTCTCCGACCTGGAGTGCCTTAACTTCTGCCCCGCTGCTGTTTTTGATTGGGACCCGGCCACCGGCAAACCCGTGGTTGCGCGCCCCTTTGACTGTATCCCAGGCTGTCGCAGTTGCGCCGAGAACTGCAAAGCTAAGGGCATTTCGCTTCCTGGCAAAAAGGAAGTGGCGACGGCACTGAAGCGGATTCGCGCCGAAGATGGACTCCTCGCCATGCCGCGACGATCTAACAAAGCCTCGAACCCTTACGGCCGCGCCGTGCGCCGCCGGAAATTGGCGGTCCGGCCTAGTTCAGGTAAGTGACCTCAGAGCTGCTGTTTACGCGACGGGGATACACATGGAGGGCAAATGGAAACCAAGAAATCCCGGAAATCCTTCCGCTACCAAACCCACGCCGTGTGGAAACAAGCCCGCAGAATAAAGGCTTCGGCGGCTGGCAAGCCCGACCTGGAAATCTCCAGCCCACCGGAGTTCAAAGGCGACCAGGGCATTTGGACGCCTGAGGATTTGTTGGTGAGCGCCCTGAACACTTGCATCATGGAAACCTTCCTGGCCTCCGCAGAACAGAAGGGATTGGGGCTGGCGGCTTACGATAGCTCCGCCGATGCGCTGCTCGAGTACAAGGACGGGAAATACCGCTTCACAGAAATCACCGTCCATCCGCAGGTGGCCCTGAAATCGCAGGATGACGTCGAGCGCGCCCGCCAAATCATGGAGAGCGCTCACGCCAACTGCTTCGTCTCAAACTCCATCACCTCCTCTGTAAGCGTTCTTCCCGAATTCCGCGTTACGGATTAAAATGTCTTCCTGCGGCTTCGCCGCCTGCTCTGCGGAAAGGCTCTGCCTTTCCGGTCGAGAAGTCACACGTTTAGCCGCATTCTGGACCTGACAGGGAACGGAGAATCCCGGATGAAGAGACTCTTTCAGGGAATTGGCCTAGCCTTCTTGCTCGCCCTTAGCTTGAGAGCTGCTTTCGATGGTTCAGCCTCTGCCGCCGTGGCGAACTCGAAGGACGTCCTACTCTCTACCATGCAGCAGGAACTTCAGCGGGCCCAAGGTGAGTTGGGAAAGCTAGATCCGGCCCCCTACTTCATGAGCTATGCGATCCACGATCAGAGCATGGAGCTGGCCGTTGGGAGCCAAGGCAGTGTGGTCAATTCCACGCACGCTCGTACGCGTTACGCCGATGTAATCGTGCGTGTTGGCTCTCCCGCGCTGGACAACACCCACGAGGACAACCGGGCATCTGGCATCAGTTCAGGGACGATTCCGCTGGCAGACGACGCCGACGCAATTTCCCATGTGCTGTGGCAATTGACTTACGGCGAGTACCGCAAGGCCTCGCAGGCCTATTTGAAGGTTAAGACGGCTACTGAGGTCAACGCCAAGGAAGAAGACACCTCGCCGGACTTCTCGCAAGAGGCGTCGCAGATCCACACGGATTACAACGAGCTCGCGGCTGCCCAGGACCAACGAGTGCTGGAGGGGATGGTCCGGCGTTATTCAGCGTGGTTCGCGAAGTACTCGTACGTTTATCGTTCAGCCGTGATGGTAATGGTACAAAGGGCTCGCTGGCATTTTGTTTCCACTGAGGGGACTCGCGTCGTCGCTCCCAGCGCTACGGTCAGACTGACGATTGAGGCGGAGACGCAGGCCGACGACGGCATGGAACTAATGCGGGTGGAGACCTTTCAGGCGGAGACTGCCGACCACTTGTCCGGCGACACTGAAATAGCGGCGCGCGTGGATAAGATGGCTGCGGATCTCAAAGCCCTCCGTTCGGCCCCCCTGGCTGAACCCTACGATGGACCCGCACTGCTTTCCGGCCGTGCCGCGGCAGTGTTCTTCCATGAGGTATTAGGACACCGATTGGAAGGTCATCGCCAGCGGGGAGAGAATGAAGGTCAAACCTTCACCAAAAAGGTCAATGAGCCTGTGCTGCCGGAGTTTCTGAGTGTGATCGACGACCCCACCCAGCGTGCCTTGAAAGGCGTGGACCTCGCCGGCTGGTACGAGTATGACGACGAGGGCGTGCCTGCCCGCCGCGTGGAAGTCATCAAGAATGGCGTGCTGAAGAGTTTCTTGATGTCGCGCATGCCCATCAAGGATTTTGGTAAATCAAACGGACACGGGCGCGCGCAACCGGGTTTGATGCCCACCGGACGGCAGGGCAACCTGATCGTGACTTCGTCGCGCACAGTCAAGGATGCGGAGCTACGCCAGAAGCTGATCGAGGAGGTGAAAAGACAGGGCAAGCCCTATGGACTGTATTTCGAGGACATCGAAGGAGGATTTACGCTGACCGAGCGAGCATTACCCCAGTCGTTCCTGGTGTTGCCTATCCTCGTCTGGCGTGTTTATCCGGATGGTCGCCCGGACGAACTGACGCGCGGCGTAGATATCGTCGGTACGCCGCTGGCAGCGATGAGCCGCATTCTGCTGACTGGCGAGAAAACTGAAGTATTCAACGGCATCTGCGGCGCGGAATCGGGCAGCGTACCTGTTTCAGCCGCCGCCCCGGCGATGCTGTTCTCCGACATCGAGGTGCAGAAACGCGCCCATTCTCTCAACCGGCCGCCGATCCTGCCGCCACCCGGCTTCGAGGTGGGCGAATCCCAGGACGCCGCGAAGATTGGAGGCCGGCAATGAGCGCCAGATTGATAAGGCTGGCATGGGCCTTGATGGTGTGCTTCATTTTGTTTCTTGCCTCCACGCTCGCACAACCTAAGGGGTCCCGGCCATCGACGACTGACGATCCCGTGCTCCGAGCGATGCAGAAGGAATTGGAACGCTCGAAATCACAACTCAAGCTGGAGCAGATGGCGGCGCCCTACTACATCGATTACCGGGTCGTAGACATGGAGGGGTACATCGCGGAGGCGACATTTGGCGCCCTGCGCACCAACCTCCACGCGCACTTCCGATTTGTGCGTGTCGTAGTCAGGGTGGGCGACTACAAGCAGGACAGCTTCTTCGGACAGGGTGAGGGTGTGAGTGATTACATGCCGCTGGATGACGATGAGCTCGCTCTGCGTCACCACCTGTGGCTCGCGACGGACAAAGCCTACAAGGCGGCAACCGAGGCTTTTGCCGCCAAGCAGGCACAACTGAAGCAACTCACCGTTGACCATCCGGTCGATGATTTCGCGCACGCTGAGCCGGTGCAGTTTATCGGGTCGCTGGTCAAGCTCGACGTTGATCCCGCTCCATGGCTCAAAACCCTGCAAGACGCCTCTGCACTCTACAAGACCGACCCGCAACTTGAGTCCATTGATTCATCCCTCCAGTTCCAGACTGTAAATCGCTTCTTCGTTGACTCGGAAGGAACCGTCGTTCGCAGCGGCCAGGCGTCGTACCAGGCGTTCATCGCCGGGAGTACACAGGCGGCCGATGGCATGCAACTCCAGCGCTCGACCGCGTACACTGTGCCCGATAGCAAAGAACTGCCTACCGCCGAAGAGTTTCTCGCGCGCGCCACAAAACTGCTAGGTGCTTTGAAAGACTTGCACGCCGCACCGGTTGCCGACGAAGAATACCACGGACCGGTCCTGTTCTCGGCCGATGCGGCTTCCACCGTCTTTGCCGATCTAGTGGGCGAGAACATCCTCGGTCTGAAGCCGGGTTTGGGCCAGCCGGCTCGCACCAGGGGCGCCTTCGCCTCCAGCTATAAGAGCCGGGTACTTCCTGATTTTCTCTCCGTGGTCGATGATCCCACGCTGGCCTCGCTCAACGGCAAATCTTTACTGGGTAGCTACGAAGTGGATGATGAAGGAGTGCGGGCGATGCGGGTCCCGGTCATCGAAAAGGGGAAACTCGTGAACTATCTTCTGGGTCGTGAACCAATTATGGATTTCCCTGCCTCCAATGGTCACGGACGGGCCCGCATGCCGACTAACTCCCCGGGGCCCAGCCTGGGGAACATGCTGGTAAGTTCCTCTGAGCCCGTACCGCGGGAAGACTTGAAGAAAAGACTCCTCCAGCTTTGCGAACAGCGGGACCTCCCGTATGGATATTACGTGGAAACGATGGCTGGGGTAAGCGTGCCTCGGTTACTCTATAAGATATGGGTCAAAGACGGGCATGAGGAACTCGTTCGCGGGGCAGTGTTCGGCGACCTGGATGCGCGGGCACTTCGCAATGACCTGGTCGCTGCCGGCAGTGACCTGAGAATCGAGAACCGAGTACTGAATGTTCCGCACAGCATCGTGACTCCTTCAATCTTGTTCGATGAGCTGGAAGTAAAGCGCCAGGATATACAAAAGTCAAAGCTTCCAGAATACCCTGCTCCGCCAGCGGCCCGGAGCCAGTAAGCAGCTACCGCAGGCTTTCGCGCCTCTCGAGACTCTGCGGCTTGCGGCCCGAGAACCGGAGGCGACCGCAGAGTTCAGAAGTTTACTTTACCTTCGACGCCGCGCGGGATTGAGTTTAAACTATTTGCACCCGGGACTTTGAGTTACCGGCACAATGATGGGGCCTCGACAAAGAACCCGACGGCCTCAGCGCCTCGAGGATTAATGCGCCCCTTACTCACCCATTTCAGACTTCATTCCGGTTTCAGTCCCTTTGCGATACTCATCCTTTTATTGCTCACTGTCATTCCCGCCACGCCAGCCCACGCGGAACAGTGGCAAAAGCTCACCGTGCAGGGATACGTCAACGATTTTGCCGGCGTGCTCAACCCGGCGACGGTGGAAGGACTTACGCGCCTGTGTACGGAAGTTGATCAAAAAGCCAAGGCCCAGATCGCGGTGGTCACTATCAAGACTCTGGAAGGTGACGCGGTGGAAGACTTCGCCAATCACCTTTTTAAGAAGTGGGGCGTCGGGTACAAGGGGACGGACCGTGGCGTGATGGTCCTGCTTGCCGTCGGTGATCACAAGTACTGGACGGAAGTCGGCTACGGCCTCGAGCCCATCCTTCCTGACGGCAAGGTGGGTGGTTTCGGACGCGATATGGTTCCGCTGTTGCGCAAGGGCGACTACAACAGCGCCGTCCTGCAAATAGCGAGCCAGATCGCCGAGGTAATTGCGCAGGACAGTCACGTTTCCCTGGGTAGTCTGGCCCAATCCCGTGCCGCGGCTCCTCCTGGCCGCGAAGGCCAGGGGCAACAATTGCATCTGACTCCCGGGGGGATTATTGTTCTTCTCATCATTTTGATTGTCGCGGCGCCCATCCTACTCAGGTTGCTTGGCCCTTGGTTCTTATTGTCCTTGTTAACTGGAGGCATAGGGCGTGGAGGCTCGGGCGGTTGGGGTGGTGGCGGGTTTGGCGGAGGCGGCGGAGGCTTCGGGGGTTTTGGTGGAGGTTCCTCGGGCGGGGGTGGAGCCGGCGGAGGCTGGTAACAAATAACCCTATAGAGAAACGATCCGGGAGCGAGAGCTATGAGAGCAGATCAGCAGTTGGCAGAACTAGTAAGCAGATTGAAGAAGGGCGCGGAAAACAACCTTCTTTCCGTAATACTGTACGGGTCCGCGGCAACGGATGAGTTCCAGCCCAAGCATTCCGACTTGAATGTTCTTTGCATTATGCGGGAGCTTGGCAAGGAGGAATTAAGCAAGCTGCACGCCGCTTCGACTTGGTGGGCCAAAAAGGGACACCCCGCGCCGCTGTTCTTCACACTGAACGAGCTTTACCGTTCCGCCGACGTTTTCGCCATCGAACTGGTGGACATCAAAGCGGCGCGCCGGATTCTTTATGGCGAGGATGTAATTGCCTCGCTCCACGTTCCCATGAATCTTCACCGCGTGCATGTGGAAAGGGAGTTGCGAAACAATACCTTGCGCTTGCGCCAACACTACGTGATGCATCCCACGGATTCCCGCAAAACCCTGGAACTGATGCTCTCATCCATCTCCACGTTTGTCGCGCTCTTCCGGCACGCGTTGATCGCTCTGGGAGAGGATCCACCGCCCACCAAGAGGGCTACGGTAGACCGTCTGGGGTCCGTGCTGGGATTCGATCCCTCTCCCTTTCACACCGTGCTCGACATTCGTGAAGGGCACAAACGTGAACGTGATGTGGATGCCCAAACAACGTTCGACAAATACCTGAACGGGATCACCAAGGCCACGGAAGAGGTTGACCGCCGGCTGGCACTTGTACCGGCAAATGGACAAGAAGGCAATTCTGGTAGGCGCCCAAATATTCTGGTCGCTGAAAATAGAGGAGGAACAACATGAAGATACTGCTGGCTGTGCTAGGAATATTGGTGCTGATCGGCCTCATCCTGGGAGGAACTTACGTCAGCAGCCGGAACGAAATGGTCCGTAAGAACGAAACCCTCAAACAAGCTTGGGCGCAGGTGGATGTGGTGCTGCAACGGCGCGCCGACCTGATCCCGAACCTGGTGGCTACCGTGAAAGGTTATGCGCAGCAGGAGGTGAAAGTGTTCGGAGACGTCGCCAATGCCCGCGCGGCCTTGTTGAATGCCCGGACACCGGCAGACAAGATTGCTGCGAATGGCCAATTGGATGGCGCCCTGGGCAGGCTGCTGGCCATCGTCGAGAACTACCCCAATCTCAAATCCAATCAGAACTTCCTGGCCTTGCAGGACGAGCTGGCCGGAACCGAAAACCGCATCGCCGTCGAACGCCGCCGGTATAACCAGGCCATCCAGGATTACAACACCTTCATCGGTCTTTTCCCCAATAACATCTTTGCCCGATGGGCTGGGTTCCAGAGGAACAATGATTATTTCGCGGCTTCAGTAGCTGCGCGCGAGGCACCCAAGGTTGATTTCAGCACGCCCAAGCAGTAGACCACGAAGGCGCCAAACAAGAAGCAGGCAGTTTTGTTACTCGTCTTGGTGGTGAAGACTTTGGATGGAGGGGCTCGGGTCCCGGGCCGGCCACGCTGTGAACGGCCCAACAAAGGGATGCAGTCGACCGGAGACCGCCTGGCCAAGCTTGGTCAGCGATGGTTACGTTTTGAGGCGTGGGTTTGGGTCACGAAGGACTAGGCCCCGATGTATTTCGCATAAACGCTTCGAGCCACCGCCGGGTCGTGCGTGCCTTTCACGATTGCCCGGCCATCGGGGAAAATCGTCAATTCGTAGGCGTCCACCGAGAAAATCAGCAGGAATTCGTTGGAGCGCACGCGGCCAAACTTCTCCAGGCGAGTTTTCAACTCCGCCAGATCCAATTGGCGCGACGTGGCTGGGTGGATCTGCACGGAATCGCGCCCGCAAAGGCCGGTATGTGTCGGCCCGGTGCGGTTGAGGTAGGCAAACTCTCTGGCGCCGCAAACTCGGCACTGAGGGTCTCTGCGAGGCCGGACCACCTGGAACTGGTTCGTCCAGATGTCATAAGCGAGCATTGCCCCGTGCAGTTCCTGTTGGCGGCCCATAAGGATTTTGAGCGCCTCCGTCACCTGGATGGCCGCCGCCCAGGAAACCGCCGGGCTGATCACGCCCACCGTGTCACACGTGTCATACGTGCCCTCGGGCGGACTGGGGAAAACGCAGGCCAAGCAGGCCGTGCTGCCGGGTAGGATGGTCATGGTGGTGGCGTAGCTGGCCATCACGGCGCCGTAAATCCAGGGAAGGGCGAATTTCACCGAGACATCGTTCAACAGGTAGCGCGCCTCGAAGTTATCCGTTGCGTCCAGGACCACCTGGAAACCGGCAACGAGTTTTTCGATATTCCGGTTGTCCACGTCTTCAACCACCCCCTCGACTTGAACGTCGGAATTGATCTGTTTCAGCTTGCGCGCCGCAGCGATGGCTTTCGGCAGGCGCTCGCGGGCGTCCGCCTCGTCGTAGAGGATCTGACGCTGGAGGTTCGATTCCTCCACAAAGTCGCGGTCCACGATGCGCAGCGTTCCCACGCCCGCGCGGGCGAGTGCGTTAGCCTGGGCAGTCCCAAGCGCCCCGCAACCCAGTATCACCGCCTTGCTTTCGAGGAGCTTCTCCTGCCCATGCGCACCGATCGGAGGAAATAGAATCTGACGGGAATATTTTTCGCGGTTCATGATTCCAACTCGAGCCGTTGATATGAGGCCCTCAGGCTTTCGTCCTTGTATAAGAGTGTAATCTGAAGGCTAGCATTCTCAGGGTAGGTTTCTCAACATATTACAACTCCGGGCAGTGTCCCAGCTGGAACGTAGGGCCGCCTCCCGCCTTGCGGGACCGGCCCTACGTCGTGTGTTAGGACACTACCAAACTGCGCACAGGATTGTATGTCCTCTCGCGACAAAAAAATTCTGGACGGGCGCAAGGCGTAGAGCGATGATTAAGGCAACCGGAATGTCCAGCGGCAAGGTATCCTGCCCGGGTTCGATGTCCGGGCCCGACCACCTGCCAGGTGTCTTGCAAAATGACCGAGCCATTGCCATTTGAAGAAGAACGCCGATTTATGATCGAAGTTCAACTGCGGCATCGCGGCATCCGCGATGAGAGGGTTCTGGATGCCATGTTCCAGGTGCCGCGCCACGAATTTGTCCCGTCACCTCTAGTGAAGGCTGCTTACGATGATCGGCCCTTGCCGCTCGGCGAAGCGGAGACCATTTCCCAACCCTATATTGTGGCGGCCATGACGGAAGCAGCCGATGTGCAGCCAGGAGACAAGGCGCTGGAGGTGGGAACAGGGAGCGGGTATCAGGCAGCCATCCTTGCCTATCTGGGCGCAAGAGTTTACACCATTGAACGCAATGCCGTGCTCGCCAAATCGGCAGGCGAGCGGCTTGCACGCCTGGGGTACGACGGAGTGGAAGTCATCGCGGGTGACGGTAGCGAGGGCTATCCACCCGCAGCGCCTTATGCGATCATCCTCGTCACCGCCGCCGCACCGCTTGTCCCCCCCGCCTTGCTCGACCAACTGGCAGAAGGAGGCCGGTTGGTGATTCCTGTGGGAGACCTCCGGCACCAAGATCTCCTGCTTAACCTCAAACAGGCTGGACAAGTCAAGACGCGCATGCTCGACCCCTGCCAGTTTGTGCCGCTCATCGGGAAAGGCGGCTGGCCCGAAAGAGAAGGGCGGTTGATGTAAATTGGTGCCAGCCGGTGCGATTTTTCTTGACTCGAATTCAGCCGGACTTTATTATCGCTTTAACGCTAGAAAGGAGGTGATCCATGTCGATAGAAAGTAACCTTAGCGAGGGTGCTGAGGCTTAAGGCGTCAAGCACGTGCCCCTTTGTGGGAACCCTTCGCTAGCGAGAAAGGGTGAGTGGCAGGGCGCTGCGCGGCGCCTCTCTCCGGAACGAGCTACGGAGAAAAGCCAAACCCAATCAGTATCCCGGGCCCCTGGTCATGCGGTCAGCGCACGGCCAGGGGCTTTTCATTTTTCTGGCAGTCGCCCCCATGCGAAGCAGCTATGCCCTTTACTGCCACCATGTTTTCGATTGACTTAACCCAACGGGTGGGTTTAGCATATATACGCTGTATATATGCAGATTGTGGCTCAAGCACTGAGATGAGCCAAGACGTCAAAGCAGACCATAGGCAGCAGTGGGGAAGTATCATGGCACGCCCAATTGAAGCAACACCCGTGTTGAAGGGTAAAGACGCGAAGGTGTTTCTCGAGCAAACCAAAATCAAGGAGCCTATCTCCGTTGAACGTATGCTTTGGCTGGCAACACTCGTCAAAGAAGGCAAAGCTGCGGAAAAGTAGGTTCCTTACTCACGGGATATGCCCGTTTCTTTAGCCAACCTGCAAATAGTATCCTTTGATCCAAAGACGCATAATGTTAGCAGTTTTGATTGTGACGATTCCGATCTAAACGACTTCCTGAAGAATGACGCTGCTATGTACCAGGATGAGCACCTTTCCCACACTCGGTTGGCCTTTCTGAACGGTGCTATTGTTGGTTACATTACATTTCTAGTCGACTGCATCATCCTAAAGACTGCTGAGAAAAGGCGTCTTTTTGATTTTCACCAATCCATCTATACATTTCCCGCCCTCAAGATTGGAAGAATCGGTATTCAGAAAGAATCACAAGGAAACCGCATCGGAACCCAACTCTTAAAATATGCCATCAGTCTAACCGTTCGATTGAATCAAGAACTGCATATCGGGTGTCGATTCATTACGGTCGACGCATATCCGAAATCTATTGGATGGTACGTGAAGAACGGATTTGTATACAACAAGGAATATGCCGCCCCAGAAAAGACTCATCCGAGTATGAGATACGATATTCTGACGAGTCCTAAGATACCTTGAAATCTTGTCTAGATGTTCGGCTTCCGAACGCCTATCATGGCGCTTTCATTTCCGCTTATTTTTCAAACTGACCCGCTACCCTACCAACGCTTTGATTGACACACATAAGGCGCGGTCCGTATAATGGAGGTTTCGGGTATCACACGAGAGGTTAATCTATGTACGCGATCTTGCGAACAGGTGGGAAGCAATACAAAGTGTCGCCGGGTGATGTGATCCGGATCGAGGAAGTGGCGGCCGAATCGGGTTCAACGATCGAATTCAACCACGTCTTTGCGGTGCGAAAAGAGAGTCTTGTCGTGGGATCGCCTTTGGTCGAAAACGCGAAAGTGAGGGGGACAATCCTGAGAAATGCCCGAGCACCCAAAATCCGGGTATTGAAGTACAAGCGGAAGAAGCAATACCGCCGCACCATCGGCCACCGGCAAGGTTTCAGCGAGGTGCTCATCCAGGATATCGTGACTAACTGACCAGCAGCTCGGAAGAGGATTTCCATATGGCACACAAGAAGGGGCAAGGAACTTCGCGCAACGGGCGCGACTCCAATGCGCAGCGGTTAGGTGTCAAGCGTTTTGACGGCCAGTTTGTTACGGGCGGGTCAATTCTTGTTCGCCAGCGTGGCACTCCGTTAAAGCCTGGAGACAATGTTGGCATCGGCAAGGACGACACCCTTTTTGCTAAGGTTTCAGGCGTAGTCCGATTTGAGGATAAGGGCCATTCCGGCCGGTTCGTGAGTATTCTGGTCCCCTCAACGAATTGAGTGTAGCGCCGACCCCGCAGGCGCGGGGTCGGCAGGTGCCGGTCCCGCATGCGGGACCGGCGCTACGTCGAACCAGACCTCCAGAGGTCTCTTGCGGAAGCTAACGAGCACCCATTTCCCCACAAAACGGCCAAGCAGCTTTGGGATGGCGCCACTGCTTGTGGCTTGGCTATTTGTCCTGCCGACTGTGATTCAACGTGTTCATTGACGAAGCCAAGGTCCATGTTGCCGGCGGCCAGGGCGGAAATGGTTGTGTGGCCTTCCGCCGCGAAAAGTTCGTGCCTCGTGGCGGACCCAGCGGGGGCGATGGTGGCCGGGGCGGCGATGTCACCTTCGAATGCTCCGAAAACGTGAATACGCTGCTGAAGTTCCGGTACAACCGCCTTTTTCACGCGGGCCGGGGAAGGCACGGGGAAGGGTCCAACCGGCATGGTCAGGATGGCGAGGATCTTACCGTAACGGTGCCTGTCGGCACCATGGTCTACGACGCCGGCACTGAGGAAAAGCTCTGGGATTTCGACACTCCCGGCCAGCGCTTCCTGGTTGCAAGAGGAGGACGGGGCGGCAGGGGAAACGCCCAATTTGCCACCTCCACGCATCAGGCCCCCCGCCGGGCGGAGCCGGGCAAACCGGGTGAGGAACGAGACTTAAAGCTCGAACTGAAGCTTCTGGCGGATGTTGGACTGGTGGGCTTCCCCAACGTGGGCAAATCCACCTTAATTTCCAGGCTCAGCGCCGCAAGGCCGCGAATTGCTGATTATCCCTTCACTACCCTGGAGCCGTGTCTTGGGGTGGTGGCTATCGATGAAGAACGCTCGTTCGTCATGGCAGACATTCCCGGCCTGATTGAAGGCGCCCATCTGGGACGCGGGCTGGGGACACGGTTCCTTAAGCACGTGGAGCGAACCCGCTTGCTGCTTCACCTGATCGACACCGCCGAGCAGTCCGGCCGCGACCCCGTTGAAGACTACCGAGTGATCATGGAAGAGTTGAAGAGTTTCAGCCCGGTGGTTGCCGCCAAGCCGATGTTGCTGGTAGCCTCGCGGATCGATGCCGCCGGCTCAGGTGAACGGCTGACAGCGCTACGGGAGTTTTGCCGTACCTGCAGCATGGTCCTTGTTGAAATCTCCAGTGTAACTGGGGAAGGGTTGGAACAACTAAAGCGACAAACCTGGGCGATGCTGGAGCAAATACCGCAGCACAGCCAGGCTCCAATCGCGACACCTGGTGCTGAAATGCAGCAGGATGCTGAAAAACCCCTCTAGCCTGTCATTCCGATCCCGCCCTGCGGGAGAGGAATCTCGCAAGTCCTTTGCTTCCAGAGCGAGATTCCTCTCCCGCAGGGCGGGATCGGAATGACAACGATCACAAAGGTTTTTCAGCATCCTGATAGGGTTCTCAAAGCGGTGAATATCGCTCTTTTCGGCGGAACCTTCGATCCTATACATGCCGGACACGTGCAGGCGGCTCGCGCGGCGACACGCAAGTTCAGGTTGGACCGGGTCCTCTTCATTCCAACAGGAAACCCGCCACACAAGTACCACCATCGCCTGACCCCGTTCCCACAGCGCTATTGCATGGTGGTCCTGGCGTGCGTCGGGGATCAGCGGTTGATCCCGTCTCTCCTTGAAGCGCCGACACCGGAAGGGGAACCCTGCTACTCAATTGATACTGTCCGGAAGGTGCGCCGCTCACTTCATAAGAGTGACCGCCTCTTCTTCCTGATCGGGGTCGATGCTTTTCTGGAGTTGCCCTATTGGAAAGAGTATCGCCGTCTGCTGGACTTGGTTGATTTCATCGTTGTCTCGCGACCGGGTTTTGATGCGAATGAGATTCGGAAAGTGGTGCCGGAAGCGATGACTCCATCAGGTGGCGCGCCGAACAAAACTGATACTCTTCAATTGCGGCGCAGCACCCTTCACGTCCTCCGGGGAGTCCACATGCCCGTCGCCTCGCACGATATACGAAAGGCGGTCGGCTCGGGCCGGAGTGTGACTGGGCTTGTTCCTCCGCTTGTGGAAGAGTACATTTTGAAGGAGGGTCTTTACCGTCCCCGCCTTGGCGGGAAGTAGCTAGGATGATGACACCGCAATTGCAGGAAGCGGTCTACGCCGCTCAAGACCGGAAAGCTCTGGACCTGAGCGTCCTGGACCTGGAGCGAACTTGCTCGTTCACCAGCTATTTTTTGATTTGCAGCGGCACCTCCACGCGGCATGCACAGGCAATCTGCGACGCGATTGCTGAAAAGCTCGAGAAGAAAGGATTCACTCCCGCCCACATTGAAGGTTATTCGCAGGCGGAGTGGATCCTGATGGATTATTTGAACTTTGTTGTCCACATCTTCCTGGAGCGTGCTAGACACTTTTATGATCTTGAACGCTTGTGGAAGAACGCGCCGCGGCTACCCATTCCGCAAGTCTGACGTGGACATGCGAATTCGCGTCCTCTGGGAAGGAAAGACGAAAGACGCACACTTGCGGGCTCTCCAGTCTGATCTGGTCAGCCGGATCGAACACTTCACTGGATTAACGGTGGAGGAAATACCGCCCCTTCGTAAGGCAGGCCGGCGAAACGGGGTCAAGCTCTCCCCCAGCGAACGGAAGCTGCTCGAAAAAATCCGTGAGTCCACCAAGGTCTTTTTGGACGAACGAGGCCGGGAGTGGAGTTCCGCAGAATTTGCCGAATGGCTTGGGCAACAGGCTTTGCGAGGAACCCGGGAACTTGTGTTCCTGATTGGAGGGCCGGAAGGGTTTTCCGCAGCCTTCCGAAAGGAAGCGGATGTCCTTCTGGCTCTTTCGCGAATGACGCTGACGCACGATTGGGCGCGGACGCTTTTGCTAGAGCAAATCTATCGGGGATTCACCATCCTGCGGGGATATCCGTACCCGCGCTAGCTCTGGAGTGCGGCAGCTTGCTCGCGGCTGTGCACGGGCAGTATGTTGGTCCCACCCAGCGGGAGAAGGCGGGGGGCGGGAGAAAGCGGCAGCAAGCTGCCGCACTCCAGAGACAGAAAAGAGGTGAGATTGCCGGAAACTCGCAAGGGATTAGTTATCGTCAACACCGGACCCGGCAGGGGAAAGACTACGGCGGCCCTCGGGACTGCGCTACGCTGCGTAGGGCAGGGACTGAAGGTATTGATGGTACAATTTATAAAGGGCTCCTGGCATTACGGGGAGCTCGAGGCGGCCCGCATGCTCGGTGAGGACCGTTTCAAGATCTTGCCCATGGGGCGCGGCTTTGTGAAGGTGGGCGTGGAAAAGCCTGACCCCGAGGATATCCGATTGGCGCAAGAGGCGTGGGAATTCGCTCGCGAGAACATCTTGGGTGGCCAATATGATTTGGTCATCCTTGACGAAATCAATTACGTCATCAGCTACAAGATGCTTGATCCGGGGGTGGTGGCGGACGCACTAAGGAAAAAACCTGAAATGGTCCATGTCATCCTGACCGGGCGCAATGCGCATCCTTCGATCGTGGAACTGGCGGACTTGGTCACCGAAATGCGGGAAGTGAAGCATCCTTACCAGAAGGGAATCTCGGCCCAGAGGGGAATCGAGTACTAAGAGATTTATTCATTGATTCATTGGGTCATTGAGTCATTTGCAGAATGCCCCATAACACGGTCTTTCAATGACTCAATGGCTCAATGAATCAATGACTCAATGACTCGATGACCCAATGGGTCAATTCAACCATGGTTTGGTTTCGTAAAGAAAAGCAGCCGATTGAATCGCCCAAGCAGAAGCGCATCCAGACCGAAGGGCTCTGGGTGAAGTGCGACGACTGCAAGCAGATTCTCTGGAAAAAGGATCTGGAGAGCAGCCTGCTCTGCTGCCCCAAATGTAACCACCATTTCAAAATGGGCTCACGCGCCCGCCTGGAAATGCTCTTCGACGAAGGGCGGTACAAGGAGCACGATATCGGGCTGGCAAGCACGGACCCTCTTCAGTTCAAGGACAGCAAAAGTTACAGCGACCGGCTGCGGCAAGCGGAAAAGAACACGGGACTGAAAGATGCCATCATCACCGGCGAGGGCCAACTGGAGGGGCAGCCGGCCATCATCTGTGCGATGGAATTTCAGTTCATCGGTGGGAGCATGGGCGGGGTCGTGGGCGAGAAGGTCACGAGAGCGATCGACCGGTGCATCGCGAAAAAACTGCCGCTGGTGGTTGTTTCCTGTTCCGGGGGCGCGCGCATGATGGAAGGGGCCATCAGCCTGATGCAGATGTCGAAGATCAGTGCGGCGCTGGCTCGGCTGGATGAAGTGCGAAAGCCCTACATCTCAGTTCTGACGGATCCGACTACCGGCGGCGTAACGGCCAGCTTCGCCATGCTGGGCGACCTCAACATTGCGGAACCAGGCGCCCTCATCGGGTTCGCGGGGCCGCGAGTTATCGAGCAGACGATCCGGCAGAAATTGCCGGAGGGATTTCAACGCGCCGAGTTCCTGCTCGCCCACGGCATGTTGGACGCTATCGTTCCTCGCAAGGAGTTGAAAGGCTTTCTGGCGCGAGCCTTCCGCTTGTTACGGGCGTGGGATGCGTAGCAGGATGCGGGAGAAAACTATTGACGTGCCGTTCTGAGCGGAGTTGTCAGTAGTCGGTGGTCCCGCCGCGGCGGGTCAATTGAAGAAGCGGGGCTAGAGGCTGGGGGCTGAAGTTCCTTCCCCATCTACCATCTACCACCTACTGCTCTACAGCAAACACGAGACGCGGATGAATTACGGCGACTGCTTAAGATATCTGGACAGCCTCGGCCAGGAAATGCATGGCCAGCAGTGGGGGCTGGAAACGATAACCCAAATTCTTGCCGGTCTGGGAAATCCCCACCTGAAATATCCCACCGCCATTGTTGCGGGCACGAATGGGAAGGGGTCCACGGCGGCCATGCTGGCCAGCATCCTGCGCGAGGCCGGCTATCGCACCGGTCTTTACACTTCTCCGCATCTGGTCAGGGTCAACGAACGAATCCGGGTGAACGGAGGGGAGATCGGCGATGCCGATTTCGCGCGGGCCTTCACCGAAGTCCGGCAAGTTGTAGAAGGCTTGCTGGAGCAGAGGAGGCTGGGGCAGTTACCGAGCTTCTTCGAGTTCCTGACGGCCACCGGTTTTCATTATTTTGCCCAGGAGGGAGCAAATTTCGTGGTGCTGGAGGTGGGCATGGGGGGCCGGCTGGACGCCACCAATGTTACGGAACCCCGCGTGGCGGTGATCACCAACGTAGGGCTTGACCACGTGGAATTCCTCGGGTCCACTCTGGCCGCCATTGGGCGCGAGAAGGCGGGGGTGATCAAACCTGGGACCCCGGTGGTGTCGGGCTGTGAACAAGCGGAAGCTGCCGGGGTGATCCGGCAGCGCTGCGCGGAACTGGGGGCGGAATTACTCGAGGCGGGCTATTTTGGCCGGCTGTGGGGTTTACAAAGCTTGCAGGGGCGTTACCTGTTCAATCTTTGCCTGGATGCGGACTGTTTCGCCAGCCTCAGTTCTCCCTTGCTGGGGAAGTTTCAGGTGAAGAATGCGGTGGCGGCGGTGACGGCGGCGTGGCGGCTGAGCCATGATGGTTTCCAAATAACCCGCTCGGCAATCGTCGAAGGATTGCAAGGCACTGCTTGGCCGGGGCGGCTGGAAACGGTTCTGGACCATCCGCTGGTTTTGCTCGACGGCGCGCATAATCCGGCGGCGGCTCGGGTGCTGGCGGAGTTTATCCAGGAAGAGCTGGGGGGTCGGCGCTTGCGACTGGTTTATGGGTCGATGCGGGACAAGGCGATAGGAGAGATCAGCGAAATCCTGTTTCCCCTGGCTGAGGAGGTCTATTTGACACGTCCCCAGGTCCCGCGCGCGGCCACTGCGGAAGAGATCTTAGCGGCGGCGCGGTTTCATCCCGGGCGGCTGGTCATCGAGCCAGAGCCCTGCCGGGCGGTGGCGCGTGCCTGCCAAGCCAGCTCCAACGAAGATGCGGTGATGGTTATTGGTTCCCTCTTCTTGGTGGGGGCCGTCAAGAAAGCGCTCCTGGAAGGTCAACTTCAGCTTGCCAACCACTCCAGCCCTGCCACCGCCGTAGGACTCGCCTGATCCGGCCATGGAGACAACCCGAACAAACCCAACCCAAGATGCCCTCAAACCCCATAGCCTCCTGTATTACCTGAGCTATCTGCGCTCCCTCCTGTTCACCAATCTTCTGATTTACTTCTACACCGCGGTCTGTGGAACCCTTTCGCTTTTCGCCTCCCTGCTGGATGACACCGGCCGATGGCAACACACCTTCGCGCGACTCTGGTCCTGGCTGATTTTGACCACAAGTGGCATCCGGACTCGGGTGGAGGGTGTTGAAAACCTGAATCCCCGAAAGACCGCCATCTATTGCGCGAATCACCAAAGCGCGATGGACATTCCCATCCTTTTCGTGAATTTGCCTGTCCAGTTTCGTTTTGTCGCCAAGCGTTCGTTGTTTAGAATGCCTTTCATGGGCTGGCACCTGAAGCGCTCCGGACACATCCCCGTGGACCGGGAACGCCCAAGGGAGGCGATCAGGAGCCTGGACGAGGCAGCGAAGAGAATCCGTGCTGGAAGCTCTGTCATGCTGTTTCCTGAAGGTCACCGGAGCCGTAACGGAAAGATGGGGCAGTTCAAGTCCGGCAGCTTTTACCTTGCTATCCAGGCCGGCGTGCCCGTCGTGCCAATAACTTTGAACGGGACACGGGCCGTGCTGAAACCGGACACTTACCACGTCAGGGCCGGCCATACGGAAATGATCGTTCATCCTGCAATTCCCACCCGTGGGCTGACGCTCCGGGATGTTGATGCGCTTTCCGGGAAGGTCTGGGCCCAGATAATTTCACGCTTTGTGCCATCTAAGGAATAAGCGTCAGGCGACGCGCAGTGGTTTATAGAAACGTGCCCGGAGGGACGGCTCGCGGAGCAAGACCGCTGGCAGGAAGTAGTACGTCGCAATGTAACCGGCGGCACGGGCCCGCGGCAGGTGGCGCGCCAGATCGCGCTCGCCGAGCGGGCCGTCGCCAAGTTGGAGCGGAAGCTCCGCTGACCCGGGCACCCCCTCTGGATCAATCTCCGCCGCTCAATTGTGCTTCAAGAACTTCCCGTTCTTCTTGCCGGTAAGCGAGTTGTAGAGTGTCTCGAGATGGGTATCCTCATTGACAAACGGACCGGCGAACTTGTGCCAGGGGGCGAGGATCTTCTGCTGTTTCATTTCCTCGAGCGTTTTCCCTTGCTTGAGGGCCTGCTGGACGGCGTCCGTGGTCTCGTGAAGCATTCCGAGGTAGGCACGAACGTCATCGAGGCTCCCCAGCTCGCCGTGTCCGGGAATCACCTTCACGTCCCGCGGAAGCTGTGGGATGACGTTCTCGCAAGCGGCGATCATGCCCTGCACGCTGCCGCCGCTGTCGATGTCGATAAACGGGAAGCCGTAGCGGACGAAGTCATCGCCCATGTGGACCACGTTGGACTGCGGATAAAAGATGATGGAATCTCCGTCCGTATGACCGGCAGGAAAGTGAAGCGCGTGAATGTCCTCGCCGTTCAGGTGAACGGTAACGTCGCGCTCGAAGGTAATAATCGGCAGTGCGGCTTTTACCGCAGGTTTGTTCTCCATATGAATTGAAGCGCCGTTGCCCGCCGGGCCACCCGCCGCCAAGCGCTTGCGCACGTTGTCCTGGGCGATGATCGTCGAGGTCGTGCTAAAATTCGGATTCCCGCCTGTATGGTCGCCGTGATAGTGCGTGTTGATGACGAAACGTACCGGCTTGTCTGTGCCCGTGATGTCTTTCAGGGCGGCGCGAATCTTTTCGGCCAAGGGAGCGAACTGGTCGTCCACGATGGCGATCCCGTCGTCGCCCACGGACGCCGCGATGTTGCCGCCCTCGCCTTGCAGCATGTAAACGCTGCCGGATACACGCGTGACTCTGATCTGGACTTTGCTGAAGTCCTCGTTGCCCTGCCCTGCGGCTAAGGCGCCCGCCGAGAGGAGCGAAGCCGACAGCAGGAATTCGCGTCGGTCGAGTTTCAGGCTGATCATTTCATCCTCCTTCGCGATGTTGAGGTGTCAACCGGAATTTTCGTTTTTAGTTTTCGCCGGACCGATAACTTACACCCGACCGTCTCTGAATGCAATCGTCCGGTCGGGCTTTGGCTGTTGAGCGCCTCAGCGAGCACGCAAGCCACCTGTGAATTGGGACACTACCCGGCGGCTGAGCACCCGAGGCTGGAGAGTCTGCGGGCAGCCGAAGTTGCGCCTTGCGACACCCACACTACGATGGAGTGGGCTGCGCGAGGCCGGCTAGGGTCTGGGGGTATAGTCGCGCTTCCGCTCGACCTCCTCTTTGATGGTGCACAGGGCATGGTTCCACGCCACGTCATGCACGAATTCTGGAAACAGCACCCTGATACCGCCCCATAGAACCCGACTTGCGAAGCCCTTGCCTCTCTTGTAGTCAAAGGCCGCGTAAATGGACAGCCGGCTGTTTCCGTCCTTGGTCGGTGCGACGTTGAAGATGAGTTTCCCGTGGTCCGCCAGCCGCTCCTCGAGCTGATACAGCAAGGTCTCGAAGCCAACTCGTTTGCTCAGCTGCAGTTCCGCGCCCAACCCGAGGAGCGGTATCCTGTATCGAATCACCGAGCCGACCTGGTTCGGCGCCCCTTGGATCTGTCGAACTTCGACCCATCGCAACTTGAGGAACCTCGCATTGGGGTGGCCGAACTTGGCCAGCTCCTGCATGATCTCTTCCTCGGAGCCACGGATCTTGATCGCATACATCCGTTCGAAGTCGGGCGACGCGTCAAGCTCCATTCCCAGGCTCGAGGCCAGGACTTCCTTGAGCGCTTCCCGCTTCTCCTTGAGCACCACCGTCGGGTAGCGTCCGTACTCCCCCCATTTCAGACCCAAGAGTGCCTCGAACGCCACGTTCCTTAGCGTGACCGCCGCACCTGCGAGAACGGAGCGCAGCACGCCGTAGCCGCACATCTCCCATAACACTTCCCGATAGTCGGCCGTGCCGCTGGCGATCTTCCACAGCACCACGCTCAAAGGCCGGCTGCGCTCATCTCGCACCTTGCACTCGGTGGCAAACGCCTGGTACGTGATGCGGCTGAGCACCGGCGTGGTGAACGCCACCCGGCTGGCGCCAAACACCATCCGTCCGAAGTGGTTGTCCGCGGCCAGCCACTTGATGGCCTTCCCGTATCCTTTGGCGAGGGCCTGCTTGTCGATTCCGTCCCGGAGCACGGTCTGCGCCAGCCGGCTCGCCGTCACGTGGGCCGAGAACAGGCCGTCTTTGTTCAACCGCGACCCGACCGCGTCGCCGATGATGGCAAACCGGTCGCCGAAGGGGCACTTGGCGGTGGTCACCGTCATTCTGGGAGCACAGGCACAGGCGATGGGAGCCGCCTCGAGGCCTGGTAAGATGCGCTCGATCTGAGGCAGGGCCAGAAAATCGCGCACGATCTGCTGGCTGTCTTGTGGCAACAACGCCTCGTCGATACACTTGCCGATCATGGCGACGGTCAAGAACCTGCCCTTGGGAATGAGCGCGGTATGCTCGAGGGCGAGGTGCTTGGAGGCGTACTCGATGAAGTAGATCTCGCGGTGCATTTGGCGCGCCAGATAGTCCTCGCCCACCTCCAGCTCGAAGATGAAGGCCTTGCGGGACTTGCCGGGAACGAACCCCGGATTCAAACGCTGAAGCGAGGCGATCAGGGCATCGTCACGGTAGTCGAGGCTACCGTGTGTATTGATTCCGATAGCGATGGTCACGAAGCCGGCCTCCAGCAGGACCCCCTCTCCGGATTTCGTTCGCACCGTCAAGCGGGGCATCCCGGACGCGGCATAATCAATGCCCTCCACTTTGCCATACAAGACGCGCGCGCCTTTTTTGACCGCCTCACCCAGCAGAAACGCATCGAACCCTCCGGGTCTGCCGCTCCGCCGGCTGGGTAACGAGCCCCTGAATACGGAGTACATCCGCATGCCTTTGGGAACTCGAAGCCGGAAGTTCTTCCACTGGCCCTGTATCCACACGTGATCGATGCGCCCCTGGATGATCTCCTCCGGAACCACCAGACCCTGCTCCTCGAGTATCTCATTCAGCCTCGGGGAGATGCCGCCCGCGCAGAAGTTGCATCCCCTGCACTGAAAGCTATCGGCGCCCAAGTCCGTCAGACCACGCTTCTCGACGATGACCACGTCGAGGTGTCGATTCAGACGCTGGGCTTCGCGAAGAAGATGGATGGCGAAGAAGGAACCGGCGGGTCCACCACCCACGATGGCAACGCAGTCGTTGTCGCGGAGGCTCCCTGATTGAGAAGAGGCGCGCTGCATGGTCCGAGCCTGTTTGGCAAGGACGCGAGGTCAATTCAGGTCGCCCATAAAAGCCCGCTGCGGCGCAAGGGCAGCATCCTTGTTGAGAGACATTTTAGGCTGCCTGTGAAGGCAAATCAAGCGGGGAGAGGGGTCAGAAAGTAGCCGTGGGCAAGGGCACCGTTTTTGTGCCCGGCGGCGACGATTAAGCGTGGGTGCGGCTGAACGCCGAAGGGGTTAAAGATGAGTAGCCGTGGGCAAGGGCACGGTTTTTGTGCCCGCCGCCGACAATTAAGCGTGGGTTCGTCTGAACCCCGAAGGGGTTAAAGATGAGTAGCCGTGGGCAAGGGCACGGTTTTTGTGCCCGCCGCCGACGATTAAGCGTAGGTTTGGGTGAACCCCGAAGGGGTTGAAGGTGAGTAGCCGTGGGCAAGGGCACGGTTTTTGTGCCCGCCGCCCACGGATTACGTCCCAACCAAGTTTCCCGACCCTGAAAGGGTCGAACCGTTCGGCGCCGCCAGGCTGAGACGTTTTTTGCCTCCCGTTTCCGTGGGTTTCACCCACGCCTTACATTGCTGGCCCGCGACGAGCGGGGAGCAGCAGGTAGATACAAGCGCCGTTTCCTGAATCCTGAATCCTACTTCCTGAACTCTGCACTTTGTTCTTGACGCGAGACTGGAGTTGTGATAGCCTACCTTAGTTGCCGTATGAGAAAGCTTGCAAGCGGGCGCGGGAAGGAGGTTCGAAATCGGCCCGGCGGGGTAGGGAAATGCGTCGAAAACAGAAAAAAGATACTAAATAGTGGGAACGAACCTAAGAATATATTGAAAGCAAAGGAGTTAGCGTTTTCAGGAGCCCAAAACGAACTGGTTTTTGAACGCAAAAAAGGCCAATCAAAGCGAAATATATGGCCAAGATTCCGCCATCTGCGGGGCGTTGGGTGGTACTAAAAATGGAAATTGGAAATTGGAAACTGGAAACTGCAAACCAGAAACTGGAAATTGGAAAATGGGAATTGGGGCAACCAGTTTCTAGTTTCTAGTTTCTGCTTTATGGCGTTGATCCGCAAACGGGGAACCGGAAATCAGAAAGCAGAAATCAGAAATCAGAAAACAAGGCAGCCAGCTTCCAGTTTCTAGTTTCCAGTTTCCATCTTCCAGTTTCTCGTTTCTCCGTGCAGGCCGCACCGGCACCTGGCTTGACTTTGCTGCGGGCCCGCCGGATACTTAGCTTGGTTGGTCTGCGAAATACGGGGCGAAAATGAACTTCGCTTTCGAGCGGCGCTACCGTGGGCTTGGCCCGACTCCTTTCGGGCCAGCTTGCGTGCGTGCCTGGGAACCCATCTGGCAGGGCGGGATGGGGGTCACCTTACTGCTACTATTTGTGGGCCTATTGGGGGCGGGGCTTTTCAGTGGCGTGCCGGCTGCCGCCGGCCAGGGCTCGGGTGAACAGGAAATTGCCACCCAGGATGTTCAATCCCCGTTCAAGGTGCAAGTGCAGCGCAACATGGTGGTGGTGCGTGCGATCGTGCGCGACTCGAATGGTCGTCCCGTACCCCGCCTGCGCAAAGAAGACTTTCGATTATTGGACAACGGCAAGCCGCAGGAGATTGACCAGTTCGCCCTCGAATCCTCCAGCCGCACCTCGGCCGTGGCGCGCCCGGCCCCCGGCAAGGAGTCGGATGAGGAAGCCGCTTCAGAGGCGGGAGCGGCGAATGCGACGGCGCGCAACTTCCAGGCGCTTTACTTCGATGATCTCCAAATGACGTTTGAAGATATCGCTCACGCCCGCGATGCCGCCGACCGGTATCTGGCGACCACGCTTACTGCTGCGGACAGGGCAGGCATCTTCACCTCCTCAGGCCAGGGCAACCTGGACTTCACGGACGACCGCAGCAAGCTCCACGAAGCCCTTTTCAAGCTCCGACCGAGGCCCAACATCTCAACAGATACAAATTCCTGTCCTGATATTGGCGACTATCAGGCTTACCTAATCGTGCAACAGCGCGACCCGTTTGCCACTGAAATTGCGACACAAGAGGTTATCCAGTGCAATTGCGAAGTCACAGGCAACAGCGGCATGCAGCAAGCTTGTAGCAGCCAAGCGGCAAACATGGTGGAGGCAGAGGCAATGCGGGTGTGGAATGATTGGGAGACGCAGTCCGAGGCGGTGTTGCGAGGCCTTGAACAAGTCATTCGCCGCACCGCGCTGCTGCCCGGGCAACACAGCGTCATTTTCCTTTCGCCCGGTTTTCTCCGCTACAACCTGGAGTCCCAGATCGCGGAGATCGCGGACCGAGCGCTGCGCTCCAGCGTGGTCATCAGCGCCCTGGACCCCAGGGGCCTGTATGTCATCATTCCCGGCGGTGATGCCAGCCGCCAACCCATTCTTATCCCCGGCCGTCCGGATTTGATGGGGAGGAAACAACAGATCATCGATGCGGGATTCTCCCTGGCCGAGGAGGTTCTTTCCGATCTTGCGGGGGATACGGGTGGCCAGTTCTTCCACAATAGCAACGATTTGGACACGGGCTTCCGACAGGTGGGGACACTTTCGGACGTTTATTACGTTCTGGCCTTTTCTCCCCGCAACCTCAAGTTTGATGGCCGTTTCCACCGGCTGAAGGTCAGCCTGGTGAACCCCGCCGGCTTCACGATTCAGGCGCGACGTGGCTATTTTGCGCCCAAAGCGTCGGTGGATGTGGCCACCAAGGCCAAGGAAGAAATCGAACAGGCAGTTTACTCCCAAGACGAATTGAAGGAACTCCCGATCAATGTGCACACCCAGTTTTTTAAAGTCAACGAAGCCGAGGCGCGGCTTGCTGTGCTTACTCATTTGGATTTGAGTTCCGTGCGTTTCCGCAAGGAACAGGATCGCCATCTGAACAAACTTACCTTTTTGACCGTCCTGTTCGACCGGGATGGAAAGTACGTGGTGGGAAAAGAGAAAGTGGTAGAGTTTCGACTTCGCGATGCTACACTTGCGAGGTTGAACCAAACCGGTATAACACTGAAGATGGAATTCGACTTGAAGCCCGGGACGTACCTGGTTCGCCAGATCGTCCGGGACTCTGAGGCCGGCCAACTATCGGGGCTGAACCGCACGGTGGAGATACCTTATTAGGGGGTGGTGTATGCGTCGAAGAAGCAACTTTGGTTTGTATATTCTCCTACCGGCTGCCATCGGAGTTCTGGGAGCGCGGCTGGTTCTCACTCTTGCCCAGAGCGGGGGAGCGCCAAATGCTCCTCCCCAGGTGGCCGCCACTTCCCCTCAAATCATAAGAGCCGAAGCGAATCTTGTGCTGGTGGACGTCATTGCCACCAACAAGAAAGGGGAATACATCAAAGATCTGGACGTGAAGGAATTCGAGGTCCTCGAGGATAATCAGCCCCAAGTGATTGCCAGCTTTTCGCGCGCCGGGGAGGGTCGGGGTCCTAAAGGGCCGAGCCAGCCTCGCTATATCGTGCTCTTTTTCGATGACTCCACCATGAGCGCCGGAGACCAAATGGTGGCACGGCGGGCCGCAAACCAGTTTGTGGAGAAGACTGCGTCGCCGGAACGCTTAATGGCGGTGGTGGACTTTGGAGGGACAACCCAAGTGGTCCAGAATTTCACCCCGGACGGAGAGAAGCTGAGGCGCGCGACGGCAGAGGTGAAATACTCTGCGGTTTCGCCGAATATATCCACATCGACAGTCGATATTGCGTCCATGGGGGCGCCGGCTGCCGGAATTGCGTCGATGGGACAGATTTCCCTGGCTGAAGCCGATTTCGGCGCCCGATCGTTCCTTCTGGCCATCCGCAACTTGGCGAAAACCCTGGGGGCCGTCCCTGGCCGCAAGACATTGATTCTTTTCTCCGCAGGCTTTCCACTCACCTCGGAACACCAATTTGAGCTCGATGCCACCATCGATGCTGCTAGTCGAGCCAATGTGGCGATCTACCCGGTGGACGTGCGAGGCTTGCAGGCACTACCCCCGTCCCTGTCAGGGCTGCCGCCAGGTGCATTTCTCCTCGATTCGCCATTCCCGCACGAACCAGGATTGCTCGCTTCCTTAGCGGGTTCGCCCGACCCCTGGCCGCAGCATAGCGGGGGCGGGGGCGGTGGTGGAACCGGAGGAGGCGGAGGAGTTGGCGGTGGGGGCGGTGGGACCGGAGGAGGAGTTGGCGGTGGACGTGGTGGTGGAGGTGGGACAGGAGGTGGCGGCGGCACTGGTGGCGGCACCAAGGGTGGCGGCGGGACAGGAGGTGGCGGCGGCAGCGGTGGCGGCACGAAGGGTGGCGGCGGTAGTGGTGGCGGCACGAAGGGTGGCGGCGGCGGAGGCACTGGCGGATCCGGTAATCGCGGTGGCATGGGAGGTTCTTACTCGAATTATCCCGGCGGCACTTCTCAGTGCAACAACTCGATGGTTGCCCTATCGAATCCTCTTTGCCCGCAGAACCGCCTCCGGGGCTTGATTGATCAAAGCGTTTCCGCCAACCAGCAGGTTCTCGACGCGTTGGCTCGAGGGACAGGCGGCTTTACCATATTCAATACCAACGATTTCCTTGCCGGCTTGAATAAGATCGCCAACGAATTGGACGAGTACTACATTCTGGGTTACGTCCCACCCAGCCAAGCGCACGACGGGAGTTACCACAAGATCACAGTGAAGGTGACCCGCGGCGGAGTGCAACTCCGCCACCGTAATGGTTACTACGACTTGAAGTCTCCCGACCTGCTGGCCGGAAAACTCGAGGGGAAAACCCTGGAAGCGCTGGCGGCAAGTTCTCAGCCCGGACAAGTCCCTGTTTCACTCAGTACGCCTTACTTCTACAGTTCGCCGGGCGTGGCGCGCGTGAACATTTCGCTTCAGGTCCCGGCTTCGGCGATCGACTTCGAAAAAGAGAAGAAGGAGTTTCATTCCAATGTGCAAGTGCTGGGTATTGCCTACCGGGAGGACGGATCGGTAGCCGCTCGATTCAGTGATACGGTGAAGCTGGACGTGGAAAAGAAAGACCTGAAGGAGTTTTCCAAAGGGCCATTCAATTATCAGCACACCTTCAATGTTGCACCGGGAAAATACACGCTGAAACTGGTTCTGAGCACCGGCGGGGAGAAATTTGGGAAGTACGAAACAGCGTTGAGCATTGCCCCCTTTGACGGCCAACACCTCGAGCTCAGCGGACCCGCCCTCAGCAACGCTTTTCGTCCCGTGGACCAGCTCGTTGCCAGCCTGGATTCACAACTCCTCGAGGATCAAACTCCGCTGCTCTTCCAGGGTATGGAAGTATTCATCCAGCCGGGCAATCGTTTCCAGCGCGGCGACAAGGTCGCGTTCTACGTCGAGGTTTTTGAACCCCTGATGCAATCGAGTCTTGTACCCCGTGTGGGGGTGCTCTTCAATATCGTCAATCGCAAGACCAACCAGCAAGTGTATTCCTCGAACACCATACTTGTGAACGCGCTCGCGCGCTCGGGGAATCCGCTGATCCCCCTGGCAAGGGAGATTCCCACGGACAGCCTTCAGGCAGGAGAATACCGGCTGGAGGTAAGGGCCCGGAATTCCGCGGGTGGGGCGAGCCCCATACGCACGGCGGACTTCGTTCTCGAATGAGCGTTTCGTCGACGCGCGGCAGGAAAGCTCGGCTCAATCGGAACGCGGACAACGATAGCATCAAGCGGATGAAGTTTTCGGGCCAGGACAGAGATGCGATTCGAAGTGCGCTGCTGGAGTGGTTTCGTCGAAACGCGCGTCCCCTCCCGTGGCGGAAGAGGGGTGATCCGTATGCCGTCTGGGTTTCTGAGGTAATGCTTCAGCAGACCCAGGTGGCGACGGTGGTCCCGTACTACCAACGCTTCCTCGCGGCGTTTCCCACATTAGCCGACCTGGCGCGCGCCCCGCTCGAGCGAGTCCTCCAACTATGGTCAGGACTGGGCTACTATCGCCGCGCCCGTCACCTGCACCAGGCCGCCAAGGAACTGGTTTGTCGCTTTGCTGGAGCGTTCCCCCAGGACTACCTGCAGATTCGTTCCCTGCCTGGAATTGGGGATTACACCGCGCGGGCAATTCTGAGCATTGCCTTCGATCAGCCGTACACCCTGCTGGACGGAAACGTTGCCAGAGTCCTCTCGCGTCTGGCGGCTCTCCAGGGTAATCTTCACCAGTTGGGCTTCCGGCGCGCGGTAGAAGCCCAACTCGAACTTCTGCTTGCACCTCGAAGCGCCGGTGACTTCAACCAGTCGTTAATGGAACTGGGGCAAACCCTTTGCCTGCCTCGCGCTCCCCGATGTACCGCCTGCCCAGTGCGAAGCTGGTGCTGGGGGTACAAATCCGGCCAGCCCCAACTCTACCCCCAGCCGCGTCCCAGGCGCGCGGCGGAATCCCATTACCTTGCCGCTGCTATCCTCCGGCGCGGACCCCGAGTGGCCATGGTGCGCGGCCTTGATGACGGCCTGTTAGATGACCTGTGGAATTTCCCCTCCGCCTTCGGCCGCTCCCGCCCCGAGGCGCTGGCGAGCTTACGCAGTAAGCTCGCGGCTGGCGGGAGCGCTTCCGTCGCCATCCAGGACTCCATCGCCGAGCTCCGTCACGGCATTACTTACCGCTCCATTCGCGTCCATGCTTACCCGGCGGAGGTTTCGCACACTCCCCGCAAAAGAGGACTTCGATGGTTTCCTATTTCGAGACTGCGGCAGGCCGCGATTTCGCAACTGGCTCGCAAAATCGCGCAGCAGGTGTTTTAATTGTCGGAAATGCGCCTTGCGCTAAAATGTAATCCGGCAGCGAAACGTTGGTCATGGCAAAAACAGCACAACTCGATCCCGCCACGCTCGTAAGGCTTCAATCCAACATTAGCGTGCAGCGTTACTTTGAGATTTCGCTGCTGCTGACCCTGGCTACGGGATTCATCACCCTCACGATGACGGGCAAGTTGGACACGCTCTCGATCGTGGTGGTTTCCACCGCGCTGGCCGTAAAGCTCTGGAGCTACTCTCGCGAGGCAGACTATTCCCTTTCTCCGCGCACGGTTACGCGGATTTCCATTTTTTACATCTTCTTTTACGCCCTCGACTTCTTGATCTTCGCGCCGGGCCTGAGCGCTTTGGACAGGATGCTGGCCGCGACCGTTCACCTTATTCTGTTTACCACCGTCGTCAAAATCTTCTCGGCACGAACCTATCGCGACTACGGTTACCTCGCCACCCTATCTTTCATGATGATGCTGGCAAGCGCTATCCTGACGGTCAGCACCACTTATTTGATCTTCTTTACCCTGTACGTCATCTTCGCCATCTCGACCTTCATCAGCTACGAAATCAAGCAAGGAATGGAGTCGGCGTCCCGCGCGCCGGAAGGCCCTTTCCGAAAACCTGGACAGAACCGGACAGCCGTCGAAGGGGCGCTGATGAGGGCGGCCGTGGGTTTAGCTGCCGGCATTTTTCTCTTGGCAACGGTTCTCTTTTTCGTCATCCCGAGATACCGGACAGGCTACTTGACCGCGCTCTCCTCACAGGCGCAGAACATCACTGGCTTCTCGGACTCCGTTAACATGGGAGACATCCGGAAGATCCTGCGTTCCCCTATGGTTGTCATGCGCGTCACCTTGGAAGGAGATCCCAGGCAATTCCGGGGTGTGAAATGGCGGGGTGTGGGTTTGACCAGTTTTGACGGCACCCACTGGTTTAACGACAACACGGAGCAAATACCCATTACGCCGGCCGCCGAACAACGCTTTGTTCTGCCCCAGCTCGAGGGCTGGCAGAGCCGTTCACGGCGACTGCTCCGCTACCATGTGTTGCGCTCGGCGCTCTCCACCGACGTGCTTTTCGCCGCCCCTATTCCGCAGGAGGTTATGGGCCGGTTTCACTTGGTGAATGTCGATGAGACAGGCTCCCTGCATAGCCCTCAATATGCCTTCTCGCCTCTGGCTTACGATGTGGTTTCGGAGACAGGGCTTCCTTCGGCCCGGGAGTTGCAGCGCGCCTCCACGAAATACCCCGATGATGTCCGCCTGGTGTATCTCCGGCTCCCCAATCTGAACCCGAAGATTCCGGAGCTTGCCCGGAGGGTCGCATCGACTGCCACGAACAATTACGACCGCGCCACCGCGATTGAGAATTACCTGCGAGACAATTTCCGGTACACGCTCGACCCGTCAGCCATTGAGCCCGAAGACCCCCTCGTCAGTTTCTTGTTCAAATCCAAATCAGGATACTGCGAATACTTTGCCGCCTCGATGGCCGTGATGCTTCGAACGCTCAACATCCCCTCGCGGCTGGTGAATGGCTTTCAGACGGGTTCTTATAACCGTATCGGCAAGGATTTTGTGGTCCGCGCTCGTGATGCCCATAGCTGGGTGGAAGTGTATTTTCCGAATTACGGCTGGATTGCGTTTGATCCCACCCCTGCGGACCCCAATCCCATCCGCGCCGGAGCATGGGACGATTACCTCGATGCTTTGAACCTTTTCTGGAGTGAGTGGATTGTCAACTACGATTTCAGCCATCAAGTCCGGCTGGCGCGGCAGATGGAACAAACCTCCAGGGATTTCCAGCAGGAATTCCGGGACCGCACCGACAAGCTTAGACATCAGGGCGTGCGGGTGGCCTACCTCGTCGAAGCGTGGCTGATGTCGCACAAGCTTTTCATGCTCTTATTAATGGTGATCATCCTGGCAGCCTTGGTGACTGGCGAAAAGGGCATTTCGCTGGCCGACATCCGGTTTTTCTGGGTGTGGAAGTTTGGACGCCGGGAGCTCGCACTGAGCCCGCGCCAAGCCACCATGACTTATCAAAGGCTGCTGAAGACCCTGCGCAAGAGAGGCTATCGAAAGCCTGCCGCGCTAACGCCCTGGGAGTTCGCTCAATCGTTGTTGGGGACGCGCCTCGGATCAGGCGTCTGGGAATTCACTCGCCTCTACAACCTGCTCCGCTTCGGCCAGGCACAAGTCCCCATAGCGCGGCTGCGGCGGCTTCTGGATGAAATCAGCAGAGCCTGAGCGCAGTGACGAGTAGCGAGTGAGGAGTGACGAGCAGAAGTCAGAAGCGGCCCATGAGGGACAAAAGGGGGAAAAGGGCAGAAAGCGAAAGGGGCCGAGATTCAAAGGGTTCTACCAGGCAGCTCCGGTTTCATCCCCTTCCCCTCTAAACGCCCGGCCCTTTCGCGCTTTTCGCTTGTTACCGAGTTCCAGCTACTTCCACTCCCACGACTTCTCCCTAGTATTTCCGTTGGCATCGACTTCAAACTCGAACACAGTGGCGACGGTGTTCAGGCGCGCCAACTTCGGAGATGCGGTGCTGTAGTAAACCGCGCCCCGATAACTGACGGCGCCGCCGTCCAGGAACTTCCCCACACCCTGGCCCTTCCAGGTGGCGGTCTCGCCATCCTGCGTGATGACGACCGCTTGTCCCTCTCCGTACAGGCTTCCGTCCGGCCTCCCCTCCGACCAATAGGTTGCTATAGTGTGGGCCCCCATCCCCAGGAGCTTTCCGTCGGCCTCGAATGACACTTCAACCTTGAATCCAGGGCTCGCCGAAAGCACTCGCCTTGCCGTCCGCTTCCCGTGCGACTCAGAAATCAGTTCTCCGAGCATAGTCTTCCTCCTTGTTTAGCTGAGATTCCCGTCTTGTTTGGGATAGGGACAAATATACCCTGCAATAGCCCCATCGTCAAGCTGCCGGGACAGCGCCACGCCGATTTTGTTTAAGGTCCCAGGATCGGAGGCGACACGCCGCAGTTCCTGCCGTGTCTTACGGCTTTCTTCCCGTGAGCGCAGATTCTCGAACGCCCTCTCAACTGTCTTTTCCAACGCGGCAGCCGACACTCTGGTGGTCTAACCATATGAAAAACAACCAACTATTGTTCGATAAGACGATGAATCCTTTTCGGCCAACTCGAATCTAAGTTAGTAGAAGTGGTCTTGAAGAAAGGGAAGGATAAACGAGAAAATGGTTACGTATTTGAGCCTCGTGTTTGGCCACTTGTTGAAGTTGGTGGCCGTTGCAGCCGGAGCCATTTATGCGGGGATGGTCCTGATGAGGTATCGTACGGACAGGCCACACTACCGCCTCAGTTTCGAACTTCGAGACCCCGCAAGGTCGGTGCAGCATTTGGTGGTCTGGCTGGGTGTGAAGGTTCTCGCCGCCTGCCTCAGGTTTGCAGGGGCTATTTTCAACATGCTTCTTGAGGCCTCTGCTGAGGTTGGGGAATGGCTTATGCGTCGCAGCCCCACCGTGCAGGAAAGTATCCGCTCCCGCTTCCTCGTGTGACGATTTGCATCCGGCGCCCTGAATGATTCGGGGTACCGCGAGGGGAATTGGCCACTCGCTTTCTCCGAGCAACCAGCTCTGTAGACCTACATTCTTCACTTCTTTGTTCCCGGAGTCCGTGGCGAAGTACGATTCCCTTACAAAGAATCAATAAACATCACAACCTGCTCGCTGAGAAGCTGTGAAAAAATAAACAACCTCATCCCGCAAAGCGGGAGCAAGGCGCAAAGACTCGCAAAGAACAACTGCCTTGTTTTCTTTGCGCCTTCTACGACTTTGTCCCGCCTCGCGGGATGAAATGCTTTTGCTCATCCGGAGATTATTTCACAGCTTCTGAGCCTGGGGTGAACAACGGATCACGGAATTAGAAAGGAAACTGGATCCGAGGAAATTCATCCGCATCCACCGCAGCACGGTGCTGAACGTGGCCTGGATCAAGGAAGTCGCGTCGCTCCCCGGAGGAAGCTTGAATGTTCGCCTGAAGGATGGCAAAGACACGGACTTGACCGTCGCGCGCGACCGGGCGCGCGAGTTCAAAGCGCGGGTGGGATGCTAGGGGAACATTTGCTTTGACGGGCTTCAATGGGGTTCATTGACGACTTCCAAAGCAGTCACGCTCGCATAATCCTTCACAGGAACGAAAGCCAGCATAAGCTTGCCTTCAGCATTGGGCTCGAGGTTATCAAACGTCTTCTCCACTGCGATGAAGGGCCCACCCGCCGCGTTGAAGATGTCGAAGTTGCGAAGCAGGGCCACCCCGTTGCAGTAGACATCGAAGACCCGACTCCCGGCTCCACCCTCGAGCGAACCATTCTGGTCAGGCAAACTGGGAATCCGGCTCTCGACACCCCAATAAGTCTCCGCAAATCGTAGCGTGACTCTGTATTTGCCCGGGGCGACCGGAATCGCGTAACTGAAATGGCCGAATCGCTCAGCGGAGTAAAGGCTGGGATCCGAGGTTTGGCTGACCGGCTTGGCAGTAATATGCACGGCCAGTTGCCCACCGCTGTAATAGCGGTCGGGACTCCAGATGTCGCCCGCGTGGTCGGTGTAGGAATTATTCTGAGCCGCGATGCGAATGGGATTGATTTTCCCCGCTGGCGCCGGCTCGATTTCGATCGCATTCAGAATCGGCGAGTCGATCAGCGCCTGAAAGCTCAAATGCAGATAGCCGTCCGCAGCCGGGGTCGCGTCTTTGAAAACTCGCTCATCCCCGATGTTATTCCCCCCGGCGTCTTTGATGATGTCGAAGATCCTGAGTAGGGGCTTCCCGTTCAGCAGAACGTCGAACAGGCGGCTGGCTTCCCCGCCGCCGGAGAGGCTTCCGGGCCCATAGTGCGTCTCCACAAAGTACAGATGCAGCTCGTAGTTGCCGGGCTTGAGCGGAATATGGTAGGAGAAATTCCCCGAGCGGAAGGTCTGGTACAGCGTCATATCCGGCGCGCGCGCCACAAATTGCGGCGGCTGGCTGGACGTCGCGCCCCCGGAATAATACCGGTCACCCAGCCAGGAATTTCCCGCGCGGTCGATATACTTGTCCTTGGGATAACCGCACAGGATGCGCACGGAGTCCAACGCTCCTGCCACCACCGGGGAGCCCGCTAACGAGGAGGGACTGGCCGCCGGCGATGCCTTTACCAAGGCCCCCGCGTGCTTCCGCCATTCAAGAAGAATTCCCGCCATGACAACGGTAAGAACAAGCCCTCCCACGGCAATAGGCAAGGCATGAAGACCCGACGGCTTGGTATCGGCTGTAACTCCCTGGCCCATCTGCTGCGGCAATTCGAAGTTCTGGCTTTCGCGGACTTCGGAAGTTCCCGAATCAGCCTCAAGCTCGGCCGAAGGCATTTCGTCTCGAGGAACAAATCGCGGCGCATAGTGCCCAGGGTCAATCACAATGCGGAGGGCGTGCCCTGCTCCTTCGCCTTCGTAATACTCCTTCAGCTTCCTCCGAAGCCGGTGGACTTCAACCCGCACGATGGCGTCTCGGTTCTGGTCGAAATCCGCTGCTCTTCCCAGGGCTTCCGTGGCGAGATTGTATTCCTTGATCCGGTCGGCCCTACCCAGGAAGTACTCGTCGCAAATGTATTTGAGCAGCTTGGCCTGCCCAGGGGCTTTGGCGAAGATGCCCGAACTGAGAACATTCTCGAGCTCGCCCCTCTCGTCGTGGTTGTGAACCACCATCGCCATATCCGTAGACCAGAGGCAAAAAGCTGGGATAAAGATATCACCAAGCGCCATTGATTGTAAAGTGAAGCGTAACATTTTTGATGGCTTGACACCGCGTTACCCATTACAGGTGAAACCCCAGCCGTGCCGTATTGAAAACAAGCCAGTTATCGGAGTAACTAAAAGTCGAGGAGAATTAACAAGCTTAACCTTCTGTTACCGCGCACCTGTCTGGTGTACGCGCGGCGAAAGGCTGCGTGTGTAAGTCCAGTCGGTCTTGGCTCCTATCAGAGACGAAGTGAGAAAAAATCCATGAAAAAGCATCATCTGCACCAATCCGGCTGTCCCCAGCCTCGGCGGGCTCTGGGAATGCGCCAAATTGGATGCGGGGCAGCTTTTGCAGTGCTATTTATTGCAGTCCTGGTACTTTCTCAAATACCCGCGTTCGGTCAGGTAGCGACCGCTTCATTGAGCGGCACCGTTGTTGACACGACGGGCGCGGTTATTCCCGGCGCCAACGTGGCATTAAAGAATGAGGCCACCAACGCGACTCAGAACATCGTTTCGAACAGCGTTGGTTTCTTCAGCTTCCCGCTACTTCAGGTGGGCTCATACAGAGTGATGACTTCGGCCAAGGGGTTCACCACCTGGGAGCAAAGGAACATCGTGTTGGACGCCTACGAGAGCAGAACGCTGCCGAACATCGCCCTGAAGGTGGCCGGGGCGACGACGACGGTCGAAGTCGTGAGCGCTGCCGCTGCCGTGGCGCCGGTGGACACTGGCGAAAACAGCACGTCCCCGAACCAGGACATGGTGAGCGAAATGGCGATCCAGGGCCGCGATGCTGCGGAACTCATCAAGATCATGCCTGGCATGGGGATGGCCAACGGCTTGAGCCAAGGTCAATGGAACAGTCAAACAACGGAAACCAACAGCGGACCCGTCGGCTTCGCCATGAAGCCGAAGAGGCGTTCACGCGTTCAGTCCCGGACTGGCTACTCAGACGCATTGCGTCTCACCTGTAGAATCTCATGCCAACTGCGGTGACAGCTTGTTGCCCAGACTGCCCCGCACCAGGATGCCGCAGGACGCGATGCCCCCTGGTCGGTGATGTTTATGTCTTCTCCTTGTATTCTCTGAACCCATCAACCAATTGCCTGAATGAAGCAGGCTTGTATTTCTCAAAGCCTTCCTCATCCACATACACGAAATCGTATTTCACCTGTCCCTGCACTCGATTGACGTCTTCGCACCATTGCCGCAGGCGTTGCATCTTGAGCGACACGTCCACGTCCTCCTGGCCTTTGGTTTCCACAATGAAAATCCGCTTGGCGGAGAGCTTGACCAAAAAATCCGGGTAGTAGTTGGAGATGTCGCCGTCAGCATTCACATAATCCAGTTTGAAGTGTACCGCCAGATAATTCTTGGCGTAGGAAACCACATCGTCGCAATCGTCCAGAAAGCGGGCGAACAGCAGTTCAAAATCGCTGTCGCCGATGATGCGATTGAACACGCTCTTTGTCGGGATGAGATAGCTCTGGTCCTTTGCTACAAAGGGTCGCGTCTGGCGCAGCTTAATGGTGTCCCGGATTTCTGCATCGCCTTTGTCCTGCACGGTCAGAGCGTTGATTGCCTTCTTAAAAGTCTCGATGAGAGTTCTTGTGGCGGCCGGTTCTGACAGGTTGCGCAGGGTGTTGGGGCTTTCCAGTTCCACCGAGCGGTCAAACAACTCGTTTTGCACAAAGGCTTTGACCTTGCCATATAGCACATCGTAACCGCTGACCAGCCGCAAATCCTTCATGATGGTCTGCGCGAAGTAGCCGATCACGCTGGTGTAATCGGCAATGCCAGCCGTATCGAGAATGGTGGTATGCGTCACCTCGCCGGTGGTGATGTCCTTGAAAACGATCTCCCGCTGTTCCTCTTCGCTGAACCGCTGGTACAGCACACGCTGGTGCCCCAGCGCGCCCACATCCAGCGTGCTCAGGTTCTTATATTCACGGTAGACGCGGGGCGTCAGCACGGGGATTTCGATGTCCAGGGCGTCGATGTCCTTTTTCTCATTCTCCTTGTCAACCTCAACTACCAACGGCGTTTTGGGAGCAGTGCCTTCTCCCATCGGTTTGCGCTCCAGCACCACGCCTTCCGCCTTTATGGATTCCACGAAATCCATAAAGGCGTTTGTGCCGACCACGCTGACGTATTCTTCCACGGCGCTGGGGTACATTTTGCGCAAGCCGCGTCCCAAGGTTTGTTCGGGCAGGATGTTGCTCGGGGCGGAATACGCGCGCAGGCCCACGATGGTGGTAACGTTGCGCACGTCCCAGCCCTCTTTCAGCACCATCACCGAGATGATGGCCCTGAAACGGCTGTCCAGGCCATCAATCTCATTGGCCTGCCTGCGCAGCTCATCCAATTCCTCTTTGTCCTTGCCTGACGTCGATTCGGAAATCTCCCCGTTTTTCTTGGTGTGAATCACCAGCACCGCGTCTTTCAGGTCGGGATAGCGGCCTTCGAGGTATTCGGCCACGTCGTCGCAATTGCGTGTGTCGTCGGTCATCACGAATAGAATTGCCTTCTTGTCCAGTTTTTCGTGTTCGGCGTACGCCTTGCGCCACTCGATCACGCCCAGGTGAATGTAGTCGGCGTATTTCTCGGTGTACTTGGCGCTCTTCTGTTCCACCAACTTGGCGCGGCTGGCGGCATCGGGCAGAACGGGATGCTTGACAACATTTTGCTTGATGGCTTCCACCAGCGGGTAATCGGCGACAGTTTGCACGAAAATCGCGCCGTTGTTGTGCTTGGGGGTGGCAGTAACGTCCACTTGCAGGGCGAGGGCGCCCCCCTTCTGCTTCAGGCGGTTGTGGATGTCCTCGATGGATTTGAACCAAGCCATGCTCGGGTCGTGAATATGGTGCGCCTCGTCGTTCAACACCACCAACTCATCAACGTCGCGCACGATCATGCCCAAGTCCACTTTGGAGTCGGTTGTTGCACCCGTGGGCCGCTTGCCCAGGAAATAATCCCGCATGTCTTCATCATCGGGCGAGGCGGGAACGTTGTCCCCGGAATAGACGCGGTGGATGTTGGTCAAAAAGATGTTGCCGGTAGGGCGGGTGATTCGCACCTCATCCTGTACGTGGAGAGTCAGTTGGAAATCGTCGCGCCAATCGTGCCCGCCCACGCCATTGTCAGGCAAGACAGGGTCATCAAAAAAGATGCGCAGGCCCTCGAAATCCTTGCGGATGCGGTCCAGCACGATGATGTTGGGGGCGATCACCAAAAAGTTGCGCGCCAGCCCGGACTCCGGCTCATAGAGTTTGTGGTAAAAGCTCCAGGCCAGAACCAGGCCCAGCACCTTGGTCTTGCCGGTGCCGGTCGCCATCTTCACCACAAAGCGCCGCCAAGTCTCGTCAAACATGCCGCTGGAGACCGCTCCGCTGCTGTCGAAGCGCATCAGGTCGTACTTGTCCTGCACGCCCACCACGTCGTACAGATAGATGATGGTCTCCAGCGCCTCGCGCTGGGCGAAATAATACTGGAACTCGGCCATTGTGCCGTCGGTTTGGGGGAGTAGGTGCGGCGTGTTGAACCACCAGTTGAGCAGGCTGCGGCTGGTACCCGTCGCCCCCGCATAGCCGCTGTCCCGCCACTCCTTCACCTTGCGGCGCAGTTCCGGCACGAGCGGCGGCATGAGCTTGTCCATGCTGCTCTCGCGCAGGGCTTCATCCGCCGGAAACCAGCGTACTGCCGGGTCGAGAATGGCATAGGGCGATTCAGGAAAGTTGGGATGCAGCGCCATGACGGATTAGAACCTCCAGTCCTCAATTACCAGAAATCCCTCCAGCTTGACGCAAACGATCCCAAAATGTTCACATATGTTCGGAATCCGGGCGCCATGGGGAGGCTGATCTTCTTCGGTGACCACAATGGCGTCTTTGATCCTAGCCTTCGCGATGATGAAAGGGTCGGCGAAATAGCCTCCCTGAAGAAGCTTCTTCTTGTCGAGATTTTGCCGAAAGTGTGGGATGGAATATATATCTGTAATAAAGGACAGCTCTTCTACGGTGGGATCTTCAAAGAAATCTGGGTTGCTTATCTCTAATAGGCGAATAACGGATTCGTCGAATTTGCGCTCAAGCTCGAGCCTTGCCTCCCGTACAGAGATTACTTGTTTGTCCTTGAGGGCAACGTCGAACTTCTCCCAGAAGGAAGGGAACCGATCGCGGTAGTAATGATTGAGGACGTTTGATAGGGAGTTCGTATCGAAAATGTAGATCAGGGCTTTCCTCCCTCCAGAACAAAGTGTTCAAATGCTGGAAGGCTCCGTTCCGGGACATTAAGATATTCGGCAACTGAATCCGCCGCGATTTTGCTCTGGTAGTATTTGCCGTAGACAAGATTGATATACCTCTCCCCCAGGTACGCTTTCTGGTTGTAGTAATAATTTCCCCCACCGGACGGCTTTTCGCGATTCTCTTGGGCCTGCTTAGCCCACTTTGCCGCCAACTTTTCGTAGTAGCTTGCTGTAACTAAGCCGCGATCGAGGTACTTCCGAAGAATGACCTCACGGCTCACCGAAAAATATGAGGCAAGTCTGGCGAACTGCGCCTCCGATACTTCCGTTCCGGAAGTATCGAGCGCATCGCGAGGCACCAGGAACTCGCTGGCAAAGTGATTACAGGTTGTTTCGACATTGCGGTAGTATCCCTCGAAGGCGCGAACGACCGTTGTGCTTCTGAAGTCGATTCCGCCCGAGTGGAACAAGAGATGTGCCAGTTCGTGAAAGAGCGTAAACACTTGGCGAGAGTCGGGCATGCTGTTGTTAACGAAAATTAGGGGGTACTTCCTATCGTACAGGCAGAAACCTGAGAGCTCATCGTTCCGAAACGCATCTTTGAAGACGAATACGCCCTGGCCTTCCAGGGCTTCTCGCCAATCCTTGAATGCGGTTTCGGTGGAACGCCACGTTACTTGCTCCTCAATTGAGACACCGAGCGTCTGCCGGAGGGCCATGGTGATCGGTTCAATCTGGGAGTGTTCGCTCAGGGCGAATGTATCCAGCAGAGATTTCTTTACTGCCGCCTCACCTTCAAATAGCTCTTCAAGGTTGAGTTGGAAAAGCTTGGCCTTGCGGTATAGCTTAATAATCTGGGGTGGCAATACCGCTCGCATCGTATCAGGCAACGTCCTGAATTCCGTCTTGGGCGATTCCTCCTCCGGAACGGCCGGAAAGAAGAATACTGCCACGGGCCGTTTATAGATCTCGTGAGCTAGTTTCTCAAGCTGCGGATACGTTGGGGAGCCCTGGCCGTTCTCCCAAGCCAGAACGGTTTCGGTATTGAAGCGACCTCCAAGCCGCTGTGCCACATCTTCCGGGGATAAGGACAAAGATGTCCTTGCCCATTTAAGGACATCGACATTGATGGGCAATTTCTCTTTCATCCGGTCCTCCAGAGCTCTCATTGTGTTGCCCCCTTGCGCTCAGCTTCCCTTGGCATTATACCGGGTTCATTAATTGGATGAACCTGCGGTGATTCTGGCAACGGTATCTAAACCCATCGATTTCGATGGGTTTAAAGCATGAACGCTCCTACTTCTTCCCTCCCACAGTGACCTCCACAATCGTCATGGTGTCGTTGCCGAAGATGTCCACCACCTTCACGGCCAGTTTGCGCCGACCCGGCAGGCATTCGTGGTAGACGCTGGTCAGTTCCAGCGAACGGTCTTTCTTGGTGCGGAAGGACTGCCACTCGTTCTCGAAGATGTAATCCCCGGTCCAGACTTCCTCATATTCCGGCAGGTCCAACTGTTCGGGCTCCTCCATGCCAGGCATCCGGGCTTGTTTCATCCTGTCACGTGGCACGCGCACGATTTCGCGCTTGCTCTCAAAATTGAAGTCCACCGCCCAGTAATCAATCCAGTCGGTCCAGTTCTTGGTCAGCACCTCCCGCTTCACGATTCCCTTTGCGTCCTTGCTCACCTTCACGATCTGCCCCCGCTCCACCACGATCTTGCTGGCTTTGTCCTTGAGCGTGGCTTCGGCGGCGGCGATGGAGTCCTGCGAATAGAACACGGAAAAGTCAGTGAGCTCCACTGCCACGCTATTCCTCTTCACGTGCGGCGTGACCTCGATAGCCGCCACATCGTGGAATACCACTTGGTTCTTTTCCACCGCCCGCTTGTCGAACACCTCGGCGGGGATGTATTTGGGGGCGATGTCGATGCCCTTGGCGCGGGCTTCGTCCAGCACGTTGGGGAACAGTCCCATCTCGAATTCAAAGCCGAGGATGTCCACGCGGGTAATGTGCTTCTGGCGGCATTCCAGGATCACCTCTTCCACAAACAGGCGCGTCACCGGCAGGTTCACCGGCCCCACCGCCACCAGCCGCCCTGCCTTCTTGCCGTTAAAGGTATTGAACCCATCGGTCCTTTCGGCGCGGTAGGCGCGCAGGATCAAATCCACGAAGGCGGCTTCCTTTTCTTCCAACTGCTTCTGCTGTTCCGCCTCGCGCAGGTTGGGGTTGACGCCGATGTAGTGCTGGCGTTCGTACTTGCCCAAGTTGAGGATTTCAAAGGCGCGGTAACCCTTGCCTTCGGCCTTCAACTCCCGCTGCACGCCGATGAGGCGCTTGCGCGTGGTGTGGATGGCGAATTTGCCCAGGTCAGTAACGATCCACTTGCGCCCCAGCTTTTCCGCCACCGCCGCCGTCGTGCCGGAGCCGCAGAAAAAATCGGCCACTAGGTCGTTTTCGTTGGAGGATGCGCTGATGATGCGTTCAAGAAGCGCTTCGGGCTTTTGGGTGGCGTAGCCAGTACCCTCCGATGCCATAGGATTAACAAAGTTAATGTCGGCCCAAACATCGTCGATGACAATACCTTTTGTATCGCTAAGATATCTCTTGTAGCTGTAGTTTGCTCCTTGCGTCTTGGGCTCGATAAGGGCATTTTCTTTGCGAAGTCTTTCGAGAGTTGCGTTTGAATAAGTATTTAAGTCGCTTATTCGGTACAAGCCTTTTCCATCTTGATCATCATACTTAAATCTCTTGAGGTAATCCTCGCTATACGCGATATATTGCCGCTCGTATTTATATTTGCCGGGTAATTCTGAGAAAAAAAGTATGGTGTCATGGTTTGATGGGAATTTGTTGGATATAGCCTTGCTACTTCCTGTGCTTGTTGACCGCCTCCATATTATTTCTGATACCATGCAGGAGTCGCCAAATAACTCATTTAATGCAGCACGGATGTAAGCATTCACCCGCCAATCACAATGCACATAAATGCTGCCATCCTCCGCAAGCAAATCCCGCATCAATACTAGCCGCTCGTAGATCATGGCGATGAAGCTGTCGGTGCCCTTACCCCAGGTGTCGCGGAAGGCGATCTCTTCCAGGATGTTGGGCTTCTTGGTGAAGGTATCGTTACCAATCTCAATGTCCATCGAAAAATCCGCGCCCACGTCAAAGGGCGGGTCAATGTAAATCAGCTTGAGGCCGCCCTGCTTTTCGATCTCCTCCCGCAGCGGGCCGTTCTTCAGCGATGAGAGGATCAGCTTGTTGTCGCCCCAGATGAGTTTGTTGGTCCAGCCCTTGAGTTGGCGGCCCCGCGCGTCAAATAGACCCGATTGCAATGCCGTGTCTTCTGGCTTCTCGGCGCGCGGCTCGTCCACCTGCTCAATCACCTGAAAGGGCAGCACGATATTGCAGACCTCGCTGGTCTTGCCATTCCAGACCAGCTCCACCTCGCGCTTCTCCTCGAACAGCAGGAAGCGGTACTTGTCCGGCAGCGGCTTATCCGCCTCCAGGAAGCGGATGATTTCCTGCTGCTCCTGTTCCGTCAGTCGTGGCATGTAAGGTCCTCTTCGTCTCGGATTCTACCTGGTGTCAAGCCGAAGGGCGCGCTGGCAAACCGCTTACTGAGTAATGCGTTGTCTTCAATTCGGAGATTAAAGCACAAATCAGCCTCAGAGCCAAGGACACCGACATAATACTCCTGCGATGTGGGGAGTGGCCAGTGTTGGCGACCTTCCCCCAGTGGCCGCGCTGAATGCGTGCTTGCATCCCCACCCTTGCCTGCGTTCGAGGTCTTTAGGTGAAGGGAGCCGCTCAATTCGGTAGGCGTCCTGCTGGTCGGCGCGAGCGTAGTTCCAAAACCAATGCTCGCGCCCGTTGGATAAGATGACGAAGGGAGCACGAAGGTTCTCGGCGTAACCGCGCGCCTGTTCCTTGGCCTCATACGGGTCTTTATCCTCGGCCTTTGCCTCCAAAACCGCGAGGGGACCGCGTTGGCCGAGCAACACATAGTCGGCGCGTCCATCGCGTCCGCTCGACTCGAAACGTACACGGCGGGGGTTAAGCAGATCCCAGTCGCTGTCCTTGAGGGCCTGGTCGATTAGGACCCTGGAAAAGGCTTCGGGCTGCTTTGGCAAGGGAACACATCCTTAAGGGCGCATTGCCAAGTGGCGAACCTCTTTATACATTCCTGCAGGAAGAAACTCAAGTGCTTTTGGGTGTGCAGCGTTGTGCAGTAGAAAATCCTGTTTCAGGTCCGCGCCATCTGATTGGGAATCGGAGAACGCGCTCGGGGGGCACCAGCTCTTCCAGGTAGTCTGCGCCTTATGCTGGCCCGGGTCAGCCATGACCACGCGCCCCGTCGAAAAGGTCAGCGCGTTTACCCGCGACATGCGGCCGCACGGCATTTCCGTTTATGCCTACCTCAACCTGACCGAGTGTGGTGGGCCGGGCGACAAGGCTGGCGACGCTTCGGTCTCAGATCGGCTGCCCAAGGCCAGTCTCGCGGACGCCCTCCCGAAGGACCAGGGGTGGAAGCCGGCGGGCGGCGGGGCCGGCGGATTATAGGCTATAAGTATAGCCTATCAAGAAGAGGGCGAGCCGCCCAGTGTGGCATGATGCTACATACATGCGCTAATCGGTATATCCCCTGGGATAGTCCTAAACACTTGAAAAACATTGGGATAAGCTGCCGCCGAGGCAGAAAACTGCAAGAAAAATGCAACACGCGCGGCAAATGGAAATCTCGCCCCCCGGGGGCTATGTTATTTCTGGCCGCCCCACCCTCCTAGCCGGGGGTGGCACACCCATAGCCTTCCACGTATGCGCCCCGAGCCCGGCCTGCCCGCCTCCGCTCGGAGGGAGCCTTCCCGAACTCAGCCTCTTTGTACCAAGCCAGTGCCAAGTCGAGCCGGAGGACCGGGTCGCCGTGGACTTGCTCGAGTGCGGCGCGATACTGGGCGATGGCTTCGTCGAAACGGCCCAGCGCGACGAGGGCGATGCCCAGGTTCGCGCGCGCCGCGGTCATCTCCGGATGAAGTCGAATGAGTTCCTCATACTTGCTCACAGCAAGCGCCGCATCCCCGCGCTGCTGGGCCGCGTACGCATCCTGGAAGAGCTGTTGCGGATCAGGTCGCTGCGCAAAGGTGACGAGGGCGAAGGTCAGGATGGATAGTGCCCCGAAAAGACCAAGTCCCGCGATCGAAGAACGCGATGAGGAAAACATCAATGCCGCAATGTGCGGCGCCCTCCCCGATCGGCAAATCTGGCAACGCAAGAGCGCCTCCCTATGGTTTCGAGCTCGTAACACTGCACCCATAAGTTTAAGCCCAAAACCTCTCTTTGGGATACTCCATGACCGAGGTTCGATTATTTCTTCTGGTAGCCTGTCCGGGTTGGACGAACCTGGCGTATGATACGGGTTCCATGGCAAGCACCTGCTGCACCAGCCGGAAGAAGAGTCCAGGATCAAACACGGATCCGGCATCCGCCGTTCCGTGAACTCAGGAGCCCAATGATCACACGAATAAAACAATACGCCCTTCTACTTTCACTGCTGTGGTTGGCGCCGAGCGCCGTTGCGCAATGGAATCCCTTGAATCCCGAAAAGGGTATCGAGAGGCAGTCCGACGGCGTGCTCTTCACCATGCAGACCGGCCTGCTGCGGCTGGAGGTCTGCTCGGATTCCATCGTCCGCGTCCTCTATACGCCCACATCTTCTTTCCCGGACGTGAAGCATCTTGCCGTGATCAAAACGAGTTGGCCTGGAGCGCACTTCTCGGTGGAATCGACCGACAAAGAGGTGACGCTGAGCACCGCGCAACTTCGAGTCAATGTGGCCCGCAAGGACGGAGTGATTGTCTTCAGTGACGCGGCGGGCAAAAGGCTGATGCAGGACAGCAGCCGGGCGATGACTCCCGTCGTGGTCAACGGTGAGAAGACTTACCGCGCCGAAGAGTTCGTGGCGCTGTGGGGCTCGCCGGAAGGCTTCTACGGCCTGGGGCAGCATCAGGCCGGGGTGTGGAACTACCGGGGAGAATCGGTGGACATCGCGCAGGACAACTCCAACATTTCCCTCCCCATGCTGCTGTCAACCAACGGCTACGGCCTGTTCTGGGACAACCCTTCCCGCAGCCGCTTCAACAACCGCTTCATGCAGTCGCTGTATATCAGCTCGGAAGTCGCCGACCAGATCGATTACTACTTCCTCTACGGCCCGGAATTCGACAAGATCGTCGCCGCTTACCGCGAGCTGACCGGCGCGGCTCCCATGTTCGGCAAATGGGCGTACGGCTTCTGGCAGTGCAAGAACCGCTATCAGTCGCAGAAAGAGCTGCTGGAGGTGGCGCACAAGTACCGCGAATTGCACATCCCCGTCGATAACCTCGTGCAGGATTGGTTCTGGTGGAAAATCAAAGGAGACTTCGAATTCAACGACCACTATCCCGACCCGAGGGGTATGATCGACGACCTGCACCGCAACCATTTCCATCTGATGATTTCGGTATGGCCCTATTTCGATCCCGGCTCGAAAGTCTATGAGGAGGTGGACAAGCGCGGTTACTTTATCGACCGCACCAAGGCAGCCGCCTTTCATCCTGCAGGAATGGCCCTGTATGACGCTTTCAATCCCGCTGCCCGCAAGTTCTACTGGCAGTTGATGGACAACGTGCTGTTCAAGATTGGCGCGGATGCCTGGTGGCTCGACACGACGGAACCGGAGACGGAGGGGCGTGAAACAAACATCCTAGTGAGCGACAAGGTGGCCGCAGGTAACGGCGCCCGCTACGCCAACCTCTATCCACTGATGACCACCTCGGCCGTCTATGACGGCCAGCGCAGTGTGACCGACCAGAAGCGCGTTTTCATTCTCTCGCGGTCGGCGTATGCGGGCATCCAGCGCAACAGCGCGGCGGCCTGGTCGGGTGATATCAATTCCGATTGGGAAACCTTCAAGCGGCAGATTCCCGCTGGATTGAACTTGATGCTTTCCGGAATTCCCTACTGGACGACCGATATTGGTGGTTTTACGGATGGCAATCCCGACAGTCCCGCCTACCGGGAACTGTTCCTGCGCTGGTTCGAATACGGAACGTTCTGCCCCATCTTCCGCGTGCATGGAACGCGCACCACCAACCAGAACGAGCTGTGGTCTTACGGCGCCGACGCGCAGGAGATTCTGACCCGGTACGATACGCTTCGTTACCGCCTGATGCCCTATATCTACTCGCTGGCGTGGCAGGTGACGCACGCGGGCTACACCCTGATGCGCCCGCTGGTGATGGATTATCGCGAGGATGTAACGGCGCGCAACATCGGCGATCAGTTTCTGTTCGGGCCGGCGCTGATGGTCAGTCCCGTCACCGACTATGGAGTGGACCAGCGGCGCGTCTATCTGCCCAACACCACCTGGACCAACTTCTGGAGCGGCGAAAGTTTCTCGGGGGGCAAGTTCATCATGGCGGCGGCGCCGCTCGAAACCCTGCCGCTGTTTGCGCGTGCCGGTTCGATTTTGCCCCTGGGGCCAGCGATGGAGTACAGCAGTCAAAAACCGGAGGACCCCGTCGAACTGCGCATCTATCCGGGAGCGGATGCGGACTTCACGCTCTACGAAGACGATGGCCTTACTTACGAGTACGAGAAGGGCGCGTATGCGACGATTCCCATTCACTGGGATGACGCCAAGCACACGCTCACAATCGGCGCGCGCCAGGGCAGCCTCCCAGGCATACTCGAGCACCGCACGTTCAATATTGTCTGGGTGGGGCCGGGTCACGGCGTTGGCGTGAGCCCGTCCGGGACAGTCGATAAAACGGTTTCCTACAGCGGCACGGCGGTCACCGTCCAACGCTGAAGCAATCCGAAACAGAATTAGAGACCGTCCAGAACTATCGAAGGACAACACCATGCGTTACCTATTTGGCTTCGTCCTGCTGTTTGCATTTCTTGGGAATGCCTTTGCTCAAACGCCTGCTCCCGATTACCGCAACCCCATTCTCCCCATTGAGAAGCGTGTAGCTGATCTGCTGAAGCGGATGACGCTCGAGGAGAAGGTGGAGCTACTCGGCGGACGATACCGCCCCGGCGTCCTGGACACGACTGGAAAGTTTAACGATCGCAACGCCCTCGAAGCATTCCGCGCGTTGTTCAGCGTGGATTCGAAGATAAGCCCGCACGACGCTGCCGTCCTGCGCAACGCCGTACAGAGGTACCTGGCCGAGAGAACACGCCTGGGCATCCCGGCGATTTTCCAGGGCGAAGCGCTGCACGGCTTCATGGAAAACGGGAGCACGAGTTTCCCTCAGGCGCTGGGCTTGGCAAGTACCTGGGACCCGGAACTGGTGCGGCAGGTGTTCACGGCCGCTGCCGACGAAATGGCTTCCGCTGGTGATAATCAGGCGTTCACGCCCGTACTCGATCTGGCGCGGGACCCGCGGTGGGGCCGGACCGAAGAAACCTACGGAGAGGACCCCTACCTGGGTTCGCGCCTCGGCGTCGCTGCCATTGAAGGATTGCAGGGCCCGAATTTCCTCATCGACCGACACCACATTCTGGCCACTGCCAAGCACTTCGCGGTGCATGGAGAACCGGAAGGGGGAACCAACACGGCGCCCGGCAACTACTCCGAGCGGGTCATCCGCGAATCGTTTCTGGTGCCTTTCCGCGCCGCGGTGCAGGAGGCCCAGGTGGGCAGCGTGATGGCCTCGTACAACGAGATCGATGGCATTCCCTCGCATGTCAACTCCTGGTTGCTGGACAAAGTCCTTCGCCAGGAATGGGGATTCCGCGGCTACGTGACTTCCGACGGCGGCGGGCTCCAGATGCTGGTGACGATGCACCACATCGCTGCCGATAATGCGGACGCGGCCCGTCAGGCCCTGGCGGCCGGCGTGGATTTTGACCTGAGTGACGGGTCGGTTTACCGCACGGTCCTTGACCAAGTGAAAGAAGGGAAGGTTCCGGAGTGGGAAGTTGACCGCGCGGTTTCCAGGGTCCTGGCTGCGAGGTTTCGCCTGGGGCTCTTTGAAAACCCTTATGTTGATCCTGACTACACTCAGCGCATTACGAACAGTCCCGAGCATCGGCAATTGGCGCTGAAGGCCGCGCAGGAAGCCATCGTGCTTCTCAAAAACCAGGGCAATTTGCTGCCCCTGAACCTGGCGAAGTTGAAGACCATCGCGGTGATCGGTCCCAACGCGGCGGATGTCCACCTGGGTGGCTACAGCCGGGAGCCGGCGCACAGCGTGAGCATTCTGGAAGGCATCCGTGAACGCGTGGGCACGGCCGCTACGGTGGTTTACTCCGAGGGCTGCAAGATCACGGAAGGGACGCAGGGCTGGTCAGCGTGGTACCAGAATGAAGTCAAACTCCCAGATCCCGAGTCCCAGTTGAAGAGCATTCAAGCCGCTACCGAGGTGGCGCGGAAGGCGGATGTCGCCATTGTCGTGGTGGGTGAGAACGAAAGCACTAATCGTGAAGCCTGGGAGGAGAATCACCTGGGGGATCGGGACTCGCTCGATCTCATCGGCTACCAGGACCAGTTAGTCAGGTCGATCGTGGAAACCGGCGCGCCCACCGTGGTGTTCCTGATCAATGGCCGCCCGCTCTCCATCAACTACGCCGCGGGACACGTCCCGGCAATTCTGGAAGGTTGGTACCTGGGCCAGGAAGGCGGAACCGCCGCGGCCAACGTGCTTTTTGGTGATGTCAATCCGGGAGGGAAACTGGCCATCAGCTTTCCGCGCAATGTCGGCCAACTTCCCGACTATTATGACCATAAACCTTCCCTGAACCGCAGCTACCTGTTCAACGGCCGAAAGCCGCTATTCCCGTTCGGCTGGGGGCTGAGTTACACCACCTTTCGGCTCGACCACCTGCGCGTCGATCCCGCGGCGATCGGCACGGGCGGAGAGACTACAGTCAGAGTGGACGTGACCAATAGCGGCAGCAGGGAAGGGGATGAGGTCGTGGAGCTGTATATTCACCAGCGCGTGGCCTCGGTGACGCGTCCGGTGATGGAACTCCGAGGTTTCCAGCGCCTCGGCCTAAAACCCGGAGAGATGAAGACGGTGGAATTCAAGCTCACGCCGCGCGACCTTCAGATGCTGAATCAAGATATGCACTGGGTGGTCGAGCCTGGTGTCTTCGACATCATGGTCGGACCGAGTTCCGACCAAACGAGCAGCGTTCCCTTGCAGGTGGTCGCGAAATGAAAGAGACCCAGGCGAGTCTGAGGGAAATCAAAGGGCAGAAGTGTGCGCGCTTCAACCGCCCCTCCAGAAGGTGATTGATGAGGGTAATGGCGGGGATACCAACCAGGAGTGGGCAAGAAGGAGTGTGAAGGGGTTGTCCCGGAACATCTCGGAGCCAACCGCTAAAACATCAAGGGCCAGCCTCTAGCACCTGTCACCTGACCCCTGGCACCTGACACCTGCTCTTCTGCCTTGGGATTTAACCTTACGCCTTGGGGTGGGTTTTGTCGTAGACCTCGATTAACTGTTTGATTGAGACCTGAGTGTACTTCTGCGTAGTTGAGAGGCTGGCGTGCCCCAGCATTTCCTGGATTGCCCTCAGGTCAGCTCCCTCCGTGAGGAGGTGAGAGGCAAAAGCATGGCGGAGCGAATGTGGGCTGACCTTTACCGCCGGCCCGTAGTACCGGACGTACTTTTTCACCAGCCGGTCCACGGAGCGTGTGGTGAGCCGCTCCCCCCACACATTCAAAAACAGGGCCTGCTGGCCGGACTTCTTCCTTTCCTGGAGGATTCTTTGCCGGACCGGGAGGTAATCTTCCAGGGCCTGCTTGGCCTTTGAGTGGAACGGTACAATCCTTTCCTTTCGTCCCTTGCCGCGGACGAGCACCATGCAGTCTCCGAAGTTCACGCTGCGGAGATCCAGGCCCACCAATTCGCTCACGCGCAGGCCCGAGGCGTAAAGCATTTCCAGCAGCGCGCGGTCGCGCCGCATCGCGAGCTCTCCGGTTTTGGTGGCTTCGGCTACGGCGTCGAGGAAAGTGTTCATTTCTTCCTCAGTCATGATCCTGGGAAGGGTCTTGTCCTGCTTGGGAGTCGAGACTAGCGTGGAAGGATTCTCGGCCAGCACTCCCTCGCGCTTCAAGAACTTAAAGAATGCCCTCACCGCCGAGAGTTTGCGGGCGATGGACGATTTCTTTTCTTGCCTAGAGAAAAGAATGCTGAGGAAGCCGCGGATGCGCAAAGCGTCGACCGATCGGACATCAACAGCGGCGGTGGCGCGGCCCTCCGCCAGGTAATCCCGGAACTGTAGGAGGTCGCTGCGGTAGTTACGGACCGTGTGCGGGGAGGCATTCCGCTCGTACCGGAGGTAGTTGACGTAGCGCTCGATGAGTTCATCCATGACGACCATCCGTGACGCCGTAGGCGCTTTGGAGTGCGGCAGCTTGCTGCCGCTTTCCTCCTGCGAGCTTGCCCGCGCTTCACCGCTCCGGGCACCGCGCTCCTGTGCACGGCCAGCAAGCTGGCCGGCGGGGCGAGAGAAAGCGGCAGAAAGCTGCCGCCTTCCTCCTGCGAGCTTGCTCGCACTTCCACCGCTCCGGGCACCGCGCTCCTGTGCACGGCCAGCAAGCTGGCCTGACCAAAAGCGGCAGCAAGCTGCCGCACTCCAGAGCGCTTCACCCACTTTCACGCACCGTTACCCAAGGTTCCTGTAATCCTGGAATTCTATTATAAGTACAGAGTGTTTGAATCCACATCTGGAGGTCGGCAAGGGCTCTCTCACATTGTCTCGCGCGCCGGGCGCCACGGTCACGCGCGATGACCCTGGGCAGGTTCTCCAGGGGGGGAAGCAAATCGAAAGAAATGTTGGCAGGCTGATAGTTGCCGGGGTCGGCGTGCGAAGTATAGTGGAGCAGCGACCCGAGCGCCGTGGTGCGCGGGGGCGGCGTGAAGGCAGCCCCTGCCACCTGCTGAGCCAACGCCGCTCCGGCAAGGAACCCGGTGGCGATGCACTCCACGTATCCTTCCACTCCGCATAGCTGGCCTGCGATGAAGACGTTGGGCGCGGCACGAAGGCTGAGGTCGGCCTCGAGCAGCCTTGGCGCATTGATATAAGTGTTGCGATGCATCTGCCCGAAGCGCAAGAACTCGGCATTTTCGAGCCCGGGGATCATGCGCAGGATGCGCCCCTGCTCGGGAAACTTGAGATGGTTCTGGAACCCCACCAGGTTGTAGCTTGAAAAGCGCAGGTTTTCGGCCCGGAGCTGCACCACGGCGAAGGGCTGCTTGCCGGTCCGCGGGTCGAGCAGGCCCACGGGCTTCATGGGGCCGAAGCGAAGCGTGTCGTACCCTCGCCGCGCCAGTTCTTCGATGGGCAGGCAGGCCTCGAAGTAATTCAGGTCTTCGAATTCATGCGCCGGCACTGTCTCCGCGCCTCGCAGCGCGTCATAGAAGGCGCAGTATTCCGCTTCGTTCAGGGGGCAGTTCAGGTAGTCATCACGGCCGCCCTTTCCGTAGCGTGAGGCAGGGAAGAGGCGTTCATGGTTCAGCGTTTCGGCATCGACGATGGGACTGATGGAATCGTAGAATGCCAGGTTTTCGGAGCCCGTGAGCGCCTGAAGGCAGCGCGTCAAGGCGTCCGAGGTGAGGGGGCCAGTGGCGATTACTACAAGACCGTCGGAGGGAATTTCCCGCAGCTCTTCGCGGCGTATGGTGACGAGTGGGTGCTCGCCGAGCGCCTGAGTGACGGACGCCGAGAATCGCTCTCGGTCAACCGCCAATGCCCCGCCACCTGGAACGGCGCACTCACCAGCAAGCTTTAACAGGAGCGACCCGGAGCGGCGCAATTCTTCCTTCAGGAGCCACGAGGCGGCGCCCGGCGTGTTCGACTTCAGCGAGTTGCTGCAAACCAGCTCCGCTAAACGGTCCGTCTTGTGGGCGGGCGTCGAGCGCGCCGGCCGCATCTCATACAGCGTAACGGAAATGTCCCGGACAGCGAGTTGCCAGGCGGCTTCACTGCCTGCCAGCCCGCCTCCGGCGATCGTGACCGCCCTCATCAAAGGCCCTTCTGTGGCACTGGTTGCTATCTTCTTCGCGCACTGCGCAAAATTCTCTCCGCGTCACCGGCGTCTCCCTGCCCTCCGTGGCCAGAAGAGCTTCAACACGGAGGTCACGGAGGTGCTCCGTGTGCTCAATGTTAGAGCTCGAGAGGCACGGAGGACACGAAGAGCACCGATTTGGTTGCGGCCAACAACCACACTGTGAGTGATTATAGCAGCACAGAAGGCACTCCGCCTGCGGGTCGAAAGGGGTCCCATTCCAAATGACGCCACTACCCGTGGAAGAAGGCGAGCCGATTGTGCACAGGGAGCTTGGTCCAACCAAAGTGTCAACGGACTTTCGACCCTCGACTGTCGACTCTCAACTTATTCTTACGCCACCGCCCGCTGGAATTTACAGGCTTCATTCGGGCAGTAGCGGATGGGGGGGCCGTCCTTCTTATGCTTCTCGAGCAGGAGGGGATAGCCGCAATGGGGGCAGGGTTCGTTGACGGGTTTGTCCCAGGCGGTGAACTTGCAGTTGGGGTAGCGGCTGCACCCGTAAAAGGTCTTGCCTTTGCGCGTGCGGCGCGCGACCAGTTCACCCGTGCAGCCTTTTTCGGGACAGGGAATACCGAGGGTCTGTCGCTTCACGTATTTGCATTGCGGATAGTTGCTGCAGGCGGTGAACTGCCCGTAGCGGCCGTGCTTGAGCACCAGGTGGCTGCCGCATTCAGGACACTTCTCCTCCAGCAGCGTGTCGCTGACGACCGTCGCGGCGCCTTCCTTCATCACGATTTTCTTGGTGTTCCGGCATTCGGGATAACCCGTGCAAGCCAGGAAGAATCCGAAGCGGCCGCGCTTGACGGCCATGGGCTTGCCGCATTTTTCGCAGGCTTGTTCTGGGAGTTCGGGCGCCGGAGGCCCGCCACTGGCGTATTTCGCAGCCAGCTCAGGCGGCAGGTCGCTGGTTCCATCGCACTCGGGATAGCCCGTGCAGGAGAGGAATTGGCCGTTGCGTCCCAGCCGGATCACCATGGGCTTGCCGCACTTCTCACACTTCACCTCGGTCGGGATGCCTTCTCCCTTGATGTCCACCATCTCGCGTTCGGCGACCCGCAAATCTTTCTTGAACTTCTTGTAGAACTCACTGAGAGCTTCCGTCCAGGTGAGTTTCCCTTCTTCGACTTCGTCCAGCTCTTCTTCCATGCGGGCGGTGTAAGCCACCTCGAAGATGTCGCTGAAGTTCTTCACCAACAGATCGCTTACCAGCATCCCAAGTTCTGAGGGATAAAAACGGCCCTGTAGTTTCTCCACGTATTCGCGGTTCTGGATGATCGAGAGGATTGTGGCGTAGGTGGAGGGCCTGCCGATGCCTTTTTCCTCCAACGCCTTCACTAGCGTGGCTTCGTTGAATCGTGGGGGAGGTTCGGTGAAGTGCTGTTCCGGCAGAATCTTCCGCAGCTTGAGCCTTTCGCCCTGCTCAACCTGCGGCAGGCGGAGTTTCAGTTCCTCATCTTCCTCCATTTCCGCCTTCTCGTCCTTGCTTTCTTCGTAAACGGCGCGGAAGCCATTGAACTTCTCCACCGAGCCTGTAGCGCGCAGCAAGTAGTCGCCGGCAGAGATGTCGATCGTGGTCTGGTCAAAGACCGCCGGAGTCATTTGCGAGGCCACAAAACGCTGCCAGATGAGCTTATACAATTTGAACTCGTCCGGGCTGAGGTACCTCTTGATGGAGTCGGGGCTTCGGGTCGCGTCGGTTGGCCGGATGGCTTCGTGGGCGTCCTGGGCGCCTTTCTTGCTCTTATAGTGTATGGGTGCAGGGGGAAGATAATTCTTCCCGAAAGTGGTCAGGATGTAACCGCGCACGGCACTCAGGGCGCCTTCCGCCACACGAGTGGAGTCTGTGCGCATGTAGGTAATGAGGCCGACCGAGCCTTCGTCACCAATCTCCAGGCCCTCGTAAAGACGCTGGGCCAGCAGCATGGTTTTTCTGGCAGGGAAGTGGAGCTTGCGGACGGCTTCTTGCTGTAGCTTGCTGGTGATGAACGGCGGCACCGGATACTTCCGCTTCTCCGTGGTGGTCACCGACTCCACCACTAGATTCGCAGCCTTGATCGCGTTGACGATTCGGTCGGCTGTCGCCTGGTCGGGGATCTCCAGGTCTTTGCCCTGGAACTTCACCAGGCGCGCGTCGAAGGGGGGAGGGTTCTTGCCTTCCACGCGGGCGCTGATGGTCCAGTATTCCTTCTTCTGGAAGGCCTGAATTTCCCGCTCGCGCTCGACGATCAGGCGCAAAGCCACGGTTTGGACACGCCCCGCCGAGATTCCCCGCTTCACCTTGTCCCAAAGCAGCGGGCTTACCTGGTAGCCCACCAGACGGTCCAGAATGCGCCGCGCCTGCTGCGCGTCCACCAGCTTGGAGTCGATCTCTCCCGGAATCTTGAAAGCTTCGCGGATGGCGTCGCGAGTGATCTCGTTGAAGAGTACGCGAAAGAATTTTCGCTTCTTGCCGTTCAGTAACTCGCGCAAGTGGGCGCAGATGGCTTCGCCTTCCCGGTCCGGGTCGGCAGCCAGGTAAATGGCATCTGATTTTGCCGCCGCGGACTTCAACTCCGCGATGATAGCCTTGCGGCCGGGAATGGTAATGTAGGTTGGTTTGAAATTGTGGGCGAGGTCCACGCCCAGGTCCTTTTTGGGCAAGTCCAACACGTGCCCCAGGGAGGCCTTTACCAGATAGTTCGATCCAAGGTATTTGTTGATCGTTCTTGCCTTGGCCGGCGATTCGACAATGACCAGCGATTTACCCATAGAAGAACTTTCCTAAAGTTTACGGATAAAATTCTTTCCCGGCAACTGCCGGATCACTCCCGCCATTTCAAGCTCCAGGAGAGCCGTCATCACCCGCGGCTGTGGGATCGACGACGAAGTCAGTATCGCATCCACAAACAGGGGCTGGTCGGCGCGCAACACATCAAACACCGCTTTCTGGTCCGGCGTCAAGGACTGTTCAAAAAGCGACCCCGTCTGAGGTTGAGCTGCAGCTTCATCCGATGCTTCCACGGGAGGGAGAAGTTGCATGCGGATTTCCGCAGGGAACTCTTCGATTACATCCATCCATTCATCCACGAGCTTGGCGCCCTGCTTTATCAGGTGATTGGGGCCGAAGCTCTGCGCCGAAGTTATGTTGCCCGGCACGGCGAACACCTCACGGTTCTGCTCGAGGGCCAGGCGCGCTGTAATCAAGGAGCCGCTGTATTCCGCCGCCTCCACAACCACTACGCCCAGCGCAAGTCCGCTGATCGTGCGGTTTCGAATGGGAAAGTTCTCGGGAGCGGGTGAAGTGCCGGGCGGAAATTCCGAAATCAATGCGCCGCACTCGGTGACTTGTTCAGCCAGCCGCTTGTTTTCACGGGGATAAATCACGTCAATCCCCGAGCCCAGAACCGCCACCGTCTTTCCCGCTGCTTCGAGGGCGCCGCGATGCGCCGCAGAATCGATACCCCGAGCTAACCCGCTCACGATTACCAACTGCCTCTGCGCGAGGTCGTGCGCCAGCCGCTGCGCCACCTGGCCGCCATAAGCCGTCGGCCGCCGCGTGCCGACGATGGCCAGCGCATAACGCGAAAGTACCTTGACATCCCCACGAACATAGAGGACCAACGGCGGGTCGGGGATTTGTTTGAGCCGCGGAGGATAATCGTCGCTGGAGTACGCCACAACTTGGCAAGCCGCTTTGGCGGAGGCTTCGAGGTCTCTGGAGGCTTCCTTCAATCCCGCCTGAGCAAAGATCGACTGCGCCACTCGCGCCGGAATTCCGCAGCTTTCAAGCTCCGTCAGCGAGGCCATGTAGGCGGCCTGCGGCGAACCGAAATGCTCCACCAGCCTGTGCGCGCCGCGTACGCCCAGACCTTCGAGCTTCGTCAGCCCCAGCCAGAATTGGGTGTTCTCATCGCTCAAGTTTCCTTACCACCTTGCGCAGAGTTGTTTTCCAAGCTTGCGCCTTTTCTACGCACACGCCACGGCTCCGGACCGCCGACCCAACCCTTCGCCATCGGTGCTGGCGCTCCTCTAAAATCGCAGAACATGAGATGCGGAGGCAAGAAGAAAAGTTTTGCCTCGAAGCGCCGGCTCGGAATCCGGCCATGCTCCATGTCATTCTGAGGACCCCGTTCTTTGGGGGCCGAAGAATCCCCGCAGTTTGCTTGTACCTCCGGCCAGTGGATTCTTCTCGCGAACTGCCGACATCCTTCGCTGCCATGAGAACAGCTCCCCTCCTTAGCCAAGGAGGGGAATCACCGTTGGGCTATATCCGCCCGCGTGAAGTTTGACAGAGCCGAACGTTGGGATAGAATTGTGGTTTCCATTTGGCTGTGATCTATATGTCTACCCTCAGAATCTCCGTCGTTCAGTACCTTAATTCTGTGCCGCTGATTTGGGGCATGCTCCATGGCCCGCAGCAGGGCAAGTACGAACTCCAGTTCGCCACTCCGGCCCATTGCGCGGACGCGGTGCGGGACGGGAATGCAGATATCGGCATCATCCCCGTCATCGAGTACCAGCGCATGGACCGCATGCAGATTATCGCCGGCATCTCCATCGCTTCGAAATCGCGCGTCCGTAGTGTACTTCTTTTGAGCAAGGTTCCTATCGAAAAAATCCAGAGCGTTGCAGTGGACACCTCCTCGCGAACTTCCGTAGCCTTTCTTCGCATCCTGCTGGGCAAGTTTTACTCGCGCACGGTCCACCTCATTCCCTCCGCCCCGCGACCGCACGAGATGTTGAAGCGCGCTGATTCGGCGCTCGTGATCGGCGATCCGGCGCTCACCTATCGCGGCTCGGCGGAGGTTTATGACCTTGCCGCGGAATGGAAAAAGTTCACGGGATTGCCGTTCGTCTTCGCCTTCTGGGCGGGCCATGAAGACAAGAACCTCTCCAAGTGCCGGAAAGACTTCGAAGCGTCGCGGGAGTTCGGCCTTGCTCACATTGATGACATCGCCGCTGAATACGCGCTGAAGCTCAATATGGAACCTGCGGATGTTAAGGTTTACTTGACCGAGAATATCGATTATTCTCTGGATGAGGAGAACTGCAAGGGCTTGCGCCTCTTCTTCAAGCTGGCGCGCGAGGCGGGCATCATACCGGTCGAAAAGGCAATGTACTTCGTCTGAAACCCGTCGTAGCACCGGTCCCGCGCGGCGGGACCGGCAAATGCCGCCGGGACGGCGGCGCTACAGCGTCCACCCAATTATTGGTCACTGCACCAGCCCTGCGGAAATTCACCCGACGGAGAGGGACTTTGGCAATGGCTTTAACTCCTGCGCAAGCTCTCGACATGCTGAAGTCCGATGATTTGCTCGGCATCGGCTTTGAGGCTGACGCCGTGCGCAAGCGGCTCCATCCTGAAGGTGTGGTCACGTACATCGTCGACCGCAACATCAACTACACCAATGTTTGCACGGAGTACTGCTCGTTTTGCGCCTTCTACCGGCCTGTGGGTTCGCCTGAGGGATACATCCAACCGCTCGAGTCGATCTTCGAGAAGATCGATGAAACGCTCGCCCTGGGTGGCACGGGAATCCTCATGCAAGGCGGCCTTCACCCTGACCTCAAGATCGATTATTACGAGAAGCTGCTCTCCAGCATCCGGCAGCGTTACCCCCTCCTTCATTTGCACTGCTTCTCCGCTCCGGAGATTCTGAACATCGCCGAAGTCTCCGGCATGAATGTTCGTGACGCGATTATGCGTCTCATGGATGCCGGCCTCGATTCCATCCCTGGCGGCGGGGCGGAAATCCTGGACGACGAGGTGCGCCAGCGCATCGCGCGGCTGAAGTGCACCACTGCGGAGTGGCTCCTGGTGCATCGCACCGCGCACCAGCTCGGTATGCGCACCACCGCCACCATGATGTTCGGCTGCGGAGAAAGGCTCGAGCATCGCATCAACCACTTCGCGCGCGTGCGCCAACTGCAAGAGGAAACCGGCGGCTTCACGGCCTTCATCCCCTGGCTCTTCCAACGCGAGAACACCTCGCTCGGCAACTTTGTGAAGGAGGAAGCCAGCGCCGTCGATTACCTGAAAACGCTTGCCGTCTCCCGCATCTATCTGGACAACATCCTCAACGTCCAGGCCTCTTGGCTTACCCCGGGCCACAAGATCTGCCAGATTGCTCTGCGCTTCGGCGGCAACGATGTGGGTAGCATCCTCATCGAGGAGAACGTGGTTCGCGCCGCCGGCGTCACCCGCACTTCCAGCGAGGACCAGCTCCGCCGCCTCATCGAGGAGGCGGGTTTCCGTCCCGTCAAACGGGACACCCTCTACCGCACCTACTTCCTGAACTGATTGTGGGATTTCGTTGGCGAGCAACACCCAGCGAGTTCTGGAGTGCGGCAACTTGCTGCCGCTTTCCTTCGCCGGAAGCTTGCTTCCGGCAGCGGCTCGAGCAAGCTCGGGCCGCAAAAGCGGTCCCGCAAGGCGGGACCGCACTCCAAAGCGCTTCGCGCCAGCCACTTTTTCCGAGCGGAGTCTCGGAAAAAGCGTAGACCAGACCAAGACTCATGGGGCTGACTATTCCTCTTGACAATAGTCGTTATAACGCATATAGTTGAAGCATGGCAAAAGGAGGAAGCACCACCGAGTCACACAGGGCTTCACGCAGCCTGGAGCAGGAAGCGTATCTCAGCCTCCAGCGGACGGCGGACCTCCTGGCGCGCGGCGCAGAGGAGGCGATCAAGCGCTCGGGGCTTTCCGGCACCCAATACAACGTGCTGCGGATTCTTCGCGGCGCCGGACCCAGCGGCCTGTGCTGCGGAGAGGTGGCGGAGCGCATGATCACCCACGACCCGGATATCACTCGCCTGCTGGACCGCCTGGAAAAGCGTGGCCTTGTGGTGCGGGCGCGCGACAGCAAGGACCGGCGCGTCATCACGGTGCGGATCGCCCCCGAAGGTTTGCGAATCCTCGCCGAACTCGATGTGCCCATCGAGGAGTTCCACCGCCGGCAGTTGGGACATCTGGGGAAGCGACGACTCCGGCTCCTGATGGGCCTCCTGAATACTGCACGTGTAACCTCCGCCTAGTTTTTGCATCCAATACCTGTTGTAACGAATATCGTGATACGCTACAACTCGCTGCCCCCGAGCACGGCCGAAAGCGCAGGTTCGCAGGCCGCTGGCCATGGGCAGAGACCGAGGGGGATTCAATGATTAAGGAGGCTTTACCAATGCTTAGCAAATTGTTTAAGACCGACGCGGATTGGGTATTCACGATATTACGGGTTGTATTGGGAATTGTTTTCTTCGCTCACGGAGCGCAAAAGATGCTGGGCTGGTTTGGCGGCTATGGCTTCAGCGGCACGATGGGGTTCTTCACCAAGACGATGGGCATCCCCACTCCACTCGCTTTCCTGGCCATTGCCGCTGAGTTTTTTGGGGGGCTAGGCCTGATCTTGGGGCTCCTTAGCCGCATTGCCGCCTCTGGCATCGGCGTTAACATGCTTGTCGCCATTGCGATGCTTCACAGGCACTTCGGATTTTTCGCGAACTGGTCAGGGACCCAGAAGGGCGAGGGGTACGAATACCACCTGCTTGCCATCGCAATCGCCGTGGCTATCATCGTCCGGGGCGCCGGCGCGCTCTCCTTGGATCGAGCGATTTATCGCTTGCTGGCTGGAAGCTCTCCCGTCGCCGACACCGAGCCGGGGCCTTCCTTTCATTTGTAACTCGTGTCGTGGGAAGCGAATTTCGCCCTGCGACTGGGAACAGAAACTTGATGAGCGAGGCCGGTTATCGAGTAGCGTCCGGTGGGTGGTGTCCCATTTTGAATGCAGCGCCGGCCTCGCCGCGCGGGGCCAGCTCGACGAGTCGAATTAGGACAGTGCCAAATGCTGGGGTGTGCGATACAAAAGTGGGAGTCCTGCCGCTGGTGCATGACATATTTGCGAAAGCTTAGGGGCGGCGGCAGCAGGGTGGTCCGGAGCCCGCCTAGCGGGCGATAGAACTTAGCCCAGGGCGCGAGCCCTGGGAAACCAAGCCCCAGCGCCGGTCAAGCCCCGCAAGGGGCGGCAGAACCAGGGAGAGTTCCCGTGTCGAAACCTTATTCTTTCGCCCCGCTGGGGCTCCCGCCAACCAGAGGGCCTTCTGGACCCAGGGCTGGCGCCCTGGGCTATCCCGCAAGGCGGGATCGGCCCTCCGGGCCTTTCCCTAGCGCACTTAATACGCTCGGTAACACCCTCCAGACGACGAATTGCCGAAGCCTCACTTCTGCGTCGCGCACCCCAAACGCACCAGTTTGTTGACGCGCTCCCGCTGAGTACATATAATCCGCTGCTTGACCTTTTCGGTCAGAACTTCGCTCGCAAATATCAGGCCCTTATGGAGGTTGGATAATGTGCCGTCGTAGAAGCGCCGTGTGTTCATCTTTCGTGCTCGTTCTGTTCTTCGGCATTTCCACTATTTGGGCGGGAGAACAGCCCGTCAAGGTTCAGGTTCACTGGGACCGGGTCATCCGTGTTTCGCGGACAACGCCGACTCTGTTGGTAGGCGCGTCGCCAGCTTTGATGCGCGGCGCCCCGCTTCACGATCAAATACTTCAGAGGGTCAGGGATCTTGGTGCTGACGAGGTGCGGTACACAGGAGCGGGGTACGTTTATCCCCACCTCGGCGTCGCAGAACTGGAACCCCCGACTGCCACCACAACGTCATGGGACTTCTCTCTCATCGATCCGGTGACCGAGGATGTCATGAAAGCGCTCGAGGGGCATCCCGTGGTGCTGAACTTCACCACCATCCCGGCATGGATGTTCAAGACGGCCGAACCGGTCCGCTACCCGGCGGATCCGAGGAAAGAAGCGTGGCATTACGGGCAGGGTACGGAGCTCCGCGATCCCACTTTTCGCGAGGTTGCCGATTACTTTGCGCGCCTTGTCGCCTGGCATGTGAAAGGCGGCTTTACGGATGAGCTCGGGAAATGGCACCCATCAGGACATCACTACAAGGTGGACTATTGGGAAGTGTTCAATGAACCCGACCTCGAGCACGGGTTTAGTGCCGAAACCTACACCAAGCTTTACGACGCCGTGGTGCAAGCGATTCATAAAGTCTCACCGCAGACAAAGTTTGTGGGCATCTCACATTCCTATATCGTCGGACATCCGGAGTACCTTACCTACTTTCTCAATCCCAAGCATCACCAACCTGGGATTCCACTCGATATGATCTCCTACCATTTCTACGCCGTGCCGAACGCGGACGAACCCCCGGAAGCTCAACAGTTCACGTATTTCAATCAAGCTGACAAGTTCCTGGAGATCGTCGGTTACATTGAAACCATCCGAAAGATGCTATCACCGAAGACGGGCACCATGGTCAATGAGATCGGAACGATGCTTCCTGACGACTGGTCGCAGACGAGCCCCGATTACATCTTCAAACCCATCCGGCCCTCCTATTGGAGTCTCTCGGCGGCGACCTACGCTTATGTTTTCGCGGGGCTGGCGCGGCTCGGCATCGATGCGGCCGGCGAATCGGGCATACCCTGTGGTCCCGGATTGTGGCCGAGCATCGCCATGCTTGATTGGGACACTGCTCAACCCAACCCGCGATACTGGGTCCTCAAGTTAATCCTCGACAACTTCCGGCCCGGCGACAAGATTGTGGAGGCTTCCAGCGACTCGGGGTACGTGATGACGCAGGCGTTTGTGAGTCGCAGTGGAGAACGAAAAGTCCTGCTGGTAAACAAGCGCGATCGAGAATTCGAGATCAGCCTGCCCGAGGCCGGGGGAGGGAAGATCGAAATGATCGACCTGACGACCGGCTCGAACCCCCCAGCCTCAAGCTCGATTGCGGGATCAACCTTCAAGCTGGGCGGATTCGGAGTTGCCGCCGTGACGCTCGCGAAGTGACACAAGCACGGGTTGCATAACTGCGCTAACGTATTTGCGCGGAGGTTTGAGGGGTGAAGGGGATCGTATCAACAGTAATCAGCCTGCTTTCGAAAGGCGGAGTTACCTGGACTTGAGGTCGCGGTTGCAGCTTCGCTGGCGCGTGCCAAGGGACCAGCGGGAAGATGGCCTGTAACCAAGTGATTCTCTGGCGTGCCCCTAAAAGTCTTGAGGTTTGCAACTTGGTGTAAATGAGCCAACTCCTGCGTCCAATTCTAGGGGAAGGGCGGGGCTTGAGCCCCGCCGCGAGGCGCCCGTCAGAAAGGGGCTTCAGCCCCTGAAGCACTGGCCAGTGCCATTAGCGAACATGTGGTTTCAGCGGCTAAAGCCGCGACTCTCTGGCTCCGCGTGCGGCGGGGCTGAAGCCCCGCCCTTCCGATTCCTAGCGAGGCGTGACTCGTCGGTCTGAGGCAACCCCTCTTTAGTTTTTCAACTCGCGCCGAAATCACATGCTGGGGCATATGTGGCACTACGGCGGGAAATTCATGCGGCGCAGGAGGTCTTGGAAGCGCGGGTCGGAGCGAACTGAGTCCCACCCACGGAGTGTTTTCAGTTGGACCATATAGCAGTAGTGCTGTTGGTAGGCTTTTTCCAGCCAGGCAACTGCCTGACCTGCGTCGCCGAGGCGGGCATAAACCAGCGCGATTTCATAGGGGGCGTTGCGCCGTTTGGCCTCCGATAGTTGCCACCTCCAGTAGCCTTCGGGTCCCGACTTTTGGTAAGCGTGTTGGAGGCCGGCTAATTTTTCGGCAGGAACTCCCCGTAGTGTCATTACTTTTTTGCGCTCCCCAATGGCTTCTCCGTACATCTGCTTTTGTTCGTAGATCCCGGTCAGGAACCCGCGGGCTCTGGAATCCTCCGGCTCCAGTTCGGCAGTGCGCCGCAACTGCGCGATGGCCCGGTCGTCCTGGTGCGCCAGGAAGTAGACGCTGCCCAGGGCGAGATTGGCGGAAACAGAAAGGGGATCGCGCTCGACTGCGCGCTGTGCCTCGGCGACGGCGGCGGGGAAGCGGCCCATGGAGGACAAAAACCAGGCGTATTCGAATCGTGCCTCGACCAGGTTCGGATCGAGCGCCAGGGCCCGTTGAAATTCCCGATCCGCCTCCTCCCAATCCCAGCGGTAGTAGAACGCGCTCGCGGCCAGAGCGTAGCGCACCTCGGGATCGGCGTCATCAATGGCGAGCGCTGTTTTCAGAGCGGCCTCGAATCGAGGGAGCGCTTCCTGGGGTGGTAAAGCGCCCTCAGTCCAAAGCCAGCCGTAGGAGGTGGCGAGCCCCGCATAAGGCTTAGCCCAACCCGGATCGGCGTCGATCGCCTTCTGGAAGTACTCAATAGCCTTCCGAAAATCGTCGGGCGTCCACTTGTAATAGTGATATCGGCCCTTCAAGTAGAGCTCGTAGGCCTCGGGCTTGACCGAGCGCACCCTGGCCAAACGACTGGACTCCGCCGGGGAAATCGCGACCTTGATCTCCCGCGCCACGGCCTGGGCCACCGCGCTCTGCAAGGTAAGAACATCGCCCAAGTCGCGTTCGTAGGTTTCGGCCCACAGGTGGCGGTCAGTCCTCGCGTGGACCAAGTTGGCCGTGACTCGCACTCGGTCGCCGGATCGCTGGACCGTCCCTTCCACGATCGCGTCCACGTTCAGCTCACGAGCGATCTCCGGTAACGGCTTCTTCGACCCTTTGTAGCGCATTATGGACTGGCGGGAGATGACGCGCAGCGCACTGACCTTGCCCAGGTTGGTGATCAACTCGTCTGTCATGCCGTCCGCGAAGTATTCCTGCTCCGGGTCGTGCGAGAGATTCTCGAGCGGCAGCACGGCGATGGATTGGATTTGTAGGGGCGGTTCGCGAACCGCCCCTACAGCCCGTAAAACGCGCTCGCGCAGGCCGCCGACGTTCAGGGCGACCAGCAAAGCCATCAAGGCCACGATGATCGCGGCGCCGGCGACGACGAGCCACCATTTCCGTCGCGCCGGTGTCTCCGGTTTCTGGAGTCCGATGGTCCGATCTGATTGGGCCTGAAATCGGACCTCCCCGCCGCCCCCCGTCGCCGATAAAGTCACCGGGGGTACGGGCTCCACCGCTCCGATAAAGCGATACCCGTGCCGAGGCAGTGTCTCGATATAGCGGGGGTGCTCGGCGGCGTCGCCTAGCGCTTCGCGCAGTCTTTTGACCGAACTGTTGACGCTGTGCTCGAAATCAATGAAGGTGTCTCCCGCCCAGAGCTTCCCTCGAATCTCTTCGCGGGTCACTAGCTCCCCTGGATGCTCCAGCAGCATGGCGAGGATTTGAAAGGGCTGGCCGCACAGCTTGACCTTCATCCCCTGCTTGCGCAGTTCTGCCGTCCGAAGGTCAACTTCGAAAACACCAAAGCGCAGCGGGCGCGGTCGAGCGTTACCGTCCTTCATGGGACCAACTACCACTAGTTGAGGGCAAGTATACCACTCCAGGAGTTCCCTTGAAAGACAAGCCACTCAAAGTATATTAGGGGGCAAGCCCACTCCCCTCAGGAGGTTAGCCGTGTACAAACATTTTACCTCGCTGTTACCCGCCGTGCATTGACGCTCGCAAGCGCTGAGCGCGAACCTCGGGCGCGAGTAGCGGGCGATTCAGGCCCGAGGCGACTTTCTCAAAATAAGAAGGGAGAATTCCAACCATGCGGAACTTACTACGGAAGCTGTTATCGGTGGCTGTTTTGACGATAGGGGTGCTGATTCTGATTGCGCTCCCAGCCCAGGCTCAAGGTCAGTGTCAGTGCGAACCCTTCTCGGGCACATTCTACGGCGGCGAAACGGACACTTGGCACGCGGTGGCGGATATCACGATCGGCAACAAGGTTTACCATGCCACGATTCTCGTCGTCAACACATCGTTTATCGACGATGGGGACATCTACCTGGGAACCGAGACGTGGACCTTGGATTTTGGCAAGGGCAACACAATTCAAGTGATGACCCACTTCGTGACGGAGCACATGACTGACGCCGTCTCCGACTCCGGGGTGTTTGATGTGGTTGAACTAGGCACATTCGCCAACGGGACAGGAGTGTTCAAGCACGCCTACGGCAACCTCATCTCTTCGGGACCGTTCGGACCGGGTGTAACGTTACCCCCCGACATTACACTGCCACCGGCAGCAGCGGGTGCGTCGTGGTTTTGGATCGGCCCGGCTCAGGGCATGATTTGCGGCATGAAGGATCGTGACGAAAAACGAGACTGATCGCATAGTCCAAAAAGGGGGGCCCGGCTCACGTGAGGTGCTGTGGGCCCCTCAATTTCAAGATCGCGTGTGGAGCAAGCAAGGTAGCGCAGAGTTGTTCTGTAACTCTGCGGTTCGTACCTTGGGAAGACAAAAGCCGCAGACTTCAAGAACAAGTCTGTGCTAGCTGCTTAAACATGAAACGGAGAAGCGTGATTGCTCTCCTAATTCTTGGAGGTGATTCTATGCGTAAACTATTCAACATTGTGTTTTCGGCGGTGCTGCTGCTGATCGGCAGCGCACAACTGACCTGGGCTCAAAAACCCAACGTCTATGAACTCCCGCAGGCGCAAACACAACACAAGCACCACCAGTACACGCTTTATGATCTGGGCACCCTCGGAGGCCCCGACAGCGTCAATCAGTTTTTTGTAATTAGTCTTACAAACAAGGGAGTGATTGGCGGCGGCCAAACCGCAGCTCCCGATCCGTTCAACCCCCATTGCCTCGGTCAATTCCTTTACGACATGATCCAAACCGACTGCTACGTGATGCACGCCTTCCTGTGGAACCATGGCATCCTGACTGATCTGGGCGCCCTCCCGGGCAACGACGGCAACAATAGCAGCGTCGGTGGTGCCATCAACAACCACGGCCTGATCGCAGGGGTTGCAGAAAATGGATATCCTGATCCGGATACTGGATACCCAGAAGCCCACGCTGTGGTCTGGGATAAGGGCAAGATTAGGGACTTGGGCACCTTGGGCGGTACTCAGAGCTCCGCATGGGACGTGAACGACCTCGGCCAGGTAGTTGGGGTGGCCCTCAACGCCACCGAAGACCCGCTCTCGGCCGGATTCGGATTGGGCTACGGCATGATTTGGCCTGGCACAACCCAATTGCGGGCTTTCGTGTGGCAAAACGGCGTCATGCGGGATCTGGACACCTTGGGCGGCCCCGACGCCGCCGCAATAGCGATCAATCAGTTCGGTCAGATCGCCGGCGAGTCATATACGTCTTACGACATTAATTCGTGGACTGGAATCCCCACGGAGGATCCCTTTCTCTGGACTAACGGCAAGATGAGGGACTTGGGCACTTTGGGAGGCACAATTGGCTATTCAGTTTGGCTCAATGATAGGGGACAGGTGGTAGGCAATTCCACCCTAGCTGGCGACGAATATTCTCATGGATTCCTTTGGGACCGTGGAGTACTTCGGGACCTGCGGCCTCCCAAAAAAAATGGCGGAAACTATTCCTGGGTCTATTGGATCAACGAGCTTGGCGACGTGGTGGGGGGGGCTACCCTCTCCGGGGACCAAGGTAATGACGCCATCCTCTGGAGGTTTGGAAAGCCCATAGATTTGGGAACCATTGGACAGGACGTCTGCTCCGAGGCCACGGGCATGAATGATTTCGGGCAAATCGTGGGAATTTCAAACGAATGTTCGGGTGAGTGGGGCCCCAGTGGGTGGGCCACCATGCGTGCTTTTCTTTGGCAAAAGGGCGGCCCCATGGTTGACCTAAACGCGCTCGTTGAAAACCCTACAGACCTGCATCTGTACTGGGGAGCTTATATCAACGATTCGGGAGAGATTCTCGCCCAAGGCATGCTCTCCACCGGCGACATCCATGCGGCCCTGCTGGTTCCCAGCAGCGATTGCGAGCAAGCCTGCCAGCAGCGGATCGACGAAGCTCAGAATGCTTTGGTCGCGCCTACCCACGCAGGCTCGACGATTCCGGCACTTGCCGGACCAGGGGGCCGGTTGCGCAATCCGCTTGGACATGGCCGCGCAATACCGGGCCCGCGTTAGTTCTTTAGAACGAATCTAAATCGGTTCGGCTGGGCGCATAGAACGGGTCGAAGCAAATGCTAAGCCGTGTGATGCGCGGGGGGGGCTTTGCTTTCTCTCACGTAGGACTAAGGGCAGTTGTTGAGAAGCGCGGCCGGGACGCTTGCCACGCAAGGCAAGTCGGTCACCGCAGCCGGAACTTTCACCCACAAGTCCACCGATGGAATGGTGCTCGAGACAGGTGTCTGGATCGCGAGTGAACTTGTTAGCTTTGATTCCTACGGTATCGCCCCGGGTGCGCTCATGCGCGAAGGCCGCGCGTTAGGCCCCCCACAGTTTGGCCCCATGCGTATGCGAATGTTCTCTGGCCCCATGCCCGCAGGCGGCCTGGCCGTGCTGCGCATCCGCCTGCTTCCGGTGTTGGGGTTAGCAAAAAACGCGACGCTGCAAGTCAACTGCACCCTCGGCAAAGTGCCTCCCGAACACCCAGTGGAAGGGGTAAGACTAGCCTTTAAGGGAGGCGGTGTGGAATTCGATGAGGAAATCAGCGGGCGTACATTGTTCCTCTTGACGAGGCCCGGAGCCAGCGCCGCAGCGAAGCCCCCCGCTCCGGAGGTCGATGCAAACCCTGCGCCGGCTGAGGTACCGCAATGACGCCCGCGAAGTGACACAAGCACGGGGCTGCACAGGTGCGCTCACGCCGGCTGGCGCACAGCGAAGCTCTGCGACCGCGCGATCAGCAGAAAGCCCGTCCTGCCGAAATTGCCCGGCATCTTGCATCGGGCCGCAGCGGGCAGCGCAGACTCTCTAGAAGTGTAGCCTAGCATCAAGGGCGCGGGTCGGGGCGCGGGGATTATTTCAACTTTGCGTATTCCGCCTTGGCTTCTTGCAGGATGGGGATGTCGGGGTCGGCGTCTTTCCAGAGCGTGAGGAAATCCTGGTACGCGGTACGGGCCTTTGTCGTTTGGCCCTGAAGCGCGTGAGCGCGTCCCAACCCCAGCCGCGCGAGTGTATAGTGCAAACTCGTGGGGTCTATGCCGCGATGGTCCAGGATCTTTTGGTATTCGGCGGCAGCCTTCGCTCCCTCACGCGCCTGCAAGTAGGCCTGCGCGCGAGTATAGATGGGCAAGTAAGGGCCATTGCCAGGCCCCCAGCCAAGTTCGTAGGGGCTGGCAGCCTCCAGCAGCGTAAGGGCTCGCGTGGGGTTGTTGTGCTGGATCTCAATGATCGCCCGCGCTACGGGAATGGAGACATTGTTGAGCAGAGTGTCCAAGGGGAAATCTTTCGCCAACTCGTCGATGAGTTTCTGAGCCCGATTGGCGTCTCCGCATAGCGCTAGCGCGGTCGCTAATGTCATCCTCGTATCCCTGTCCACTGGGGAGGTGAGAGCTTCTGTAGCCTTTTGGTGAGCCTCTTGGATATTGCCAAGCGCGGCCTCCGGAATACTCTGCATCGCTCGCGCCTTAGCTGCCGCCTCTTTGAGGCCCTCCGACCCCATTAGACTGGCCGAGCGCCTGAATGTCTCGCGAGCCCTCTGCGTTTTCCCCAGCGAGTACTCAGCCGAACCCTCCTCAAAGAGCATGCCCGACTCCCCTGGCTTTGCGGCCGCCCACGCTATCTCGCGCTGCATGCCAGCGGCGTCGCCCCGGATGAAGGCAATATCATAGAGCGTCATGTGGACATCCATAGAGTCAAGATTCTGCGCGATGGCCTGCTCCGCAATAGCCTTCGCCTCATCGTAGCGATCAAGCATTTCGTAAGCGTCTGCATCATTCATGTAGGCGATGCGATCCCTCGGGTTGAGGCGCATAGCTTCGCTGCCGTTGGTTAAGGCCTTCTCATGCTGCCCGATAAGCGCGTAAGAGGCCACCAAGTTCTCGCGGGGAAGAATGTCGCGAGGGTAGATTTCTTTCCACGACTCATAGACTTCAATGGTCTTGTCAATCTGCCCCGTCACGTCCCCATAGTAATGCGCGGAGATGTATAACTTCTCCCGCTCACTCGCCCTCTCCTTCAGCTCAAACGCCTTCTTCAGGCAATCCGAAGCCTGCCCCCTACCCTGCATGCGATAGACCACGCCCAGCGTGGCATACGCCATGGCGAAATTGGGGTCGAGTTCGATGGCGCGTTCCAGATGCGGAATGGCTCTGTCAAGGGCGAGCTTCTGCCGTTCGGCTTGTCCAAGGCTGAAAGCTTTCAGCGCCTCCAGCGATGGCGTGGTCGCTTCCTCCACCGGCGTGGCGTACTTTTCCACCGAACTGAGCGACTCGCCCAGTTTGCTCCGCATACTGAGTGCCGCGTTGTCCAGAGCCTTGAGCACCGCTTCCTTGGCCGCCGCCTGCTCCTGCGCTTCCGCCAGCACGTCGCCCGTGTCGCAGGTCACTGCCTTCAGGCCAATCACGTATTGGCTGCCCAGCCCCGCAATCGAGCCGGTCAGCATGGCCTTGCTGCCCGTGCGCAGGCAGACCTCGTGCGTGACCTCCGGCGTCAACCGGTCGCCGGCCGGACGGCCCATCAGCTTCAATGTCTCGTTCACCTTGCGCTCGGAAACCAGGGCGAGAAAGGGCGATTGCTCAAGCTGCACCGAGAGTCCCTGCTTCAGCGTGTCGTCGAATACGCTGTCACCGGTCTTGTTGTCGAAATCGGAGAGGATGATAGTGTCTTTGTCGGTCAGGCGGGCCATGGCCTGGCGCGAGCGGAAGTAGACCGTTCCCCCGATGGCAGCAGCGACAAGTATCAGGGCAGCGGGAACAAGAACCTTCCAGAGTTTCCTGCCCGCCACAGGAACTTGGGTCGCTCTCGCCTCGCTCGATGGCGAAGGCCGCCCGGATTCCGTGTCGCGCTTCAGGCGCTGCAACTCGGCGCGCATGTCAGAGGCGTGCTGATAACGCAGCTCCCGGTTTTTCTCCAGCGCCCTGTTGACGATGCGTTCCAACTCAGCAGGACACTCGGGATTCAGCCGCACCGGTGAGGTCGGCGCATTGTGGAGTATCGCGTCAAAGATGAGCACGCAAGGTGTCCCGGAAAAGGCCGGGTGACCTGTCGCCATCTCGTAGAGCACCGCGCCGAAGCTGAAGAGGTCCGTCCGTGCGTCGAGTTCTTCCCCCCGCGCCTGCTCCGGCGACATGTAGGCGACCGTTCCCATCACCTCGCCGGGGCTGGTGAGCTGCTCGGGCTCGATGGAGGCGGTGGGCAGCGCAGAGAATCCCACCGTTTCCGCCGCCCGCCTGGGCTTTGGTGCCAGCTTGGCCAAGCCAAAGTCCAGAATCTTCGCTTGGGCCGTCCCGCCTCGCGGGATGACGAAGATGTTCGCCGGCTTGATGTCGCGGTGGATGATGCCCTTCGAGTGGGCAGTGTCCAGCGCGTCGGCAATCTGGATGGCCAGCTCGAGCAGTTCGTCTGTGGGTAGGGGCACGGTGCGCCGTGCCCCTACGGCGATCCGCTGCTTCAGCGTCTGCCCTTCCAGGAATTGCATTACGATGAACGGCTGGCCTTCGTGTTCGCCGATGTCGTGGATCGTGCAGATGTTGGGGTGGTCGAGGGCAGAAGTAGCGCGCGCCTCGCGCTTGAGCCTCTCCAGGGCCTCATGATCCTTTGCCAATTCCTCGGGCAGAAACTTGAGCGCCACGAAGCGGCCGAGCTTGGTGTCCTTGGCCTTGTAGACGACGCCCATGCCGCCGCCGCCCAGCTTCGAAAGGATGCGGTAGTGGGAAACGGTCTTGCCAATCATGCGAGGAACCAGCCGTTGCGTACCATCTTAGGGGGCCTTTGCAGCCAAGTCAACGCAATAGGGGGATAGGAGACAGGGCGATTCAAAAGTGCACCCCCCTCCCCTTTTTGCACAATTTTTGTGCAACTTTCGCGCTTCGAGCGGATGCGTGCGCCATCGGGTTAGCTGTGCGAGGGCGATACAAAACCTGCGCCCACTGAGGCGACGCCGTGACGCTCGCGAAGTGACACAAGCACGGGGTTGCACAACTGCGCTAACGTATTCGCGCCGGCGATTGAGGGGTGATCGGCAACACCGCGCTGTTGGGTCATGGCCTCCCAGGTTAAACGATGCCGGCCCCGGGCGCGGAGCATTCCTCCCGAGTGGGTACGACGATACGCCCGGAATGTGCCGCGCGAGAACGGCACTTGTACGAATAGGCAGTTATACGGCCAAGTGGATTGTTTCCGGGTGCCCCTTGAGCCACGCAGAATCCCGAAAGCCCGAGCAAACCCGGAATCAGCAACAATCGAATATTGGCCTCCGCAGAGCCCATCTGGCGTTCACACCCGCATTCGGGGTGGGCCGACGAATACCGCCACGACCACCGCGAGACCGCCCCGTGGCATTACATCGACATACCCCTGGCGGATTCCACGATCGACTTGGCCCGCGAGTGCCGTAACGGTGATTGCGTAATCGCCAAGACGGAACAATTCCTCGCCGTCCTGAAAGACCCGAACGCCGACAAAGACGCGAAGGCACAGGCCCTGAAATTCGTGATTCATTTCGTCGGCGACTTGCACCAACCATTACATGATGAAGACAACGGCGACAAGGGCGGCAACACGCGGCACGTGATCTTTGAAGCAGCGCTGCCCGGGTTCGGAACCAAGCTCGGATTCTAAACAACGCGGAAAATAGGGAAGTGAACATAAGGTCGGAACAGTAGCAATGCCTTCCGGTAAGATCAATGGTTTCAATCTGAACGGGATTTTTGGTACGGACAGGTTCCTACTAAGTTTGCCAACATATACGCAGCCCCGACCGGCACTCTAAGGAAATGTTATTCCCAGGTCCTTCCGAATCACCGGCTCTACCGCGCCGCTAAGATCAGTTGGATCATACGCAGTCACGTATTCTAGTGGCATGATGTAGGCTAGCGCAGACCATTCCCAGAATGGATTCATGCCATTCCCTTTGCCCGTATCCGCGTCGTAATATTCTCGAGTCACCGGATTTTCGTCCAGAACCAAGCGGAAGGTCTTGAGCGCCAATTGCTTTGCGATTTCGGCGTACCCATACCGAAGCAGGCCGTGAAAGATCATGTAATTCGTCGGGATCCATGTTGGGCCACGCCAGTTACATTCTCCGTTACGGGTTCCCTGATAGTAGTCCGCCTCGGTCTTGGCATAACTGGCGACAGGGTACCTCAGCCAAAATTCCTTTGGGTTCAAGAGATGCTCATAAATAAGCCTTTTCGCGCGCCGCGGAGTGGCAACCCCAGCCCATAGTGGACCGAATCCCGCAATTGATTTGACCCTGACGCTTTCACCCGTTTTTTCGTTCCGGTCGTAGTAGAAACCCTCTCTTTCATCCCAGAAGACTTTATTGATCAAGTCGGAGAGATGACGAGCGTGTTCTCTGTACATCACTTGATCCGAGGTTTTACCTAACTTGCCGGCGATAACCGCCATTGCCATGAGTTCTCGAACCAGATAGCAGGCAAGATCAACTCCTTCATCCTGATAGGAATCCAGGTCGCCGGCACGGGAAATTTGATCGTCCATGCCGCTAGCGTCAGAACTATTCCAAACGGGCAGCCCATTGTGATCTGCATCGTACTGAAACCATCGCTGAAGGTATTTCTGCAGGCGCGCGTAATACCGCGCACGGAGCCACTCGTAGTCATCTCCATTTTGCTTTGAACCTAACGCTGCAATTTGAGCCAGGAAGGGTTTGAACATCTGGGCAGGTCTTGGATAGGTAATCCCGATGGTGCGCGATACGAAACCATCAGGCTGTTGTCGATCAAGAAACACTTTGAAATTCGTGAAATTATATCGGCTTATTGCGTAATAGGACAGATATATATTCCCGAAGTATAAGTCTAAGTCGTAATATTCTACATATGCATATCCAGTAAGAAGCTTTCCGTCGAATCAGGGAAATCATGCAGCCCCTTAGTTGCAATGTCGCTGTTCAGACTCTCCAATCGTGTGATAAGCCCTCGATAATCCGCTTTCCCGATCATTGACTTCAATGCGTTGATACTTCTTGCCCCGCGCAATGCTTCGCTTGGATGCGTTGTTTGTAGAGCTAGAAACACCAGACTCAGAACAATCGATTTGAACATTGTTACTCCTCTTTAATGGCTACTTGTTAGTCGGTGGCGCCCCGGTGCAAGTCCTGCATCATCCAGGAATCCTCTGCGCCCGGACAATAAATCTCTTGGGCGCAGGGCCCACAAAATAGAACGGGTGACAGGTCACCGGGGTCAGGATTGCTTCACCAGAATCGGCGAGCACTTCGACGTCCTCCGGCTGCACAAATTCGGTAAAGTCCACACCATCTAACGTCGTCAAGATGATTTCATCATCCTTCAAAATGTCGCAAGAGAATCGCGTGGTCACCACTCGAAGTCAATGCGTGCCCGGCGAACTGAAAACTCTTCATACGGCGCCAGCGTCGGCGGTGGCCGCGCCCACGATTTACCGGGCGCGGCAGGGCGGCCGCCAGTACATCGTGATCGCCTCCCGCGGGCACGGGAAGGCTCCCGGCCCCAAGCTCGGGGACTCTGTTGTCGCCTTCGCACTGCCGGAGGCTAGGAGGCCGCTGAAACCATGCCCATCAACGCCGGGGCTAACGAATCGCGCGCCAGGCCTGCCAAGGCGCAGCGATCGCTTTCAGGGTGTTACGCTGACCGCCTTCCCGTCGTAGGGAACGACCTTGTCGGGCCCGGACGTTGGATCAATACCGACGCCGTGGACCTCAACGCTCTCTGGTCGATGGACGCCTACTATCTATCCCTGATTGCGGCTGAACTGGATGAGCAGGGTGACGCATCGCGATTTCGTCAGGAGCACGTCGATACCAATGATCGCATCAATCAGATTCTTTGGAACGAGGAGCTTGGGCTATATTGTCACCGTTTCTGGAACGGCCACACTCGTCACTGGGTTACAGACGACCATCGCCAGGAGCGTGGCAGATGGGAATGCCCGAGGGGTATGGATAAGTGGAGGGCCAAGAACGCTTCCCACTCTTGCACACCCCCGGCTGCGGTGGCGGAATAATTCAAACTCCCACCGCGCTGCTCTAACACTCTCCGCGGTACGAAATGGCGGGCAGTTCACCGCCCCCGAACCACCTCCGGAGTTGCATCTCCACTCCACGCCTTCGCCCCGGTCTGTGTCAATTTTTGGGCGGCATCGTCCCAGTGCAGGTGCGTGATCTGGCGGTCGCCTTTCTCGTACGCATATGTCTGCCCATCATCATTGTAGAGCGTGAAATCCCCATCCGCCCCCGAATAAACCCTCACACGCGCGATGCTCTGCTTGTCATGCGTGCTCTCGACGGCGCTCCCCAGCGGCACAATCGAACCCGCCTTTACAAAAAGTGGAATCGTCTCGATCGGCGCACTCACTTGGATCGTCTGCCCACCCTCGAACCGCTTGTTTGTCCAGTAGTTGTACCATACGGCTCCAGCAGGAAGATAGACCATGCGGTTCGTCGCTCCCTGATCCGTAACTGGAGCCACCAGAAACGCAGGACCGAACATGTATTCATCTCCGATCCCCGCGACACTCGGATCGTCGGGGAAATCCATGAAGAGGGCCCGCATGTAAGGCGCACCGGTTGTGTATGTGCGATACCCAAGCGAATAGATATAGGGCAACAGCTCGTAACGGAGCCTGAGATATTTCTCCAGGATCGGCTCGGCCTGCTTCCCATACGACCAGATTTCGTTGTAGTTGCGCGTTCCGTGCGTACGGAAGATAGGCTCGAAGACTCCGTACTCGTACCACCGGACGTACAGTTCCGGGTAATCGTCGTATCCGCCTACGTTGTCCCGCGCGTCGGAGGGGTCGATCAATGGCGGGTGAAGGGGATGATGCACCTCGGGCAGGTTCAGGAATCCAGCGACGTCGTTGCACCAGTAAGGCAACCCTGAGGCCGTGAAGTCGAGGCCCGCGGGCACCTGCCGCTTCAGAGTATCCCAGGTGGGATAGATATCCGAGGACCAGAAGATCGTCCCGTTGCGCTGCGCCCCCAGATAGGCTGCGCGAGCAAGGATCAATACCCTTTTCTGCGTGTCGCGACGGAAACCCTCGTACACGGCGCTTGTATGGAACAGGGGATACACGTTGTAGTACCGTTGGCCTGGACCAATAAAGAAGTAGCTGTTGTCGGGCGGCAGGTCAGGTTCGGTTTCATCCAGCCAGATTGAATCGAAGCCTTTGTGAACGAATTTGTCTCGAATGGTCTCCCAATACCAGCGCGCCGCATCGGGATTTGTCGTGTCGATGTCGGAACCAACACGATCCCTGGGATCGTTGTTGGTCGGGGTCCCATCCGCATGATGTTCGAACCAACCCTTCTGCAACAGCATGTCATAGTACTGAGAGCCCACAGCGAAGCGCGGCCAAATACTGATCAACGATTGGTAGCCCATGGCATGAAGCTGCCGGTTCATCGCCTCCGGATCGGGCCACTTCGCGGGATCCATATCCATCTGGCCCATCTTGGTGTAATACAGAAAATCGACCACAATCACATCGGCGGGAAGATGCCGGTCGCGATAGCCCTTGGCTACCCCGAGTATCTCGTCTTGCGAGTCATAGCGCTGTTTGCTTTGAATGAAACCATAGGCCGCTTTGGGCAGCATGGGGGTAGGTCCGGTGAGTTGGCGATAGCCCGAGTAGATTTCATCTGTATCTTTACCGGCGATCACGAAGAAGGATACGCGATCGCCCACCTGCGATGTCCACTTGGTCCGCTCGTTGAAACCGGCCTCTATCCTAGTCTTGGAAGGGTTGTCCCACACCAAGCCGTAACCGCGATTCGATACCAGGAAAGGCACGCAAAGACTTTCCCCGCCCGGAGCAAAGTAGTCGTGCCAACAATTGACTGGATGACCCCGGTGGTCGAGAAAGCCTTCCTGGTTTTGTCCCAAACCATAGTAGTGCTCGTCCGCCGGCGAAGTAAATGTGGCGCTGACCCGATAAAATGGTTCATCCGATGGGCGCCTGTCGTTCAGTATCTCCGTGTTTCCGTCGCTGTCATTCGGTGCGGACATTGACCAGCCAAGCATGTCCAGCAGCGTCTTGCCTTCGGGCGTGCTGATCGTGATATGTGCCCGTGGTTGCGTGAAAAAGTCGAAGAAGAACTTCGCAACTTGCAGGTCGTTGGCCGAAGGCTTTGGAGGCTGACTCGCCGCGACGACAACCACAAGCCGGGTGGAAGTGTAAATATCGCCACGGCTATCTTGCTCGTGCTTCCAGCCCGCGGCGGATGGAGACCCGACAAATCCATACCCGGGAGCCGCGGTAGCCTTGTCTTTCACTTTGCTAAGCGTCAGCCGAACAATGTTCGGCGCGTAGGGCTCAAGAACAATCGTACTTCCATCCCGCTCAAGAATAACTCTGGCCTCTTGGGCATGCAGGGCCGCACCTTCGAGCAGGATAGCGGCCACATAGAGCAGTATGCTGACTCGACGAACGAATGAGAACATCTTCGGACCTCCTTCTGATGCGTACTCAGGTCACGGCCCCACGCTGCGGCATAGGCAAGAAGACGCAGCGGAGACGAACTTCCCGCCAACTTGTTCATTTCAAATTGGGAGAAGTGATGGAAAGGACGTGGTTAAAAGAGGGACACGCCGCTAGCCATCACTTCTCCCGGGGGCGCGCCTAGCTCAGAAAATGGCGCGTATGTGTATTTGGAGACTGCGCGGAGGTAATTGATTCGTCGAGTGCCCAAACAGACCACTGGATAAATCTGAATTCACTCCGGTAAGATTGACGCGATTGAACAGATTAAAGACTTCACCCCTTGCCTCCAGTCTCAACTTCTCCCCGGAGAACCAGGGAACAGAGAAGAATTTCTCAAAGGTGAAGTTAAGGTTGTTATATCCGGGCTGGTTGTATGTATTTCGACCGAGGTTCCCTTCCTGTCCCAGAGCCGGCGCCGGAAATGCAGACGCAGCAAACAGTCCGTTTAGAAAGTTCTTCTTGTGTTGACCACTCAGGTGGTTACCGAAACTTGGTGCGTTCGGCACATCGTAGTCAACTCCGTCCGCATTGTAGTCGCCTCCGGTATTGCCGATGACATTGCCGCTGGAGTTGAAGACCGGCTGAAAAGGCGCGCTTGTGTAAACCGTGAAGGGCAACCCTGTCTGTAGTATCCACACGCCGCCAAACTGCCATCCGCCTAGAACGTTTCTGGCTAAATGAGAGGTCCACGGGTTTGGCACCGTCCAAGTGCCATCGGCCGAGAATTGTTGTCGTATGTCAAAGTCGGCCCGGCCACGCTGTGCATTCAAATCAAACTCCTGGATGACTGGAGTGGTTGTTGTGATTGATCCCGTATCCAATGAACCCGAAGAGCTGAAAGTATCCAGGGCCTTCCCATAGGTGTAGACGCCCCTCACCCCTAGCCCATGGGAAGTCCTGCGCGTTAGCGATACAGAGCCATAGTTGCCGATCGAGTTGCCGTCGGTAGTGCCGTACTCAATTGGGCCAAAATTCCGATTGAGGCCCTTCCAAGTCCCTCCGTTGACAATTAAGTCTCCGGCATAGGTGTTAATATTCGAGTAAAGCATAATCGGCAGGTGATGGGCAGCCGACCCCAAGTAGTACACCTCAAGAATGAGATTGTTTTGCAACTGCCGCTGCACGCTAAGGGTCCAGTCCTCGACCTGAGTCATTGTTATGCCGGGAGAGAATCCGTAAACAGTCGACGGCTGAATAACACCGTTGACGAGGACTCCACCGCTCGAGTTCACAGTAACATTGCTTGTGTTCACTACGGGGCAGGTTTCGTGCCAGCCAGATGGAGGGCTGCAAAACTGGAATACCGGTGTCTGCCCATACTGCACGCTGACAGACGGCAGAAAAATAAGGGGAGGATTGCCTGTCTGGGAGGTCATGTCGATGAATGGCGGTTGATCCGCGAACAGGCCAAAACCGCCTCGCACCGCTGTCCTGCCATTTCCGAAAACGTCCCACGCAAATCCGACGCGTGGGGTTATGTACCACGGATTATGGTCAACGAAATAATCATGCGGAGTGAGCGCGACGACACCGTTCGCGATCCGTTCATCCAGGGTAGCACCTTGTCCAAATGTGAAATTGGTCAACGGAGGGCCTTCTATTGAAAATAGATGCGCCATTGCGTCGTACCGGACGCCAAGATTCAACGTAAATGTTGGCTTAACCTTCCAGTCGTCCTGGAGGAATAAACCTGTGTAGAGTGCGCGGCGGTAGTAAGCAAAGGCTGCTTGTTGGTGCGTGGCAAGGTTAACAGGCGTACCCGATTCTGAAAACGGCAGACCCTGAACAAAGTCGAGCAGACTGTTGAAATTATACCATGGACGAGCACCCCCACCCATTTGCTGTTCATCGGCCTCGCGGATGTTATACTGCTCAAAGCCGAACTTAAGCGTGTGCGTTCTCACCATGTCGGTCATGATATCGCGCCAACCGACCGTCGTTTGGGTAAAGTTCCCAGGTCCCCAACTTACAAATCCGCCCATTCCTATCACATTGATGTATGGAATCTGGAACGCGGGCAATCCACTATACTGGCCATATGGACGTATCATGCTCGCACCCGCTTCATTCAGGAGATGTGACGAAAAGGTGTGTGTCCAATCAAAGTTCACAAAATCGGAATAGTTGAATTGGGGATTGTTCATCGCAGGCCGCGCCGTGGTGGTTTGCTGCGAAGTGTCCGCTGTGCGCATTGCATCCACATAGAGGCGATCTTTTTTCGTGAGATAGTCGTCAACCCGGAAGCTCCACTGGTAGCCGTTTTTCGGAATGGTGAAGCTGATGTTTGCGGTGCCAAGGGCGTTCAGCGTGGCAGGGATACCCGTCGGCAGCGGGTAGTAACTTCCAGTGATCTGGCCGACGGTCACGAACCCTGTGGTTGGGAAACTCTGGGGCGGAGCTGTCTCAAGGACCTGAGTTCCAAGGCTATTGGGGAGATTGGTCTTAGCCCAGGTATCGAAATCCTGCGTCTCAACCGTGGCTTGGTAGGATTGGGCACTGCTGGAGCGCAGCACGTCAATGGCTCCAAAGAAAAACAGCTTGTTCTTGATAATCGGCCCCCCCAGAGTGGCGCTGTACTCGCTGCGCTTGAACGTCGGAACCGTAGATTCAAATTCGGTGCGTGCAGAGAGCGAGTTATTCAGGAAATAGTAATCGACGGTTCCATGTAACTGGTTCGAGCCTGAATTGGTAAAAACTTGGACCGTCGCGCCGGCATTTCTTCCTTTTGCGGCATCAAAATTGTTTGTTAAGACGTTTATGGATTGCACGATTTCGGGATTGGGGGAGATGGAGGTTCCGCCGCCGCGGGACGGGGTGTCGGTGTACGCGCCATCGATCATGTAGCCGTTTTGTTCCTGGCGCAGTCCGGCGGCATTGATGTTAATGGCGTATTCGTTGGTATAGTTGTCGTACGATGTGGTTCCCCCCCCGGCTCCCGTTATTCCCGGCGCCAGAGCCACCAAGCCGAAAATGTTTTGACCTGCAAGCGGGATCTCGCTCACGGTACTTTCCGCAATGGTAGCTCCGGTTTTCGCTGATACCAGGTCGACTGACTGCTGCAGCGCGGTAACAGTGACATTTGTGGATACTGCTCCCACCTGCAGTACGGGCGCAAGGGTTCGAATCTCCCCAACCTGAAGGGTAAGGCCCTTCTGCACCCAGGTCTTGAAGGCGGTCACTTGGATCTGCACTGTGTAAGTGGATGCAGCTATAGTGTCGATGCGGAAATAACCAGCCTGGTTGGTTGTGGTAGTTTTTACTACCCCAAGCCGGGTATCCGTAATGGTGACCGTAGCGCCCGGGATTAGAGCTCCGGATGGATCTACTACCGTGCCCTCAATTCCGCTCGAATAAGGACTCGAGAATTGAGCAAATGCCGATGATCCCCGCAGGCTCAATACGAGCATGACGAGGATGGAAATTCTTGTCGCAGACTTCACGCTGGTCATAAACCCTCCTTTTCAAAGGTCGAAATTCTGGTTCACACGCACCCCCTTCTGAGGGCGCTATGTAATCCTTGCTTGCTTTTCCAGACCCGGCGCAAAAGTAAAATCTCAGCGAGTACAATGCAACGGGACGGAGCGTAAGAGTGCCGCTTGGGACCTGTCAAGGCATCGTACAGTTCGGTACAGTGCGGCGAGCACGGAACCGCAACGTGGGCTTAGGTTTAGAGGGTGCGCAGCAGGCCGCAGGCGGATCGCTAGTGGGGCAGAATCTCTATTATTCGACGACCTGCATCTCTGGTTTGGCGCTAACCCAATTTCCGCGCTTTTCGAAAAATGCCATTGAAAAATAAGGGGTTATGATTTTTTCCGTCACTATAAGCAGTTCCAGCGGAGACTACTCTGACTGATGTGCGGTCTAACGGCTTGCCTTGGAGCGTGTTCCATCTTCGTAACTATACTGTCCAGAGCCCCAGGCCCGTCAAGAGAAAAATAGCGGACCAATGCTCTTTTTCGAAACAATATTTTCGTCACTATTTTGTGAGATGGTAACACCCTCATTGAAAACACAAAGCTTATTGCTGCCGATAACCGCAAAACGGGTGAAAAGCGCGGAAGTTGGGCTAACCGGCAGGAGCCTCCACCCTGGGGAAAGTCGGGGTATATCATCACATGGCCCAGGATGGCTGGAACTGCCGATTGTCGATTGCTGATGGACATTAGAGGGAGTTGCCACACCACTTTTTCAATCGTCAATCCTCAATTAAAACCAGATCTTTGGTTGCACCTATGCCGCGCTGTATAGATTGTATGCCAGGAAGCAAGACCAGTAGCACACCCTATCGAGCGTCTGGTTCGCAAAGCAGCGCTTGCACCTTGTCAACGTATGGTGTGGTTTGGTACACTTCACTAAGCAAGGATTGGCAAAGTGAATTCGGGCTCAGAGGCAGGGCGGCAGGCAGAGGCCGCCAGGAGGATGTACGACCTCCGCCTCAGTGCCCGCAGGCGTAGTGGTCCGGCCCGCGGCGGCAGGGGGAAAGGCCATGAAAGTCAGAGCTGAATCGCAAGCAATTCCCGGTCCGCAAGCAGACAGCACTTCAATTGATGAACTGCACAGGCAGGCCGTGCTGCGCGAACTGGAAAGCATCCTGAACAGCCAAGCCTTTCGTGCCAGCAAGCGCAGCCAACAGTTCCTTTCTTTCGTTGTCCAACGCAGCCTCGAAGGGCACACGGACTCTTTGAAGGAGCGAATCATTGGGGCCGAACTGTTCCACCGTCCCACAAGCTATGCGACGGGTGAGGATCCGGTGGTTCGACTCAAGGCGAGCGAGGTGCGGAGAAGGCTGGCGCAGTATTATCACGAGGAGTCGCATTCGTCACCCGTCCGCATCGAACTCCCGGTGGGCTGCTATGTCCCGGAGTTTCATTGGAATCCGGCCGCGCCTCCGGTCGTTCTCGCGACACCCCGGCGGGCGGAGAATCGCAGCAAGCTACGGCTGGCAACGACGATTGCGCTCGGCCTTGCCCTGGCCCTGGTGCTGATTACCATCCGCATTCACTATGCGAGGCCACGAGAGTCCACCCTGGACCAGTTCTGGTCCCCGGTTTTTGCGACATCACAACCCGTCCTGATCTGCTTGGCGAAGCCGGTCCTCTATCGGCCGTCCCTGGACCTCTACCGGAGATTCTCAAAGGCTCATCCCGGGGCCTTTCAGACAGAGGTCGAGAGGTCCAATAAGGTACTTCCCTTGGATCCGAATGAGGAGTTGCGATGGCGCGACATGATCCCCTTTTCGGAGTTTGGTGTGGCCATGGGGGACGTCTATGTGGCGACCCAGCTTTCTGCCCTGTTCGCCCGGATCAACAAACCGAGCCAAGTCAGGATCGGGATCAATTACTCTTTTGAGGACCTTCGCAACTCTCCCGCCGTCCTGGTGGGAGCATTCAATAACCGCTGGACGCTGCAAATGACTTCCGACCTGCACTTCGTGTTCGCGGAAGACAATGAACGCATGTGGATCGAAGAAAGAGGGCCCTCACGAAGGGTCTGGTCTATGCGCCTGGGCCCACAGGGCGGGGTCGCGGAAGATTATGGAGTCGTCACCCGGCTGCTGGACTCCAAGACCGGGCAGGTCCTGATCGCCGCGGCGGGAATCGCCGCGAACGGTACGCAAGCCGCGGGCGAGTTCGTCTGCAGACAGGACTTTCTCACCGAGGGCCTGCGAACCGCCCCGCCGGACTGGCAGAAGAAGAACCTGCAGGTCGTTGTCGCGACCACCGTAACCGATTCAGTCGCCGGCCCGCCACGTGTCGTGGCCACATACTTTTGGTAACCTAAACGCCGTTCCTTAAGCCGGGGTCGCGCCGCTCCACTGATTTCATCGCCCAAGATGATCCGGTCCTGGCAACAGCCCTACGCATGATGCGTGACCACTCACGGCTGGGGATTGGAGTGCCCGGGGTGGTAGAACGCGTGGGCGTCCCCCGGCAGTTCAAAACGACCGGCCGGGAGGGAGGGGACGGAGAGGTGTCCGAGAAATCGCTTGGAAACGGAGCAATTTCTGGTTTTCCCTTGCCCGGAAGAGACAGGGCTGGCCCCTTCCTGTCCTGCCGGAGTCGCACGGGGTAGAAAGGATGAAAAAGCGGCCCAACGGAGGCGACGGGGAGTATACTGGCTCGTGGCCGGGAAGGCAAAATGGAAATCCTGGCTCAATCTGTTCATAGCGTGAACGCGAACCCGATAGGGCCGGCTTGCCGGCGCTTGCGCATGCGAAAACACTGGATCGTCGTCCTGGGTACTCTGGCGGCTTCCCTCTGTCTCGCCCAGCTCCCGTCCTCTACACTGCCGTCGCCCCGCACCAAACGCAGTCCTGGCCAAACCATCTCAATCACGTCCTCCAAGGCCCCCATGCACTTTCGCGACATTGCTGCGCAGGCAGGACTCACGAGCATTCCACGCTCGTCGTCCGAGCGCCGCTATCTAGTGGTAACCATGGGTGGGGGCGGCATCGCCCTCTTCGATTGCGACAACGACGGCAAGCTCGATATCGCTGTCGTGAACGACTCCACCATCGAGCAATATCTTCGCGGCGGCGATCCGATGATCACCCTTTACCATCAGGATGCGGTTTCCGGGAGTATTCACTTCACCGATGTGACCACGTCTGCCGGCCTCACAACCCGCGGCTGGGGAAATGCCATCGCTGTGGGAGATTACGATAACGATGGCTTGCCGGACCTGTATATCACCGGCTATGGTCACAACGTGCTCTACCATAATCTCGGAGGCTGCAAATTCGAGGACGTAACCGAAAAGGCCGGGCTCAAAGTCGGGGGGTTCAGCACCGGGGCGGCTTGGGCTGACTACGATCGCGATGGGTATCTCGACCTGTTTGTAGCTCGCTACGTTCACACTGATCTCCACCACTTGCCGCCGCCCGACCCCGACGCTACCGGCTACAGGTCCGTCATCCTCGAAATGCCCGACGAAATGCCAGGGGAAACTGATTATCTGTTCCGCAATCGGGGCGACGGCACCTTCGAGGATGTGTCTCAAAAAGCGGGCGTCAGCGATCCCGGCAAGCTTCATGGTATGGGTGTTACTTGGGGCGATTACGACAACGACGGTTGGCCTGACCTCTTCGTCACCAACGACGATGGCCAGAATTTCCTCTATCACAACAAGCGCGACGGCACATTTGAAGAAATCGGAGTTTTCTCGGGCGCCGGTCTGGGACCCAACGGGGAAATCTTCGGCAACATGGCCGGGGATTTCGGCGACTTCGATCGCGATGGCAAGCTCGACTTGGTTGTGACCCGCTACCGCGCACAGCCCGCGAGCCTCTATCGAAATGACGGGAAAGGCTTCACGGACGTGGCCACGCAAGCCCAAATCGCTCCTCTGACCACCACTCCCATTAAGTGGGGGGTGGGCTTCGGCGATTTCGACAACGATGGCTGGCCCGACATCCTCATTGCCAACGGCAACTTTTCCTCCTTGATGGATGCGCTGGAAAACGAAGTCAAGTATGGCGAGCCGATGCAGTTGTTCCGCAACCTGGGAAACGGGACTTTCGAGGAAATTGCGGATCGCGCCGGGCTCAACGATGGCCCCCTCAAGTCGCGCCGTGGCACCGCCTTTGGCGACGTCAACAACGACGGCAATCTCGACGTCATCGTCTTCAATGCCGCCGGTCCGCCTTCCTTGTTTCTCAACGAAACGCGCAACCCCAACCATCGCGTTCTGTTTCGTCTCATCGGCACCAAGAGCAACCGTGCTGCGGTTGGCGCGCGCGTCACCGTCTACACATCCAGTATGACTCAGATTGACGAAGTCCATGGGGGAGGAAGTTACAACTCAACGAATGACACGCGCCTCCATTTCGGGTTGGGCCGCGACGCCCTGATGAGCAAAGTGAAAGTCCAATGGCCCAGCGGACTGGAGCAGGAGTTCCGCAACGTTGCGGGAGACGCGATCTATGAGATTGTCGAAGGGCAAGCCATGAAGAAAACGCTTGCGCTACGCCCGCCAGGCAGTTGAATCACGGAAGCGCAATGGGTAATATATGCCTGCGCATTTAAGAAGCAACGCTCCTGAACGTTTACACTGTTCTGAGCGTTCACGCATGGGGATCGGCGGTTCTATGTTTCGTACCAGATGCGTGGTGCTTTTCATCTTGGGTGCATCTTTCGTTGCTCAAGGGCAACAAACCAAAGTGTCTATTGCGTCGATAGAATCGTTGATTCGTTCTCAGGAGTACGACCAAGCTTTACAGATTACCAGATCCGCCTTGCACGAGACGCCCAACGACTTCCGACTTTGGACATTGGAAGGGATTGTACTTTCGATCAAGGGCAGCAATCATGATGCGGTAAATGCCTTTGAGAGGGCACTGAGTCTCTCCCCGAACTACGCTGCAGCTCTGAGAGGCGAAGTGCAACTCCTCTATCAGGCACAGGATAAACACGCAATCCCGCTACTCGAAAAGATATTGAAAGCCGATCCGAAAGATGAGACGGCGCACGAAATGCTCGCGACCCTCGAGGAAAGACAAGGAAATTGCCAGGCTGCGATTGACCATTTTCTTCTCAGCGCGAAAGTGATCGGGACTCATCCTGACTCGCTGGAAGCATATGGTTATTGTTTCGTGCAAACGAGACAACCTCAGAAAGCGATCTCCATATTCGAACAGCTTGCTGCACTACTTCCACGGCGCACTTATCCAAAATATGATCTCGCGGTAGTACTGGTCGAAACGAAGCAGGATGAGGCTGCCATCAAAGTACTTGACCCTTTACTCGCGACGGGCCAGTCAGACCCGGACCTCTTGAGCCTGGCATCCGAGGCATATGAGGCTGTGGGCAATACTCCTAAAGCCGTGTCCCTTCTTCGGCAGGCGATCGTTCTGAGCCCGGCGAATGCAAGCTACTATAATGCTTTTGCTACGCTCTGTCTGGATCACGAGTCCTTTCAGGTTGGGATTGATATGATCAATGCTGGTCTGAAGCGCATTACGGACGATCCATCTTTATATATCTCGCGCGGCTTGCTCTATGCGCAACTTGCGCAGTACGATACGGCGGAAGCCGATTTCAATACGGCCGAGCACCTTGATTCAGCGCAAAGTCTAAGTTCGTATGCCCTGGACCTTGCGGAACTGGCAAGGAATCATTCCGTTCATTCCGACAAAGCATTATTACAGGTACGTTCGCAGTTGAAAGCTCATCCAGATAGCCCCTTACTGCACTGCCTGCTCGCCAGGTTGCTTGTAAACCAGGGATTTGCCATAGATAGTGAAGAATCTGGAGAAGCAATGAGATCTGCACTGCTAGCTGTGAAACTGAAACCGGATTCGGTAGAAGCAAGGGATATCCTTTCGGGCCTGTACGCGCGTTCTGGCCAGTACGGCCTTGCGATTGAACAGTGCCGGCTTGCGCTGCAATATGCCCCCTCCGACCGGACCGCAGTATATCATCTCATCACTGCGTTGCGGCACTCCGGACAGAGTGTACAGAGCGACGAAATCCAAGCACTGCTAAAGCGTCTCTCAAATTTGCAGCAGGCCTCACTTAAGCAGGAAACTGACAGGAAGCGATTCAGGCTGGTAGAGCAGCAATCCGTGCCTCTGAAATAGAGCGGACCTCTCTTGAGGTTTGTACGAACGCCACGGCCCCACATCCCTCCTCATACCGGTAGACCCCGCCGCTTTTCACATGATCGTGACCTGCACCCGCGGATCCGTGAAGATGCAAGAACCTCCAACACCGAGAAATTCCCTATACCCAATGCTTGGGCACGGGCGCACCGTGCGCCGGCCCTGCCTTTTAAGCCCCGGCGTTCTCGCCAAGCGGCAGAAACGCCTTAGGGAAGCAGCGGGGAGGGGGTTCACCCCAACGACCACACGGATCACCGCTGGGTTCGTGGACGGCGCGCCCCCCTCCTGGCTCGGCGACTACAATGCGACGGCACGGAGCGTAGGAGTCCCGCTTGCGACCTGTCAAGGCATCGTACAGTTCGGTACAGCATGGCGAGCACCGAACCGCAACGTGGATTTAGGTTTAGAGGGTGCGCGGCAGGCCGCAACCGGATCGCTAGTGGGGCAGAATCTTTATTATTCGACGACCTGCATCTCTGGTTTGGCGCTAACCAGCAGGAGCCTCCACCTTGGGGGAAAGTCGGGGGATGTCGTCACACTCAGCGAACGGTCTTGCCCTGACGCCCAACCGCAGCGGATTCCAGGGCGGAGAGGGTACCGCTAACCGCCGCGCAAATGCCCAAGGTATTCTCAATCCCTACGAACGGATCGTCTGGGAAAGTCGGACACTGAATGACACCTCCGCATTACTAAGCCCGAAAGTCTTTGCAGCGTGCGACGGTTTTTTCCAGAACGGGACTATCCTTTGGTTGCGGCTATGCCGCGCTGTGTAAATTGTATGCCAGGAAGCAAGACCAGGAGCACACCCTATCGAGCGTTTGGTTCGCAAAGCAGCGCTTGCGCCTTGTCAACGTATGGTGTGGTTTGGTAGACTTGAGTAAGCAAGGATTGGCAAAGTGAATTCGGGCTCAGAGGCTGGGCGGCAGGCAGAGGCCGCCAGGAGGGTGTATGACCTCCGCCTCGGTGCCCGCGGGCCCAGTGCGCTGGTCGGCGGCGGCAAGGGGAAAGGCCATGAAACTCAGAGCTGAATCGCACGCGGTTCCCGGTCCGCAAGCAGACACCACTTCAATTGATGAGCTGCACAGGCAGGCCGTGCTGCGCGAACTGGGAAGCATCCTGAACAGCCAACCCTTTCGTGCCAGCAAGCGCAGCCAACAGTTCCTTTCTTTCGTTGTCCAACGCAGCCTCGAAGGGCACACGGACTCTTTGAAGGAGCGAATCATTGGGGCCGATCTGTTCCACCGTCCCGCGAGCTATGCCACGGGTGAGGATCCGGTGGTTCGACTCAAGGCGAGCGAGGTACGGAGAAGGCTGGCGCAGTATTATCATGAGGAGTCGCATTCGTCACCCGTCCGCATCCAACTCCCGATTGGCTCCTATGTACCCGAGTTTGATTGGAATGCGGCCGCGCCTCCGGTCGTTCTCGCGACACCCCGGCGGGCGGAGAATCGCAGCAAGCTACGGCTGGCAACGACGATTGCGCTCGGCCTTGCCCTGGCCCTGGTGCTGATTACCATCCGCATTCACTATGCGAGGCCACGAGAGTCCACCCTGGACCAGTTCTGGTCCCCGGTTTTTGCGACATCACAACCCGTCCTGATCTGCTTGGCGAAGCCGGTCCTCTATCGGCCGTCCCTGGACCTCTACCGGAGATTCTCAAAGGCTCATCCCGGGGCCTTTCAGACAGAGGTCGAGAGGTCCAATAAGGTACTTCCCTTGGATCCGAATGAGGAGTTGCGATGGCGCGACATGCTCCCCTATTCGGATTTTGGCGTGGCCATGGGCGACGTCTATGTGGCGACCCAGCTTTCCGCCCTGTTCGCCCGGATCAACAAACCGAGCCAAGTCAGGATCGGCAGCAATTACTCTTTTGAGGACCTTCGCAACTCTCCCGCCGTCCTGGTGGGAGCATTCAATAACCGGTGGACGCTGCAAATGACTTCCGACCTGCGTTTCGTGTTCGCGGAAGACAATGAACGCATGTGGATCGAAGAAAGAGGGCCCTCACGAAGGGTCTGGTCCCTGCGCTTGGGCCCGCAGAATGGCGTCGCGGAGGATTTTGGAGTCGTCACCAGGCTGCTGGACTCCAAGACCGGGCAGGTCCTGATCGCCGCGGCGGGACTCGCCGCGAACGGTACGCAAGCCGCGGGCGAGTTCTTCTGCAGACAGGACTTTCTCGCCGAGGGCCTGCGAACCGCTCCGCCGGAATGGCAGAAGAAGAACCTGCAGGTGGTTGTCGCGACCACGGTAATCGATTCAGTCGCCGGCCCGCCTCGCGTCATCGCGACCTACTTCTGGTAGTCCGCGCGTCGTCAAGAGGGGCACGCCGGACGAAACCGGAAGTCCCATGCGCAAAGGCACGCCTCAATGAGTCTCGCTGTCTCCTGCCCGCAGTTTTTCTGAAGAGTCCGCCAAGGGCATCCTCCAATTTATCTGGACACGCCGGTCTCTGGAGTTTGAATCTGCACGCCGATTGCATTCGCATACTACTCGAACAGTCCAGATGGCCCTGAACTTCGACGGTCTCCTTAGCTCCGAGGCGAGTATCTGGAATGCTCGTGATGGTGGTCCAGCGCAGGGATGGATTTAGATCCCCGGCGTGGTTCCTTTGCGCAGCTCGGTCAGCGCGCACCACGCCGCGTTCGAAGAGGTCTTCTTCAGCCAGCTGCAGAGTGCTGTGCCTCCTATTAGGCTTTGAGTTGAATAACCTAAACGAAGTTCCTGTGACCTATGTGATCTACCGACAGCTGGGTGAGTTTTGGCAAGTCAGCCGCAGGTGGGCGAGGCGCTGGGCGCTGCCGCGGCAAATCAAACGCTGCGAAAGTTGAAACGCGCTTTAGCCATCGGAGTGCCCAGCACCTCGACCTGGTTAAGGTCGCGAGTACCCACGCCCAGTTGTTCCGCCAGCCGCAACGTACTATCGGAAGTTTCAAACGGAGGAGTACCGCGGTCCGCCATGGGGTCGAATCCCATAAGCGCCATGCCTACCGCATCTGTGGCCACGCAGTTCGTTCCCGCGATCAGCAGGCGGGGTTGGACGTGGCGCCGTCCCGTGGCCCAGGGACCTTCGCCACCGCTCATGGTGTGGATTCCATCGATGATTGCCAGATGGATGGGCCGTGCTGCCACCAGGTCCGCCACCACTCGAGGCACGCTGTACCCGGGATCCCTCGGGGCATTGGGATTAACCGGAGGGGGCGCGCTCTTCGGAGGCAACCGATTCATCGCATGGAAAGGCCCACGGCCGCCCCGTGGAAAAAGACCCGGCTCATCCACAGCGCCGAGCCGCGTCCTTCTCACTCACGCCGTCGCACGCGTTTGAAGAAACGCATTGTCCACAGCCGGTCTGTCCCTCGAACTGGTCTATGACGTTGAACCTTTGCAGCAGCGGCTGGTGAAAACCGGCGGACGGCTGGTGAAACACGCCCGGTATTCGTGACTGCTTTTGGCGGAGAGTCATCGGACACGACGGCTCTTTGGGGCCATGCTGTTCAGGATAGCACGCGCTACCATCGCCATCGGGGTAGGCAAAAGTGCTGGTCGGAGGCGGAACTCGGCGGCAAGGTAGGCGTGGTCAGAGAGGTGTCGGAGTTATGGGTTGCAAAGGCGGCAGTTAAGGGCTTTGGAACCCTCCGAAGAGGTAGGACGAGAGCTTTGTGGGATCGCTGAGGCGCTCGACAGCGAAAACCCGCCCGTGCAACCCGCCCGTGCGATTGCATTCAGGGGCAGTCAGGTGTATGTCATGTGTCCGTCAAGATTTGAAAACGGAAATGTTGAATAAGGTAACCGAATTAGCTACGACTCAGGTTCTGCAGCCACATTTGTCAAATCCAACGGAAGAAGGAGAACCGCATGTTGAGTCCCAAGATCCAGGATGCAATGAACAAGCAGCTTAACGCTGAACTGTATTCGGCTTACCTTTACCTTTCCATGGCGGCCTATTTTGAGAATGCCAACCTTCACGGCATGGCGCAATGGATGAAGGTCCAGGCCCAGGAAGAGGCTGGTCATGCGGCGAAGTTCTTCAAACAGATCTGCGAGCGGGGCGGGAGAGTGACCCTGACATCCATCGCCGCGCCTCCCACCGAGTGGAAATCGCCACTGGAGCTCTTTGCGGGGGTTTACAAACACGAGTGCCACGTGACCGGTCTGATCCACGGACTCGTGGACTTGGCCGCGGCGGAGAAGGACCACGCTAGCAGCCCCTTCCTGCAGTGGTTCGTGAGCGAGCAGGTCGAGGAAGAAGCGAATGCCGCCGAGATCGTCCATCATCTCAAGATGATCGGCGATTCGAAAAACGGACTGCTCATGCTGGATCACCGTTTGGGTGAGCGTAGGACCTCGGCCAGCTAACCTTTTCCATCCGACCGTGCAAACTGCAAGAGTATTTCCCTGATCAGGGAACGGGAAGGCGCACGGGGTTGCACAACTGCCCTCACGTATTCGCGCCGGCGATTGGGGGGTGATCGGCAACACCGCGCCGTTGGGTCATGGCCCCCCAGGCTAAACGATGCCGGCCCCGAGTGCGAAGCATTCCTCCCGAGTGGGTACGACGATACGCCCGGAATGTGCCGGGCGAGAACGGCACTTGTACGAATAGGCCGTTTAACGTCAATGTGGATTGTTTCCGGTTTAGGGGTCACTTCCGCCGCCCGCCATCAGGTACCGAGGAGCCGCGCACACCACAGACCACTCCGCGGTTCTAAACATCACTAGCGTCCACAAGTTAATCGACATTCGGGACGAAAGGCCGCGGCGTACTGCGTTGCGCACACAACTCCGCGCTCCCGCTGGACGCTACCCGCTGGTGGGTTTCCTAAGCACGATTATTGATTCGCGCAGAAAATGATTGCCCGAGAGCCTCCGGCGGGTGTTTCGGGCGATTATGATTCGCTCCAACTGAAAACCTGTTGCCTTGCCGAGCTGTCCGACCAACAAATCTGTTGGAATCAGGTAGGCCTTGCCAGCGCAACCGTGCAGCGAGTTCCCTAAGACCAAAAAGGCTCGCCCTCCTGGGCGGAGGCATCGATACTGTTCCCTCAGTGAGACCCACACATCGGAGAAGTAGGCCAATGCCAACTTATTCCGCCATCTCTCCTTAAAGGCCCGGGTTCTTTCGAGAAGGGGGTCGAAAAAGCTTGCCAGCGGCTCTCTTGCGATGGCGTCTAGGAAGTCGGTTTCCGGCTTGGTGTCGAGATCGCTCGTAGGGTGGCTGCGCAGCGTGCTCTTTCGGAGTCGCAAGAACTCGTCGCTGTTGTTCACGAAACCTAAGAGCCACAGCTCCAGCTTGTACACTTCGGAATAGTCAATATTGTTCAGATATGGGGGCGACGTAAGGACAATGTCAACGGAGGCGGGCTCGATCCCTGCGGCGTTCAGCGCTCGTCCGTCTCCCTCCTTGATCTGGGCGTCTGCAACGCGCTTATGTTTCGCCTGCATAGAGGTCAGGTCATGCTGAATCTCGGTCCATTTCTGCCGCAACATTGGGATCACGTGCCGGCGCGGGCGGTCTACAAGGCGCAGTGCCCTTCCGTCCTTTCTCACCCTGCTCAGGGGTTCAACCGCTGCGGCAAGACCGAGCAACAGGGCATCGCGTGTAGAAGAATTGGGTAAATCGAGTATCGAGTTACGGACGGATAGGAGCCGGCCTGCAATGTGTCTTGTGATGCACCTGCCAGTCCGAACACTGGAGAGTTCGGGAAGGGCCGGCCGTGGCCCTGCCGAGGCGGAGAGAACGGCGGTTCCGATGCGGCCTAGCTCCTCTGCGTCAGTCGATGGCCATGCCAATTTCGTCCGAGCAACAAATGCGACGAACGGATTACGTTCAATCCCCGTGGCGGAGCGTACGGCGTCGGGATTGGTTTGGGCACTCAGCAGAGCTGTTCCGACACCACAGTACGGGTCTAGCAGGGCAAGGCCTCCCGTTGTGTCGAGCCTCATGTAGGATAAAAGCTGGTTCAACAGTTCCCCAGAATATGATTCTTTATAACGAAACCATCGATGGACTGGTGATTTCTCATTTTCGCTAGACACGACGAGGGACCCAAAGGCGGGCGCGCTCTCCAGCGGCAGATTCTCTTCCAGGCGGCGATAATTCTCGAGTTCCGGAAGGTCTTTATCTGAAATCACAGTTGATTCCTGGCTCCGTGGACCGTGACCGTAGTTTCGCGCGTCGAGCCGCTCATGGCAAGAGATATATCATACTGGCCTGTTTTCTGCCTGGATTTCCTGGTATATATATAGCAAATGGTGAACTTCCCGGTTCTAATTCGGTTGGACATCCGTGGGTACGGCTTGTTCCCTGGTTCCGAGGCCGCCGGGGCGGGCCTGCAGGTTGAGTTCAAGCCTGGACTAACGCTCGTGATTGGCGCGAATGGCCTGGGTAAATCCACATTGGTCAGCATTATCTACAGGGTGCTGAGCGGACCTTTTGATATTCCGGGAGTTACCGGTCAGGTCAATCTCGGAAACGCTGCTTTAGATGCGACGGAACTGAACCGCGCAGAACGGGCCATATTTGCGCAAAGGGTCTCGGACGGCGCGAAGAATGCTATTGCTCGGCTCGCCTTTAAACTCGGTGCGGACGTCGTTGTTGTGGAACGTCGACTGAGTAATCTCACCTTGACGGCCTTTGAAGTTAATGGCGCGGCCCTCGATGTGAGGGAGGAGGTGTTCCAGGCCGAGATAGCCCGCATTGTCGGGCTATGGTCGTTCGGCGATTGGATCTTGCTGTTACGGCACGTGATGTTCTATTTCGAAGATCGGCGTGCGCTTGTCTGGGATGCGTCCGCGCAGCGACAGATTCTGCGATTCCTGTTCCTGCCCGTGGCCACTGCAAAGAAATGGACGGAAGACGCAAGGGGAATCCTTGAGCTCGATAGCCGGATGCGCAATCTGAGGGCGGCGACCACGCGTGAAGAACGGGCACTCGCGGCCAGCGAGTCAAAAACACAATCAGGCAAAGATGTGAAACAGAGCCTGGATGAATTGGAAAGGGACCAGAAGCCTGACGAGGAGCGGCGGGATCGGCTGAGCGACAGCTTTGCGGGGCTGGAAGCACGACGACAAGGGGCCCGGCTCAGGGTGCTACAGGCGGAACAGGAACGCGAAGCTCGCTTCCGCGAAATGGAGCGAGCCAAGCTGATGTCCATAGGCTCGCGGTTCCCCAGCTTATCAGAAACGGGGCGCTACATCCTCTCCCAACTCCTTACAGATCAGATGTGTTTGGCGTGCGGGACGGTTGTCCCGTGCGTGGCTGCGCAATACACCTCGCGGATTGACCATAAGATGTGCGTGGTCTGCGGGACAGACCTGTCTGCCGCCGGCGTGGGCCTCCCGGCCACACCGGCGGCCGATGAACAGGTCGAGACGGCGACGGCGGGTCTCGCAAGCATAGACAGGGAGCTCGATGACAGCCGAGGAATCCTGGATGAAGCCAAGCGCGACTACGACGCTCATCTTGCGGAAATCCGGCTATTGAACGCAAAGATCGCAAAGCGGTCAAGTGAGATTGAGGATCTGGTAAAGCGACTTCCTCCTGCTGAGGCTGAGTTGCATCGTCAGCGAACTGAATTGGCCGGCATGAGAAGTCGCGTTGGAGTACTGCGAGCAGAGCTTGGGGTTAAACGCCAAGTGTTCAGCACATTCATGGAAGAAGCAAGGCGAGAAATGGCCAAACAGTCCGAAGGGGTGAAGCGCGCGTTTGACCAATTTGCGGAAGGATTTACGCTGGAGATGTGTCGCCTTGTCTGGTCCTCGCGAAAGGACGCCCTGGGCCAGACTGGAGAGCTTATCGAATTCCCAGCATTCGATGTGGAAATGACTGGTTCAGATTTTCAAACTGCTGTTCGCCGAACTGGTCCTGAACAAGTATCAGAGAGTCAGCGTGAGTTCATCGATCTCGCGTTCAGAATGTCCCTCATGTCGGCCTGTGGAACCGATGGCGTCGGTAGCTTGATCATTGACGCTCCGGAGTCTTCATTGGACGCCGTCTTCGTGTCGCGCGCGACGAATGTCCTCTCACGATTCGCTGAAACGGTTGGTAGTGAGAACCGACTGATGGTTACGTCCAATCTGATCGAAGGGCAGCTACTGCCCGGCCTGCTCAAGTCGGCGAGGACCGCCGCTGATAAGCGTTCGCGCGTCGTGGACCTTTTTTCGGTTGCCATTCCAACCGCCGCGGTCACTAAGCTTAGGTCGGAATATGAAGGACTTCTGGCAAAGCTGTTCAGCGATGCTGAGGTAGGTACATGACGGAAATCACTTCACGGGGAGATGCTTGGAATGCCGTCCGGCGGCAGGTCAGGTTGGTAGTCCTGATTCATAGTGCCGAAAAAGCCGGACTTGCACCGTTGTCTGTTCTTCGTCTCCATGCGTTCGCATTCTTGTCGAATGTCCTAGCTCCCGTGTGGGAGATGCCCGTGCTAGAGGGAAAAGTTCTTAAGCGAAAAGGGGGCCCCTTCTACCCCGCGCTTCAGCGGGACCTCGACAGACTTGTGGGATTAGGGGTAGTGATAATTTCTAATCTTGGCCATGTTTTGGACGAGCAGAAGCGGTGGCGCTTGGAGGGTTCCTATCGGCTACATCGGTTATTCGCTGACCACATACTAGAGCGGGTCTCCCAATTCGAGGAAGAACGGAGATTTTCGGCTTTCCTTGACGAGCTGGCTTTCGCAGTTTCGGCGTTGAGCGATGACGACCTTGATAAAGCATCAACGCAGGATGCCATTTACTCTGATCCTATCGTTGATTTTGGGAATGTCCTTGACTTCGCTGAGTGGCAGCACAAGAACGCCGCGGCCACTGCCGCGGCGCGGCTCGGAAGATCTGTACCCGGCGGCGTGCGCCCGAATCCCGGCGAGGAGATTCACCTGTACCTTCGCCATCTGAAAGCGAGGATTCACGGTGGACGGTGACGACCAAGAAATGGCGTCCCTCGGTGCGTGGGAGGGAGACAACCTCCAGTCCACGGCACTCGCGAATGCCGGTATTGGGGCCGACGCGGGCTTGCCTCCAGAAACTCGGTTTTTGTCCGGCGTGGCAAAGCTTGTTCGCCGGAGAAAAGCAACGCAGGGGGCCGATTCCGATCCGATCCGCCCGGCTATCTTTCTGCTGGCGTCCACCAGTCGTGTGCATAATTTGGGCGGTGTGGCGAAGCGGGCTCCAATGATCGATAACGGCCTAGAGGTTTTGTCAGGTCGCCTCTGGTCAGTAAACGAGGGGGTCGTCAGTGGACATTATGTTGAGCTCGAAGAGCTCGATGACGATGGCCTATTCAAGCTTGTAGCTGACGAGCTGAAACTAGGCAATGTGCCAGCTATCATTTTCGATCCCCGGACGATACCAGTCTCAGTTCGTTACTATCAAGACGGGCTGCGGTCTCCCGACACGGTGGAGCTCCTAAGCGTGACCGGAGCCAACGTAAACCTAGATCGGATTTTCAAAGTGATCGGACAGGTGCATAGGAAGTGTCTGATAACACCGGAGGCCCAGGTCCGCGCCGGTAAGCTCTGGAAGGACGCATCCAAATGGTGGGCTTCGGAGGACGCTGAGGATCTGGTTCAATTGCACCTCCGCGTCGGCCTGACAACTGCGTTTCCGACCTGCACTGTTAGGCATGAACAGACGGATGTCCCCGGTCGTCTTGACCTTGAAATTGAGGAATGTGACCCACTGGATCGAAGCCGAGTTACGAGATTTGCGATTCTGGAATTAAAGGTTCTGCGCAGTTTCGGCAGCACCGGCAAGGGGTACCCAAGTCAATATGTCCTCGACTGGGTCGATTCAGGGGTGCGACAAGCAGCGACGTACCGTGACGAACGAGGTGCTCGAGAAGCCGCCCTCTGTTGTTTTGACATGCGTAGGGAGTGCACGGGGGAAGAGTGCTTCAATCACGTGAGGGATTTAGCCAAAGAGCTTGTGGTCGTCCTGAGGGTATGGTTTATTTTCGCTAGCTCAGCCCAGTATCGTGATTTTACGACTGAGCATCGGTGATTGATTTCTCGAAGCGCTGCCCCCCACGGAAGCAAGCGCGGAGCAGGGGCGCGGAGTTGGGCTCGCGGCGCTCTAGTCCGTGGCTCTAAACACGACAAACATCCACACGTTTATTAATATTCACGATTAAAAAGCCGCAGATTAATCCGTCAGCCGACGGATAACTCCGCGCTGCTGTACTTTGCAGCCTGCAACCACTTGACGGTTAGTCGGCAAACCGGAGATGTGGTCCGCCTGCTGGCGCAGAGCGAAGCTCTGCGACCGCACGATCAGCAGAAAGCCCGTCCTGCCGAAATTGCCCGGCATCCTGCATCGGGCCGCAGCGGGCAGCGCAGACTGTCTAGAAGTGTAGCCTACCATGAAGGGCGCGGGCCGCCGAGTGTGTCAAGATGACACACATATGTGTTAATGCATATATATCTTTGAATCCTTCCAATCCATTGAAAACCAATGGGATAATGTGCTGCGGAGACAGAACATCTCAAGAAAAATAACACGCAAGGGAAAAATGGAAAACCCGCCCTTTGTCGACTCGGACGGTCGATTTCGCCGTGCAGAGTAGCCTCCTCTTTGAGCATCTCTACAACGCTCAGACTTCTGGCACAAAAAAAGAAAATTCGCCGATCCCGACTGCCGACCTCTGCCTTTCTTCTACTCCCTGTCACTTTCCTTCCAGCAGTTCGGCGCGAACGTTTTTGAGCACAAAGGCTGCGCGCTCGACCCCAACCTCGCCCGGCAGTATCGGGTCCTCGTTTTCGATGCTCATGATGCCCTGGAACCCGATGTCCATGTAAGCCTTTACGACATCCTTCCAGAGTTGCGCGCCATGGCCATATCCAACCGCGCGGAAGATGACCGAACCTTGCGCGAATTTGGCCGGGTCGGCTGAGAAATTGAGGACGCCGGTCCTGGCGGCATTGTCCTTGAAGACCACCGTATCCTTCATGTGGGCGTGGTAGATAGCGCCTTGTTTGCCAAGAAAGTGGATGACCACCACCGGGTCGCAGCCCTGCCAGAAGAGGTGGCTAAGATCGCAATTCGCTCCGATTTCCTCTCCCACCGCCTCGCGCAGCTTCAGCAGCGTAAACGGGTTGTAAACCACAAAGCCCGGATGCATCTCGAGGGCGATCCGCTTGACTCCGTGCTGGCGCGCAAATCTCACCGCTTCCCGCCAGTAAGGGATTACCACCTTCTCCCACTGCCAGGTGACGACTTCCTCATAGTCGGGCGGCCACCGGTACGTAACCCAGTTGGGATGTTTCGCTGTCGGTGAATCGCCAGGGCAGCCCGAAAAGGTGACGATCACTGGAACTTCCAATCGTTCCGCCAGCAGGACGGTGCGGCGGAACGAGTCGTCGTACTGCTTGGCGATCTCGGGGTTAGGATGAACAGGATTTCCGTGGCAACTCAGTGTGGCCACGAGAATGTTGCGGTCCTCGAATTTCTTTTTCCAGGCTTTGGCCTTGGCAGGGTCCGCCAGGAGATCGGCGACGGGGCAATGCTTGGCGCCCGGATATCCGCCCGTGCCGATCTCGACTGCTTCAATTCCCAGGGCGCTGATCTTCTCGAGCATCTCGTCGATTGATAGGTGGTCGTAAACAGGATCGAAGACGCCGATTGGAATTTTGCGAACTGCCTTTTCGGCGGCGGGAGCGGTCGGAAAAGCCTCCGGCGCTTCCCCTGCCTTTGAGGCCAGGGCGCCAACGAGCGGGGTCGCCGCGAGCATGCTGCCCGTGGTGGCAAGAAAACTCCTACGACTTACCGAGCCAGAACCAGTACTCTCAGCCATGAATGATTCCTCCTTGACGAAGTGGGGAAAGTATACGCCAATTCTTGCCGCCTGGGACACTCGGCGTATGGAAGCGCGACACGCGGGTGACCCCCTCACCCGGCCCGCCCCGGCTGAAGAAAACGCCGGGGGGCGGTCCACCCTCTCCCCCAAAGGGGAGAGGGCAGGGGTCTGCGCAGGGCCGAAAAAATCGCAAAACAAATGTAGAAACTCCAGGGCGCGGCCATCCTGCCCTCACCCTCTTGCAGGCGGCAGCTGCGCAGGCTTCGCTGCCGCACTCCAAGGCGGTCGCTGCGCTCCCGCATTTGTAAGCTTCTTGCGTGCGGGAGGGTGACGCTCCCGCCACTGCGGGCGAGACACCCGCGCTATAAGTGTTAGAATACAAAACGGCGAACGCATCACCAGAGAAGGGCCGCGGACCTCAATACCGGAGGTCCGCGCTACGTTGGACGCACGTTCATGGCGCGAAATTTCAAAGACCTCTCCGAACGGGAAATCCTCGCCCTGGCCATCGCCCTGGAAGAGGAAGACGGCCGCATTTATGGCGATTTCGTCGACGGCCTGCGCGAGAGTTACCCTGCCACGGCGCAGATGTTTGAGGAGATGCAGAAGGAGGAATCCGGGCATCGCCGGAGCCTGATTGAGACTTACCGGCAGCGCTTCGGCGAGCATATTCCCCTGATCCGCCGCCAGGACGTGAAAGGGTTCGTGGATCGCCGTCCCGTCTGGCTCATCCGGCCGCTGCGCATTGATGTAGTGCGGAAGCAAGCGGAGATCATGGAACTGGAGACCCGGCGGTTTTACGAGCGCGCCCTGGAGAGAGTGACGGACGCCTCCACCCGGAAGCTGCTGGGCGACTTGGCGGAGGCCGAGCGCAAACACTCTGCCCTTGCTGAATCACTCGAGATGAAGCACCTCACGCCGGAGACCCGAGCGCAGGAGGAAGCGGCACAACGCCGCCTGTTCATGCTCCAGATTGTCCAGCCGGGTCTGGCGGGTTTGATGGACGGCTCCGTTTCCACTCTGGCGCCACTGTTCGCCGCCGCCTTCGCCACGCACAAGAGCTGGGACGCTTTTCTGGTCGGCCTCGCCGCCTCCGTTGGGGCAGGGATTTCCATGGGTTTCGCCGAGGCTCTCTCGGACGATGGCTCCCTTACCGGGCGCGGCCGCCCTTGGGTGCGGGGACTTATCTGCGGGCTGATGACCACCGCCGGAGGGATCGGGCACACGCTGCCTTTCCTTATTTCTGATTTCAGGGTCGCCACTAGCGTGGCTGTTGCGATCGTGGCCGCTGAGCTCGCGGCCATCAGCTTCGTGCGTCACCGCTACATGGATACCCCCTTCCTTGCCGCTGCGTTCCAAGTTGTTGTGGGTGGAGTGCTGGTGTTCCTCGCTGGAATCCTGATCGGCAGTTCGTAAGGGTTTTCCCCCTAGTCCTGCCAGCCGAAGAGTCTGACTTTTTCCATCGTGCGCACCCCGCCGCGTTCGCCGCGAACCCTGGGAAAGGCAGAGGATGTTTCCGATCCCGCTGAGTAAGGGCCTTCCGCAAGAGGTAGATTCTCTTTGGCTTCCACCAATGCCTAATGAAGCCGCAAGGCACTCCTGGCGCATAGGGTAGCAGTCTGCGCGCGAAATTTTGAGTATGAATAAAATAATAGTCGTTGTATATTAAGACCTTGCAGGTATTACACGTGGAACTCCGGCATTTGCGCTATTTTGTTGCGGTCGCAGAAGAGCTACATTTTGGCCGAGCGGCTCAGAGGCTGGGTATGGCCCAACCGCCCTTGAGCCAGCAAATCCGCCGGCTGGAGCTGGAACTAGGAGTTCAGCTCTTACACCGCACCAAACGGCGCGTCCAGCTTACCGAACCCGGTCGGGCCTTCCTTGACGAAGCTCGCGTGACCCTCACCCAACTGAATCACGCTGTCGAGGTGGCCCAGCGGGCGAGCCGCGGGGAGTTTGGGAGGCTGGCCATCGGATTTCTGGGCGCTGCAACCTATAGCCTGTTGCCTGCCTTCCTCAAAGTCTTTCGCGAGCGCTTTCCTGGCGTGGAAATTGAGCTCCACGAGATGAAAACTTCCGAGCTCATCCAAAGCCTGCGCCAGAGGCGAGTCCATGTGGGCCTGTTGCGGTTGCCGGTCCGTGACGATCTGCTCTCGTTTGAGCCGATCCTGGAAGAAAGGCTGGTTGTAGCGCTTCCGGAGCACCATCCGCTCGCCGAGAACGATCATATTACCTTTCGCGATCTGGCGGGGGAGGCCTTTCTGTTGCCCCCGCGTCAGCTCGCCCCCGGCTTTTATGATCAAGTGGCTGGGCTGTGCAGGCGGGCCGGATTCAGCCTTCGCGTAGGCGCGGAAGCGAGCCAGCTCCAGACGATTCTCAACTTGGTGGCGGCCGGAATGGGCGTCACCCTGGTTACGGAGTCCGTCACCCAAATGGGCGGCCGGGGTGTAGTTTTCAAGTGCCTACCCGAGCCTGCGCCCACTGTTGAAATCGCCGTTGCCTGGTGCCGGGATGACCAGTCTGAGGTTTTACACGCGTTCCTTCAGGTGGTTCGCGAAACGGCACATCAAAGTGCCTTGGTGAAATAGATCCGGCCGAGGTTCGGTAGCGATACAAGGAATGTGGGAGCAATCTTAGCGTTATGTGGATTGTCCGATTAGCCTTACGACGGCCATACACTTTCATAGTGATGGCTATAGTCATCATGATTTTGGGCGACCTATCGATCATTCGCACCCCCGAGGATATTTTTCCCAACATCAACATCCCGGTTGTAACCGTCCTGTGGGGCTACACGGGCCTCTCTGCTGACCAGATGGCGAACCGAATCGCGGTTATCAACCAACGTGCTCTCACCTTGACGGTGAATGACATTGAGCACATCGAGTCCGAATCGCTGAATGGCATCGCCGTCATTAAGATTTTCTTCCAGCCGGGCGCCAACATTGCCATGGCGATGAGCCAGGTGACGGCAATGTCGCAGACACAGCTTCGGCAATTGCCGCCCGGCACCACCCCTCCGTTTATTATGCAGTACAGCGCATCCACGGTGCCCATTCTGCAATTGGGACTTTCCGGGCAAGGGCTTTCTGAGCAGCGGTTGTTTGACTTGGGCGCGAACTTCATCCGCGTCCAACTGGCCGACGTGGAAGGCGCCGCCATACCATGGCCCTACGGGGGAAAGCAACGCCAAGTGCAGGTGGACCTTAACACTGCCGCCTTGCAGGCCAAGGGACTCTCTCCGGCGGACGTCGTCAGCGCCATCAGCACTCAAAATCTGATTCTTCCTTCCGGGACTTCCAAAATAGGCCCGTATGAGTATGATGTGGAGACCAACAGCAGCCCGCTGACTACGGCAGAACTCAACGATTTGCCGGTAAAAACCTCCGGGAACACCGTCATTTATATTCGCGACGTCGCCTATGTGCGCGATGGTTTCCCGCCCCAGACCAACATCGTGCGCGTCAACGGCCAAAGGGCGGCATTGATGACGGCGATGAAAACCGGGAATGCCTCGACTCTGGATATCATCTCCCGAATTAAAGCGGAGCTGCCGGCCATTCAGAAGGGTTTGCCGCCGCAATTGCAAATCCACTATTTAAATGACCAGTCCATTTTCGTGAGGGCCGCCATTAAAGGTGTAGTGAGGGAAGCTCTTATTGCCTCTCTCCTTACCGCGGCGATGATTCTGCTGTTCTTAGGGAGCTGGCGGAGCACCATCATTATCGCGGTCTCCATCCCGCTTTCCATCCTAACCTCCCTGGTGGTGCTCAGTGCGCTCGGGGAAACCATCAACATCATGACGTTGGGGGGATTTGCTTTAGCGGTGGGGATTCTGGTGGATGACGCCACGGTTGCAATCGAAAACATCAGCCGCTACATCGCCATGGGGAAAGAGCTTCAACAGGCAATTCTCGATGGCTCGGCGCAGATTGCCGTCCCGGCTTTTGTCTCGACCCTCGCCATCTGCATTGTTTTCGTGCCCATGTTTTTCCTGACCGGGGTCGCCCGGCACCTCTTTATCCCTCTGGCGGAGGCGGTAAGTTTCGCCATGCTGGCGTCTTACCTCCTGTCCCGGACCTTGGTGCCGACCATGGCGCGGTATTTGTTGCGCGGGCACGAGCATGATGCGGATGCGGCGAGTCTGGCGGCGCAGGCCCAGCGCCACTTTTTGGCACGCCTGCAAATCAGATTTGAGCACGCCTTCGAGCGCTGGCGCGGAAATTACAAGCGTGGGCTGAGGGCTTGCCTGCACCATCGCGCCTGGCTGGCGGTGGGGGTTTTAGGCGCCGCCGCGGCTTCGTTTTTGCTGATTCCCTGGATTGGCCAGGACTTTTTCCCCAAGGTTGACAGTGGTCAGTTCACCCTGCACTTGCGCGCTCCTACCGGCACGCGCATCGAGGAGACGGCGCGGCTTTGCGATCACGTGGAGAGTTCCATTCGGGAAGAGATTCCTCCCAAGGAAGTCACCAGCATTATCGATAACATAGGGTTGCCGTACAGCGGCGTGAATCTTGTTTACAGCAACTCGGCTCCTATCGGCACTGGGGATGCTGACATTATGGTGGCGCTGTCTGAAGACCATCACCCCACGGCGGAGTACGTCCGCAGGCTGCGGCTCAAATTGGTTCAGGAATTTCCTGGCGTAACGTTTTACGTCCTGCCCTCGGACATGGTCAGCCAGATTCTGAATTTCGGCCTCCCTGCGCCCATCAATGTTCAGGTGGTGGGCCAAAACCTGACCGCCAATCGGCGATTCGCCGAGGGGCTGATGCGTAAACTCAAATACATTCCCGGCGCGGTTGACTTGCGCATTCAGGAACCTTTCAACCTGCCCCGGCTCCAGGTTGACATTGACCGAACCCGGACGGCGCAGGTAGGTTTTACGACCAGCAACGTCGCCAGCGACTTGCTGATTTCCCTGAGCGGGAGCTTCCAGACTTCTCCCACCTTCTGGTTGGACCCGCGGACCGGCGTGAGCTACAGCGTCACCACTCAGACGCCACAATACCGGGTGGACTCGCTCCAGGATCTCCAAAACATTCCCATCTCGAATTCCAGCGGTGCTCCCCCCCAGATCCTGGGTAATCTGGCCACCATCACCCGCGGCGCTTCGCTGGCCGCGGTCTCGCATTATAACGTTCAACCTGTAGTCAACATTTACGGTTCCGTGCAGGGGAGGGACTTGGGGGGGGTGGCGGGCGACCTCGACCGCATGGTGGGCGAGAGCCAGAAGGATCTGCCGCGCGGCTCGCGCACCATTGTGCGCGGGCAGATTGATACCATGCGCTCATCCTTCTCGGGACTGCTGGCCGGGCTGGTCTTTTCGATTGCGCTGGTTTATCTCCTGATCGTGGTGAACTTCCAATCCTGGCTGGACCCGCTGATCATTATCTCCGCATTGCCGACGGGGCTGGCGGGGATCCTCTGGTTCCTGTTCGCAACTCACACTACCTTCAGCGTGCCGGCCATGATCGGCGCCATCATGTGTGTGGGAGTCGCCACGGCCAACAGCATTCTGGTGGTGAGTTTTGCCAAGGAACTATTGCAAGAGGGCGTCAATGCCACGGTGGCGGCGCTGGAGGCGGGGTTCACGCGTTTTCGCCCCGTCATCATGACGGCGCTGGCCATGATTATCGGCATGGTGCCCATGGCACTGGGCATGGGTGAGGGTGGCGAGCAAAACGCCCCACTGGGCCGGGCGGTGATCGGCGGCCTGCTGTTTGCCACCGTGGCTACGCTTTTCTTTGTTCCCACCGTGTTCAGCGTTGTGCACGGCTCACGAAAGGATCGAGCCATTGAGCCATCGGGTCATCGGGCCATTTAGTCATCGGGTCATTTAGCCATTGATTCATTGGGTCATTGGCTGATCTGGCCATCGAGCCATCTGGCCATTGAGTCATTGAAGTACTCGGGTGATCTGCCGGTGGTGTGATTGACCAATTACGAAGAGTTCAGTAGTGTTCAATTGCAAAATCGCCAAATCAGGAAATCACTAAATGACCCGATGACCCGATGACCTGATGGCCCAATGATCCGATGACCCAATGACCGGATGACCCGATCCTGGGAGGACGTAATGAGCGTTGAGGAAAGTTTCGACATTGAGAGCCGCGACGGGCAGAACGCGGGTCCTGGCCTGCCGGGCCAAAGGCCCCCGTCATCCGGGGTGGGCAAAGTCATCTTCGGGCTGGCGGTTCTCTTAGTTGTCGCGGGCGCCGTCGTTTACAGGGGCATTACCACTCGTGCCCGTGCCGCTGCCGACGTGAAAACCGACACGCGCGATCTCGCCGTGCCCGCGGTTTCGCTGGCTCAACCCAAGCGAGGCGCGCCGCAAGAAGAAATCGTATTGCCGGGAAACATCCAGGCCTTCATCGACGCGCCGATTTACGCGCGTACGAACGGTTACCTGAAGCGCTGGTATGTGGACATCGGCGGGAGGGTAAAGGACGGCCAGCTCCTGGCGGACATCGATACTCCCGAACTGGATCAGCAACTCCAGCAGGCGCGGGCAGATCTGGCGACGGCAAAGGCCAACTACGACCTGGCGCAGACCACCGCCGCGCGCTACGAGTTCCTGCTGAAGAGCGATTCCGTGGCCAAGCAGGATGTTGATAACGCCGTGGGTGACGCTCACGCCAAAAAGGCCATGGTGGACTCCGCCACGGACAACGTGAAGCGCCTGGAACAGTTGCAATCCTTTGAAAAGGTTTATGCGCCTTTCGACGGGGTGCTCACGGAGCGCAAGACCGATATCGGCCAGCTCATTGATTCCGGAAGCGGCAGCGGCGCCAAGGAATTGTTTCATGTGGCGGCCATTCACACCCTGCGCGTCTACGTCAATGTGCCGCAGATTTATTCCCCCGCGGCGGTCCCGGGCGTCCAGTCCTATTTGACGATGCCGCAGTTTCCCGGACGCCGCTTTCCCGGCAAGCTGGTGCGGACCGCCGAAGCGATTGACCAACCATCCCGCACCCTGCTTGCGGAGGTAGACGTTGCCAACCCCACGGGCGAAATCCTCCCCGGGGCTTACGCGGAAGTCCATTTGAAGCTTTCCTCTGCCACCTCGACGGTCGTCATCCCGGTAACCAGCCTGATTTTTCGCTCGGAAGGCTTGCGCGTGGGGGTGGTCCGCAACGGCCACGCTCTCCTTATTCCGATAACCTTGGGCAGGGACTTCGGTACGGAAGTCGAAGTGGTATCGGGCCTCGACGGAAACGAAAGGGTGATCACGAACCCGCCGGATTCGCTGGTGGAAGGTCAGGAGGTCCGCAGCGCTACCCCGGGCGCGGGTTCTTGGGGCGCGGAGTGAGATGGGTGGAGGCAGGAATTGAATTCGTTGAACGTTATGTTTTGTGAAGAGGGACGGAGGTCGGCCCCTTCAGGGCCGGATTCATCTTGGAGGTTGCGTTCCCGTAGGTTTCACCTACGGCTACTCACGGTTTCCCGCTTCGCGGGAACGGGGAACGCGGTCGGCGTTTGGCCATTCGCCTTCCTCGCCGCGGCCCTTTTCATGTTCAACGCTTGTACCCCCGGCCCCAAGTACGCAAAGCCCACGGTTCCGACGCCACCCGCCTACAAGGAGCTTGCGCCCAGCGCGGCCGGTCCGCAAAGCGAATGGAAAGCGTCCCAACCTCAGGACCAGGTGATTCGCGGAAAGTGGTGGGAAATCTTCAACGATCCGCAGTTGAATGCCCTTGAGGAGCGCGTCGACGTCTCAAACCAAAACCTGAAGGTCGCGGAAGCGCAGTTTCGCCAGGCACGCGACCAGATTCGAATCGACCGGTCGGGGCTGTACCCGACGGTCAGCGCCGGACCTAACATCACCGGAGCACAATATTCCAAGAATGCTCCCAACCCCGGCCCCAAATATGGCCAAACGCAGGGGGATTTCGTATTGCCCTTTGACCTTTCCTATGAGGTGGACGCCTGGGGGCGAATCCATCTCACAGTTCAAGCTGCCACGGCCAGCGCCCGGGCCAGCGCGGCAGATTTGGAAACCGCCCGGCTGAGTATTCACGCTGAGTTGGCTGCGGATTACTTTTCGCTGCGCGGGCTGGATGCGCAGAAGCAGTTGCTTGACTCCACTGTGGTCGCCTACCAGAAAGCTCTGGACCTCACCACCAACCGGTATAACGGCGGGCTGGCGGCCAAAGTGGAAGTGGCGCAAGCGGCGACGCAGCTTGAAACCACCCAGGCACAGGCCATCGACGTGGGAGTGCAGCGTGCCCAATTCGAACATGCCATTGCCGCGCTCGTAGGCCAGCCCGCATCGACCTTCTCGATCCCCGTCTCGCCGCTGGATATGCCCCCGCCCAAGATCCCGGCGGGAGTCCCCTCCGATTTGTTGCAGCGCCGGCCGGACATCGCCGCCGCGGAACGGCGCATGGCCGCCGCCAACGCCGAAATCGGGGTGGCCAAGACGGCCTATTACCCCACGCTCACTCTCAGCGCCGCGGCTGGCCTCGAAGGGTCCTCGATCACCAACTGGTTTGCCTGGCCCAGCCGCTTTTTTGCCGTGGGCCCGACGTTGCTGGAAACGCTTTACGATGCCGGCCGCCGCCATGCCTACACGGACCAAGCCTGGGCCGCTTACGATGCGAACGTGGCTTCTTATCGCCAGAACGTCCTCACCGCCTTCCAGGAGGTCGAGGATAACCTGGCCGGGCTGCGCATTCTCGATGAGGAAAGCAAGAAGCAGAGTCAGGCCGTGCAGTCAGCCGAACTCTCACTGGCGCTTTCCACCACCCGTTACAAGGGCGGACTGGTGACTTATCTTGAGGTCATTACCGCGCAGAGCGCCGCCCTGAGCAACGAGCGCGCCGCCGTCGATCTCCTGACGCGCCGAATGACTTCCAGCGTGCTTCTCATCAAAGCGCTGGGCGGCGGATGGGACGTCTCCAAGCTTCCGCAGATTACCGAGCACGAAGATCACCCCCCTGTGCACGGCAGCAAATCTTAGGAGAGGTTGCTTTCCTGTAACAGAAGTGCGTTGAACCCGAATTCCGAAGTTCAAGATGCGGCGGATCTTCTAATTGCCCCGCTTTCGAGGTAATCGCCTTCTACTCGTCCCCGATACCTGTCACCTGACTCCTGAATCCTGACTTCTCTGCTCCCAATGACATACCAATACTTTTTTTCCGAACCCAAATAAGAAACTCCTCATCCGCCAATGCTCCGCTGCCGATAAGCAGAGGACAGAAAGATTCACCGGTTCAGTTTGACCCCGGGTCCGGTGGCATCGGAAGTTGAGGGAACAGGGAGTAGGTGAATGTGAGATTCAGTTTTACTCCGGGTTCCCATGGCATGGGAGGAGAAGCCAATGTCCCTCTTTGCGCTCGTCACTCGCCGTCGCGCCAGCGTATTCACGTTCGGCTTATTCCTTCTGTTTGTCGCCCGCGTTAAGGATGACCCCAACCGCGCCCTCGTCGCCGCCGAACCAGTTGGCCACGCCCGGATTGCCCATGCCAAACTCCTGCTGAGTTTTGAGCCCAACCTAGGTCAAGCCGACCCGCGCGTGAAGTTCCTCTCGCGAGGACCGGGGTACACGCTCTTCCTTGCGGAGGATGAAGCGGTGGTAGCACTGCGGAAGTCAGGAGCCGGAAGGCGGGAGCCAGAACGCAGAAGTCAGGAGTCCAGACTTAGAAGTCATAAGTCAGAAGAGGAAAGACGTCAGTTCTCCGTAGTCCGTGGTCAGTTGCATGAAACAAGGGAGGGGGATCGTAGCGCGTCCCTTGTCACGCCGCACTCGTCACTGCCATTTCCAGTGCCCAGTCCCCAGCCCCCTTCTTTTCTCTGCCTAAAGCTGCTTCGCGCGAACCCTGCTGCCAAGGTCATCGGCGTAAATGAATTACCCGGCAAGAGCAACTACCTGACCGGCAATGATCCTAAGAAGTGGCGCACCAACGTGCCAACTTATGGCAGGGTGCGGTACGAGAACATCTATCCAGGGGTAGATCTGGTCTATTACGGCAAGCAGGGTGGGCAGTTGGAGTATGACTTTGTCGTGGCCCCTGGGGCCGACCCCGGCGCGATCGCACTGGCAATCGATGCCGGCGGGCAAGTAAGCAGTAGGCAGAAAGCAGCAGGCAGCAGTCAACCGTCCGTGGTCAGAGGTTCCGGCAGGGCGGGATCAGGGGTAACGGACCACGTACCACGAACGACGGACAGCACCCAATCCAAAATCCGAAATCGAAAATCCAGAATCTCTTCGTCCCTGCGCATCGCGGCGAATGGCGACCTGATTGTGACCGCCGAGGGCGGGGAGGCGCGGTTTCACAAGCCGGTGGTGTATCAAGAACAGTCGACAGTTGACAGTTCACAGTTGACAGGCGAAAGCGAGGGCGCACTGGACTGCACGTCTCCGGACAACGGACCACGGACATCCGCCAATCCAAAATCCGAAATTCAAAATCCAAAATTGATCGACGCCTACTACGTCCTCAAGTCGGACGGCGAAGTAACCTTTGAAATCGCACCCTACGACAGGACTCGGCCCCTGATCATCGATCCCGTCCTCAGCTACTCCACCTATCTTGGCGGGAGCGATATGGATTATGCCAATGCCATTGCAGTGGACCCTTCCGGAAATGCCTACGTGACAGGTTACACGGCTTCCATCGATTTTCCGCTTGTCAAGCCGGTTCAGAGCTCCCCCGGTGGCGGCACCTGCACAGATGGTGTGGACACTATCGCTTGCTTTGACGCCTTTGTGACCAAGCTGAATCCCGCCGGGACTGCGCTGGTCTATTCCACTTACCTCGGCGGCAGTGGTGAGGACTATGGGACGGGAATTGCGCTCGATGCGAGCGGCGATGCCTATGTGACCGGGTACACAAATTCCACGGATTTTCCGGTAAAGAAGGCGCTCCAAGCCGAGAACGCCGGGGGGTACGACGCTTTTGTTGCCGAACTGAGCGCAGACGGAGCCTCCCTGATCTACTCGACCTACTGGGGCGGAAGTAGCGATGATATAGGGACTGGCGTCGCAGTCGATTCTTCCGGCAACGCCTATATGTCGGGCTACACCGCCTCGCCTGAATTCCCGGTCACCCCCGGTGCCCTCCAGGCCAGCTACGGCGGTGGCGACCACGATGGCTTCGTCGTCAAATTCAACTCGGGAGGCGCCGAGCTCGGCTATTCAACATTTCTTGGTGGCAGCGCGGACGATTACGCTTACGGAGTCGCTGTGGACTCTGCCGGCGATGCCTACGTCACCGGGGCCACAAACTCCGCGAACTTCCCGACCGTAAACGCCTTCCAACCGAATTACGCCGGCGGCCTCTGCGCTGTAGCTCCGAACACCTTCCCGTGCTACGACGCCTTCGTTGCGAAGCTTAACCCCGCCGGATCAGCGCTCATTTACTCTACGTACTTGGGAGGAACCGGCAGCGATTACGGCTATGCCATCGCCCTTGACGGTTCGTCCAATGCCTATATGACTGGGTACACGACTTCCACAAACTTCCCGACAACGGCGGGAGCTTTCCAGCGAGTCTTCGGTGGCTCGTACGACACCTTCGTTACCAAGCTCGATGGCGCTGGTTCCGCACTTGTCTATTCGACCTACTTGGGCGGTCCCGGAACTCAGGTTGGATATGACGTTGCGGTAGATTCATCCGGGCATGCTTTCGTGACGGGATACAATTACGGGGGCGGTTTCCCAACCGTGAGCCCCACGCAAGCTAAGAACGCCGGATTCTACGACGCCTTCGTCAGTGTGCTTAATGCATCTGGAAGCTCGCTCGATTTTTCCACCTACCTCGGTGGAAGCTTAGACGAAGTGGGACGCGGAATCTCCTTGGACCCCTCAGGGAACGCTTACGTTACCGGCGGGACTTTCTCGTTGGATTTCCCCATCACATCAGGCGGCTACCAGCCGACATATGGGGGCGGACCCTACGATGCCTTTGTGACCAAGTTTAGTCTTACGCCGGGGCCTTTCGTGGCCCTCTCGCCGTCATCGTACAACTTTGGCAACCAGGTTGTCGGGACGACGAGCTCCGCCGCGCCCATAACGCTCACCAACACCGGTAACGTCACGCTCAACATCACAAGCGTGACCATCGCCGGGACGAACAGCGGCGACTTTACTCAGACCAATAACTGCGGCGCGACCGTGGCCGCGGGCGCCAGTTGCACCCTCAGCGTCACCTTCACTCCCACGGCGAGCGGCTCGCGGAGCGGCTCTTTAACCATCACTGATAACGCCAGTCCTGCCACGCAGACCGTCAGCCTCACGGGAACCGGCACTGCGCCCGTGGTAGGCCTCTCCCCCGCTTCCTTGACTTTCCCGGCACAAGCGGTGGGCACCAGCAGCAGCGCTCAAAGCGTCACCCTCAGCAATACGGGGAGCGCCACCCTCAGCATTACCAGCATCACCGCCAGCGGCGACTTCTCCCAAACCAACACCTGCGGCGCGAGCCTCGCGGCCAGCGCCAGTTGTACCCTCAGCGTAACCTTCACTCCTACGGCGAGCGGCTCGCGGAGCGGCTCTTTAACCATCACTGATAACGCCAGTCCTGCCACGCAGACCGTCAGCCTCACGGGAACCGGCACTGCGCCCGTGGTAGGCCTCTCCCCGGTAGTGACTCAATTTGAAATTTGGAGGTTCGCATGATGGCAACGGATTTGCTTATATCTCCGCGCAAGGTCTATAATCCCCCATCTCCGAGGCGACCAAAAGATAACCGGGGAAAAGCCGTGACGATTGGGATTGGGATAAGATGCACGGACGGGATTGTCCTTTCTGCGGACACGCTCATCACCGTTCCTGGCTCCCACAAGTATTACGAGTCCAAAATCTTCGCCGTCAGTTACCCGCCCTTGCGCGACCGCAGTTTTTTTACCTTCGCAGGCTACCCGGAGCTAATGAAAACATTCAGAGACAAATTCACCGAAGCCGCACTTAGAAGCGATTTTGATTTATCTGTCTCGGGGGTTAAAGATACGACCGAAGACATTTTACAGGAAATGGAAGGAGCAATTCTAAACAGTCTTGATAGCACAGGAGGATTGCAGATGCTTTGCGCCAGCTTCATTGGCGGGAATCTCTCCTTGTTGCGAACCTCGGAAACCTCGGTTCATAAAGTTGGTTTATATGACTATGTGGGAGCCGGAGATAGTTCGCTTCTGCGCTACCTATCTAGCTTACTCTTAACTCAAACGGTCAGCGTTAAAATCGGCAGCATAATAGCTTCCTACCTTGTCACCAAAGCCAAGCAACTCGTTGACGGGTGCGGCGGGGAAACTGATTTGGTTCAGATAATGGCAGATGGGAAAGTTCACTCCTTCACCGGAAGTTTTAAAGACAGGGAAATATTAATGGCGGAATTCTATATCAAGCAGTTTATTGGAACGGTTTTCATTCCGAGTATTTCCGACGATCACAGGAACAAAGTCTTTGAAAGCCTCTCTACTTCTTTCCGCGACCTACTTCGCTCATAAGTGCAACGATCTCTTCAATGCTCCACATGTGGTCTGCAACCCCTGCTTCCATCGCGGGTGTAACCCTCAAAGTCTGATGAATCCGGCAGAAGTTATAGTGCATGTAATAGAGGGCCACCATATAAGCGTGATTCTCGACTTTCTTGCTAAAGCCATTTGTAAGCCGCGTGAATCGGCGCATGCCCATCCTCATGCTGAGATTCTGCCGTTCGACGTAACTTGTTGATACGTGCCTCATGTCGGGCCTTCCTTGCATGACCTTCGCTTCGGCGCTAACGCACACCGCAGGACTGTAACGGGTTTCCTCTTGCGTAGATTCATACATCTTTACTAATACAGCATAATCTATTTCACATCCGAACGCGCCGTCAACCGCATCCAGGTAAACGCGCAAGCCATCCGTTGTAAGCTGAATTCGATTTTTTAGCCTACCAGCAAGATCATCAATAAACATACGGGCGCTTCGCAAGTCTCGATTGCCAATCATAAACGAAGGAACTAGCTTTGTGTCAGCATCAATGGCTACCCACGTCCATACGTCGCCATAGCCGAATTGGCCGCGCTTTTCTTGAGGGACATTCTTTTGCTTGGCGTAAACAAAGCTCCAGCATTCGTCGCACTGAATCCGCTTGCACTTCAGATTGCGCAACGTGCGGTCCTGATAGTCGGCGCACGCGCTTCCGATTCTCGGTAGAAGATGCAGGACAGAGTTAAAGGCCACGTCGCACATGCGGGCAGTCGCGCGAAGCGAATTGCCCTCAATTAGTGCGGCAATAATTTGCGTTTGCTTTTCTTGGCTCAGCTTGTTCATAATGCAATTATGCATGAGCGGAACAAGCATGTCAAGTAAAATCTTTGGGCAAGGCAAACTTTTTTGGGTGTAAACTTTGCGATGCCTTTTTAATGTTGCGCTCAACTCCTGCAAAGATGGCCGGAATCCGAACTGATGACCAGATGCCAGTTCTTTCGCCGTTTCAAAACCGAAGCTGTATAGCCAGAGGAGAAACGTGAGAATTTCACTAAAAGAAGCGGTTGAGCTATTTAGAGACTGGAAGGAACGGCCAATCCTTGTCAAGGTCACAATGGCACTGCGAGAAAGAGTTGGTGTTTTCGACTGGTATATTTGCAAGGTATCACCCTCTGGTAGGTTGATGTTTCTTGACCCTAATAATGGCAAACGCGAAGCAGTTAATTTACAGGGAGCAACTTGGACTCTTACCAGTTCGACTGATCCAAGATTGGGAGAATCGGTAGCTGCTCGCCTCGCTCGCGGAATGGTTACGCTTTCGGAAATAAGATGATCTGACATAGGCTAAATTCTGGACAAAGGGGACACATATGGCATCTAAACTTAAAGACCCATCGGAGCTACCTGTTACCGCAGCCGATATGTTAGCTCTTAATAAGCAAATCTTCGCCAGCGCACAAGAGATCAACAAGACCCTCGAAAGGTTGGCTATTGCTATCGAGAAATTGGTTGAAAAAACTCAAGGCTAACTCCGGTGTGCGCGGCAAGCAATACCGCTAAAGCTTCGTTTGCCGACACATTTTTCTCTTTCAGAAAGTCGAGAACTTGTTGGGCAAGTTCAAGGGTGGATCTTTTTGAAGATTTTTGGTTTGCCATTGGGCACACTCCTATGCTAAGGTTCAAATCGGAGTGTGAACCCTACAAGGCCCCGACTGACATCGGGGCTTTCGCTTTTCTGCTATCTTACCACAGTCAAGTTGGAAAGGGGGGGGCAAGATGAGTCCAACTGTCTATTTAATTCTTTTCGGAATGTTGGTGCTTGCGGGATTCTCCACCGTTGTATCACGACTCAATCATATTGCCGATTCTCTCGACTCACTCCGAAGTGACCTTAAACCCTTAGCGGAAGAGGCTCGCGAAAGGCAGCACGAAGCACAAAGAGTCCAAAGGCTCCGTGAGCATGATCTTATGGTGTGAATCGGCTAGACCTACTTCTTCCACCGTGCATTCGCCGCTTTCGTTGCGATAGTAGACCGCTTCCTAGCCGAAAGCGCTTGTGCCCTGGCAACCCCTCCCCTGAGTCCACCCTTGCGCCCGATGTCAGAAAGGTATGCCGACACTGCCGATCGCTCAGGCTCAGCAGGAATCTTAACCTCTCCAGTTAGGAGTTGGGCAACTTGATGCGCCCGTTCGTTGGTATCACGGGGTAGTTTCTTTGGCTTTATCATGCGACCATTGTCGCATACTAGGAAGGCGAGTCAAGAGGCAAGAAAATCAAAATGAGTCACTACCCTCTCCCCCGCTTCCTTGACTTTCCCGGCACAAGCGGTGGGCACCAGCAGCAGCGCTCAAAGCGTCACCCTCAGCAATACGGGGAGCGCCACCCTCAGCATTACCAGCATCACCGCCAGCGGCGACTTCTCCCAAACCAACACCTGCGGCGCGAGCCTCGCGGCCAGCGCCAGTTGTACCCTCAGCGTAACCTTCACTCCCACGGCGAGCGGCTCGCGGAGCGGCTCTTTAACCATCACCGATAACGCCAGCCCTGCCACCCAGACCGTCAGCCTCACGGGAACCGGCACTGCGCCCGTGGTGAGCCTCTCCCCCGCTTCCTTGACTTTCGCGGCACAAGCGGTGGGCACCCGAAGCGTCGCTCAAAGCGTCACCCTCAGCAATACGGGGAGCGCCACCCTCAGCATTACCAGCATCACCGCCAGTGGCGACTTCTCTCAAACCAACACCTGCGGCGCGAGCCTCGCGGCCAGCGCCAGTTGTACCCTCAGCGTGACCTTCACTCCCACGGCGAGCGGCTCGCGGAGCGGCTCTTTAACCATCACCGATAACGCCAGCCCTGCCACCCAGACCGTCAGCCTGACAGGAACCGGCGTGGCCACACCGCTGGTCAGCCTCTCCCCCGCTTCCTTGACTTTCCTCACACAAGCGGTGGGCACCAGCAGCAGCGCTCAAAGCGTCACCCTCAGCAATACGGGGAGCGCCACCCTCAGCATTACCAGCATCACCGCCAGTGGCGACTTCTCCCAAACCAACACCTGCGGCGCGAGCCTCTTGGCCAGCGCCAGTTGTACCCTCAGCGTAACCTTCAAGCCGACGGCTACTGGGACCAGAACCGGGGTCGCGACCATCACCGATAACGCCAGCCCTGCCACCCAGACCGTCAGCCTGACAGGAACCGGCACTGCGCCCCTGGTGAGCCTCTCCCCCACTTCCTTGACTTTCCCCGCACAAGCGGTGGGCACCAGCAGCAGCGCTCAAAGCGTCACCCTCAGCAATACGGGGAGCGCCACCCTCAGCATTACCAGCATCAGCGCCAGCGGCGACTTCTCCCAAACCAACACCTGCGGCGCGAGCCTCGCGGCCAGCGCCAGTTGTACCCTCAGCGTAACCTTCAAGCCGACGGCTACTGGGACCAGAACCGGGGTCGTGACCATCACCGATAACGCCAGCCCTGCCACCCAGACCGTCAGCCTCACGGGCACCGGCACTGCGCCCGTGGTGAGCCTCTCCCCCACTTCCTTGACTTTCCCCGCACAAGCGGTGGGCACCAGCAGCAGCGCTCAAAGCGTCACCCTCAGCAATACGGGGAGCGCCACCCTCAGCATTACCAGCATCACGGTGAGCGGCGACTTCTCCCAGACTAACACCTGCGGCGCGAGCCTCGCGGCCAGCGCCAGTTGTACCCTCAGCGTAACCTTCAAGCCGACGGCCACTGGGACCAGAACCGGGGTCGTGACCATCACCGATAACGCCAACCCTGCCACCCAGACCGTCGGCCTGACAGGAACCGGCGTAGACGCACCGGTGGTCAGCCTCTCTCCCGCTTCCTTGACTTTCCCGGCACAAAAGGTGGGCACCAGCAGCAGAGCTCAACTCGTCACACTCAAGAACACGGGGAGTGCGACCCTCCGCATTACCCGCATCACGGTGAGCGGCGACTTCTCCCAATACAACCCCTGCGGCTCGAGCGTGGCGGTTGGCGCGAGTTGCACCCTTAGCGTGACCTTCAAGCCGACGGCTGCTGGGACCAGAACCGGGGCCGTAACCATCACCGATAACGCCACCCCTACCACCCAGACCATCAGCCTGACGGGAACCGGCACTGCGCCCGTGGTGAGCCTCTCCCCCACTTCCTTGACTTTCCCCGCACAAAAGGTGGGCACCAGCAGCAGCGCTCAAAGCGTCACACTCAGCAATACGGGGAACGCTAGCCTTACTATTACGAGCATCAAAGCGAGCGGCAACTTCTCCCAAACCAACACCTGCGGCTCGCGCGTGGCGGCCAGCGCCAGTTGCACCCTCAGCGTGACCTTCAAGCCGACGGCTACTGGGACCAGAACCGGGGCCGTGACCATCACCGATAACGCCAACCCTGCCACGCAGACCGTCAGCCTGACAGGAACTGGCGCGTCCGCCGCGGTGGTCAGCCTGTCTCCCGCTTCCTTGACTTTCCCCGCACAACAGGTGGGCACCAGCAGCAACGCTCAAAGCGTCACCCTCAGCAATACGGGGAGCGAGGCGCTCGGCATTACCAGCATCACGGCTAGCGGCGACTCCTCTCAGACGAACACCTGCGGCTCGAGCGTGGCGGCCAATGCGAGCTGCACCCTCGGCGTGACCTTCGAGCCGACCGCCGCCGGGACCATAACCGGGGCCGTGACCATCGCCGATGACGCTGTGGGAAGCCCGCAATCCGTCGCACTTACGGGCACCGGTGAAGACTTCACTTTCACTGCGCCGCCAGGTTCGTCCACCTCTGCGACCGTCTCACCGGGAGGCACGGCCAGTTACACATTGAGCGTCGTTGCAGGGGGTGGATTCAATCAAAACATATCCTTCACTTGCACGGGAGCACCCTCGGAAGCCGCCTGCACGGTTTCACCGAGTTCATTGACCCTGAGTAGTTCCTCAACAAACGTCACGGTAAAAGTAACCACGACTGCGCCCTCGGTTGGCGCGCCGCGGCCCAATCCCCTCCCTCCCCCCGGACCCGTCCAATCCTGGCCTTGGCTTCTCTGGACAGTGGCTCTGGCAGCGTTGGGAAGCTTGGCTCGGGCAGCCCGGGGCTGGGTGCAACCCGGAGTGGGACGAAGCCGAGCGGGGTTTGTCACTTTCGCTGCTCTAGTGCTCGTGATGGGGGCAATGGCAGCTTGTGGTGGTGGCGGAGGTGGTGGTGGCGGCCCTGCTCCTCGGGGCAGTTTCGGCACGCCGCCAGGCACATATACCCTGACGGTTACTGGCACGTGTACGTCAGGTTCCACCAACCTCAGCAACTCTATAAAGCTGACATTGCAAGTGCAGTGAGGTTGCTGAGCGGGAGTGGTTGTAGGCCCCGCTCGGCATAGCGAGGGCGGCGCCCGCCCCTCACACCGCCCCACCATGCATACGGCTCTGTAGGCGGCGGCCCGATCCCAACCGTTGGATGCCACCTGATCGCGGCCAGTATTCATACGGCTTCGGCGGCGGGACTAGCCCAGACCTGTTCTACAAGCCTGCCGCCTGTGCCGCACTTTCTTGAACGAACCGCGGGCCTTCAAAACAGGTCTTCGCTACCTGCTTCTGCTTGTCCCTCGTCACTGATTTCCTGGCACCTGGCACCCGGCGCCGGGAACCCGCTTTCCGTCCTCGTCATTGCCCTCGATGTCTTTCATTTACTTTTGCCGTTGCCTGTGATAAGAATGCGCGTTTCGGTAAGACTATATGCATCTACATTTTGTCGATTACGCGATTATCGCCATCTACTTCATTTTCGTCCTGGGAATTGGCTTCGCCTTGCGAGGCCGGATGAAGACCAGCGATGATTTCTTCCTCTCAGGGCGCTCGATCCCGGGCTGGATTACCGGGCTTGCCTTCATGTCCGCGAATCTCGGTGCGCTCGAGGTCATGGGTCACGCTGCCAACGCCGCCAAGTATGGCATGTTCGTCAACCATTTCTATTGGCTTGCTGCCATGCCTGCCATGTGCTTCGTGGGCGTATTCATGATGCCTTTTTATTACGGCAGCAAGGCGCGCAGCGTCCCCGAGTACCTGCGTAAACGTTACGATGAGAAGACGCGGACGCTCAACGCCTTATCCTTCGCGCTTATGACGCTGCTGGTCTCAGGCATCGATCTTTATGCCATGGCGATTCTCTTCCAGCGACTGCTGAACTGGCCGTTCGGCGCCAGCGTAGTCGCGTCGGCGGCGGTGGTGGCGGTTTACATCTACCTGGGTGGGTTGACCTCGTCGATCTACAACGAAGTGCTCCAATTCTTCCTCATCGTGTTCGGGTTCCTTCCTTTGGCGATCCTGGGGTTAAAGGCGGTAGGCGGCTTTGCAGGGCTCAAGGCGAAATTGCCGAATGCCGGCTACGCGCACACTTGGGCGAACATCTGGCATGCCAGCCAGAATCCCATGGGGATCAACTGGTTCGGCACGATCTTCGGACTGGGCTTTGTGCTTTCCTTCGGCTATTGGTGTACGGACTTCCTGGTGGTCCAGCGCGGCTTGGCGGCGAAGGACATGCCCGCCGCACAGCGCACGCCCCTCGTGGCGGCTGTCCCCAAGATGTTCTTTCCGCTGATGGTTGTTCTTCCCGGCTTGGTGGCCATTGCGCTTGACCCCTCCCTGACGAAATATCTCAACGGCCGCTACGACAATGCGCTCCCGGCCATGCTGGGCAGGTTTTATCCCTCGGGCCTTTTAGGCATCGGGCTGACGGCGCTGCTGGCCAGTTTCATGTCAGGCATGGCCGGGAACGTCACCGCCTTCAACACGGTTTGGACTTTCGACATCTATCAGACGCACGTTAACCCCGGCAAGCCTGACCGTCACTATCTGAATATGGGCCGTTTCGCAACGGTTTTTGCCGTGGCGGTGGGAATCGGGACGGCCTTCATCGTCCTGAAGTTCAACAACCTGATGGATTATCTCCAGCTCCTTTTCGCCTTTTTCAACGCGCCGCTGTTCGGTACCTTCCTCCTGGGAATGTTCTGGAAGCGCACCAGCGCGCATTCCGGCTTCTGGGGATTGCTTTCCGGGATTCTCGCCGCCGCCACCCACTACACCCTCTACCGCTTCCATGTGATTTTCTACCCCACCGATATGGCGGCGAATTTCTATCAGGCTATCTGGGCTTTCTCGGTCTGCGTTGTGGTGACCGTCGTGGTGACTCTGTTCACCGAACCTCGAAAGGAAGAAGAGCTGGTGGGGCTTGTGTACTCTCTGACTCCAAAGCTGAGAAACCGGGACCTGCCCTGGTATGAGAGGCCTGGCATTCTTGCCATTGGCATCCTCGCGCTCTGCACGGTGTTGAATATCATCTTCTGGTGAAAACCATGGGTTTGGACATTCGCTTACCAATTGGAATCATCTTCAGCATTTACGGCGGCATTCTTATAATTTATGGCGCGGTGGCCGATCCAGCCATTTTCGTGAACTCTCTGGGAGTGAACATCGATATATGGTGGGGCGCGGCGATGCTGCTCTTCGGCCTGTTCATGGGCATTCTCGCATTCAGGGCCTCGCACCGTGGCGCCTCATGACTGAACTCCGCTGGAATCCTGCTGTTCGTGAATGGGTCTCAACGGCCTCCCATCGCCAGGACCGACCGCAGATGCCGGAGGATTGGTGCCCCTTCTGCCCGGGCTCGGGGAGAGTTCCGGACAACTATGACTGCTATATTTACCCCAACGATTTTCCCGCCTTCTCCATTCCCCCGCCGCAGCCTGCCATCCAGGGCGACGACTTCTATCGAGTGGCGCGGTCGTATGGCAAGTGCGACGTGGTCCTTTACTCTCCGGACCATCATACTTCGCTGCCGCAACTTTCGTTGGACCACATTGTGAAGCTCGTCCAGATATGGCGAAAGCGCTTTGCGGAACTCAAAGCCACTGCGGGGATTCGCTATGTTTTGATTTTTGAAAACAAGGGCGCAGTTATTGGCGTGACCATGCCTCACCCCCACGGGCAGATTTATGCTTTCCCGTTCATTCCGCCGCGCCTCGAAAGGGAGATTGCATCGGCGCGCGCTCACCAGCGCGCCAAACGCAGATGCTTGTTTTGTGACATTCTCAAGAAAGAGCGCGGTGAGGGGCGGCGAATTGTTGCCGAGAATGAGGCCTTCACGGCTTTCGTGCCCTTTTACGCGCGCTGGCCCTATGAAGTCCACATTTTCTCTCGCCGCCATCTAGTCGCCCTGGATGCCTTCCGGCCCTCCGAAGAGCGCGCGCTTGCCGAGATTCTGAAGTGGGTCACACTGAAATACGATAATCTTTATCAGATGTCGTTTCCTTACATGATGGTGCTCCACCAGGCGCCTACGAAAGGGAATTTTCCCTATTTCCATTTCCACATCGAGTTTTATCCTCCCCATCGCAGCAAGGAGAAGCTGAAATACCTGGCCAGTGTCGAAACTGGCGCGGGAACCCTTCTGAACGACTCGCTGGCGGAGGAAAAGGCTGCGGAACTCCGCAGCATGCCACCGGTGCAACGGGAGGAGATGGCAGCAGGTAGCGGGAAGCAGTAGGCAAAAGGCAGTGGGCGGAAAAGAGCCGCGAGTGTTGGCCTCAACCGAATGCTTTGGCGAGCAGCTGGACTATGACCACCAAGATACAGGCTATCGTGCCCGCCGGGAGGATCGAGTCCCGCATTTTCCTGATTCGCGGGTGCAAGGTAATGCTGGACTCTGATCTGGCCGTGCTTTATCGAGTGAGCACGAAACGTCTGAACGGGCAGGTGAAGCGAAATCGCGAGCGGTTTCCTGAAGATTTCACGCTTCAGTTGACTCCTGAAGAGACCGGCACTTTGAGGTCGCAATTTGCGACCTCAAACAGAAGACGTGGCGGCCGCCGCTATCGTCCCTATGCATTCACGGAGCACGGGGCAGTCATGCTGGCTAGCGTCCTGAACAGCCCGGTCGCCGTTCAGGCCAGCATCCAGATGGTTCGAGCCTTTATTCGCCTGCGCGAGATTACATCCACGCACGAGGAACTGCGACGGAAACTGACGGAACTGGAGAAGCGAATCGAAGGGCATGATGACCACATTGCGGCCTTGTTCGAAGCGATCCGGCAGTTGATGAAGCCACCAGGAAGGCCAAGAAGGCAGATCGGCTTCTCACCGGCAGCTAGATGTTGAAGTCACGAAGGGCGACCTCCGGGACCCTGCCGGCGTCGAAAGCGGCGCCCGAACCTTCTTGAACGACTCGCTGGCGGAGGAAAAGGCTGCGGAACTCCGCGATCTGCCACCGCAGCGCCGGGAGCAAATCCCTAATCCGCGCTGAGCCAGGGACTAACAATGGGAGACCCAATGATTGAGCAATTCTTCCACGCAATTTATGGCACAGCTCCAGAAGTGGTGGTCCGCGCGCCTGGCCGCGTGAACCTTATCGGCGAGCACACCGATTACAACGACGGGTTCGTCCTGCCGGCCGCCATCGACCGGAGCATCGGATTCGCTGGCCGTAAGCGGGCCGATCGGCTTGTCCGAGTGCATTCCATCGATTTCGACGGTTCTGTCGAATTCAATCTTGAGGATATCCAAAAGGATGGCAAGAATTCCTGGAGCAATTATATTCGCGGGGTCTCGAAATACCTCGAGGAGGATGGCCATCGGCTCTCGGGCGCCGACATGGTTTTTGGGGGCGACGTGCCGCGCGAGGCGGGCCTCAGCTCCTCGGCGGCGGTGGAAGTGGGCACGGCCGCATTCTGGAAAAACCTTCTCCACCTCGATGTGGATCCGGTTTATCTCGTCAAACTCTCTCGCAAGGCTGAGAACCAATTTGTGGGCGTTCCTTGCGGCATCATGGACCAGTTCATTTCCGCGCTGGGGCGCGAAAACCACGCGCTCTTCCTCGATTGCCGCGATCTTATCTACCGTCACGTGCCTCTGCGGGACAACGTGAAGATTGTCGTCTGCAACTCCGGCGTGAAGCGCGCCCTGGCGCAGTCGGAATACGAGGTTCGTCTGAACCAGTGCCGGCAGGCGGTGGCTCAGATTGCTTCTACTGGCCTTGCGGTAAAGTCGCTTCGCGACCTCGCGCCCGCAGACCTTGAGGCTGCGCGTTCGGTCCTCAGCGGGATTCTATTTCGCCGGGCCCGCCACGTCGTCACGGAGAACCATCGGGTTCTGGCGGCCGTCAAGGTTCTGGAATCCGGTGACATCGAGCGCTTTGGACAACTCATGAACGCTTCGCACGAAAGCCTGCGGGACGATTACGAGGTCAGCTCCAAGGAACTGGATGTTCTGGTTGAGCTGGCGTGGAAACAACCTGGAGTCCTCGGCGCCCGCATGACCGGTGCGGGGTTCGGTGGGTGCACGGTTAACCTGGTTCGCCAGGACGCCGCTGAGGCTTTTGCCGAGGCCGTCCGCCGGGGATATGAGGACGCCCTGGGCCTGAAGGCGGAGATATATATCTGCAAGGCTTCTCAGGGCGCACTGAGCGCTTAAACGGTCCGTCGTGCACGGTCCATCGTGCAACTTGCCACAAGCGAAGTTTTTTCGTATCATGAAGGCGATGGAAGTACATTTCAGCCCAGACCTGCAAGCCAAGATTGACCAGTTGGTCATCGAGACCGGACGTGCGCCCGACAAGCTGCTTGAGGATGCCATGGCTGGATACGTTGCCGAACTTGTGCAGACACGCGAAATGCTTAACAGCCGTTATGACGACCTGAAAAGCGGCAGGGTGAAGCCCATTCCCGGCGACGAGGTTATAGCCCGGTTGCGTGAAAAGAGCGCGGCCCGACGAGCGCCGCCGGGTTCATGACCGGCTACGATTTCCACTCGGAAGCGGCGGTTGATCTTGACGAGATTTGGGATTTCATCGCCGAGGATAATCTCGACGCCGCCGACAAGGTGATTGCGGATATTTTGGCCAGCATCGACGCGCTGGTGGCTTTTCCGCATCAAGGCCACAAACGCCCTGACCTGACTTCGCGCCCTCTGCGCTTTACCGTGGTACGCGAACATCTGATTGCCTACGCACCCGAGGAAAAACCCTTGTGGGTTGTGGCGGTGATGCACGGACGTCGCAGCCCTCGCATCATGGCCGCGATCCTGAGAGGCAGAGAGTAAACCCCTTGCCCTGGGAACGGCATCCATGGCAGATCGAAAGGCAGCTTGAGTAAGGAGAAGACGACGAAAACCGTTCCATCTGGCACTATCATCGGCTATGACGCTGTATCCGGCGATAAGTTATTCACCGAGACAAATCGTGCAACTAGGTTCCCTGACCAAACATTTGTCTTCCACATGCAAGCGACAGTTACGCGGTTAACGGCAAGACCTACCGGGTTGTTGGTGTGCGCCCAGATAGTACAGAAATGCTGTACAAAATAGACGTGCGCGAAGAGTAAAGTGGGCAGCGCACCTGCGTCCTTTGCAGGTCTACGCCTGTCAAAGATTCATGGCGGGAACAGCCGCAGACTTCGAAAAGCACGAAGTCTGCGCTACCCCCTCACCCGGCCCGCGCCGTCTGGTGAAAACGCCGGATGCGGGCCACCCTCTCCCTGGGGAGAGGGCAAATACCCACGACTTTTGCCATTTGCCGTTTGCCATTTGAGTTTTGAAATTCCGGCAGAGCATTAACCCCCTCCTCCGCCGAGGAGGGGAGCCGTTTTCAGCGCGGCGGGGCTTGCTTGAAAATCACGTAAACGAGAACGGCCAGAAGGATAAGAAGGACCGCTCGCGTTATGGGGCTGACCTGCGCCTCGACGAACGGGCAGGGTTGCCTGGGCCGCCTTCTTCTGGCCAGGTACCAGGGAAAAATGATCGGCCACAGCAGCAGGGTGCCCATTCCCCACCTTAGCGGGCTTGGCAGGCGCTTTTGCAGCGCGTCGAAAAGGACCCAGAAGGAGCAAAGGATTTGCACGCTTCCCAACACAAGCTGGCCTTTCAGTGGTTCCATGTAACGCTGAACCAGACTCGCGCCCACTACCCAAATCGCAAATACGACGAGGAAGATTCGCCAGGAAAACCGCACGGCTTCGGGTTCCCGTCGCGCCGGTTCTCCGACCGCCGGGAGAACTCTTGGTTTGCCAATCTCGGCAGGATCGATCGGGTGCTTGCAGGCGACGCAGACGCGGCACGAGGGCGCCAACAATTGCCCACAGGCCGGGCAGGGGAAAGGTTCAGCGGGGAACTGTTCGTCAGAGGGACGATTCTCGGTTGCCTCGCTCTCCAATTTGTCAGGCTTGTCTTGCTCAGTCATTCCGGCTCTCAGCAGGCGAAGTGCTCAAGGCTTTTCATTCCAACCTTCATGCTCCTCCCAATCCAGGATTTGCCAGTGGACTTCCACACGCGGTAACTGGTCAAAAGTGTGGAGGCGCCCCAATTCTCGGTTGCCGCTCTGGGATTGATAGAACCAGTGAGCCTCTTGGGCGAGACTCATGACGTCACCGGACACGTGCAGAACGTGTTTCTGGTAATGGTAAGGCGCATGGGCCTGCGGCCCCGGCCCGTAGACCTGGTCAGTCAGCAGTGTAAGGTCGGGCCGGACCACACCTTCACGGAGTAATTCCTGGAGGGCCTTTACGACGAACCAATTGTTGGTCCGGTGGTCCACGTGGCGCTCGTCAGGGTGTCCCGTGTAAATGACCTCGGGATGAAATTCGCGGATGAATCGCTCGGCTGCTTCGACCACGGCATGACGCGCATAGGGGAGATTGGGCTGAGCGATACCATCGTAGGGCGCATGCTCGCTGGCGAGCAGAACCGAAAGGTAAGGGCTCGAGGCCTCCACATGGTCATACCAGATCTGACCCGAGCCACCGTCGGGCAGGCCGAGGAAATAAATGTTCTCGCGAGGCACGCCAAGGTGACCCAGCGACCGGCGCGCCTCTTCCATGCGCAGGGCGCCAAAGTTCAGGGCCTCAGCAGGTGCGCAGGAATGCTCGTAGTATCGGTCACACGAGCCGGCATCGCCACAGGTGAAATACACGAGGTGAATTGGGATGTGATTCTCCACCGCAGCACGGATGATTCCGGCGTGCGCTCCCTCATCGTCCGGATGGGCGCAGAAAATCAAGATGGAACGTGGCAAGGGGTTTGCCGCCAGTTCAAGAACTCCCGTTGCCATTGTCTCGCCCGACGTGTCGCTTACCTCCACCTGCGCCCGGAAAATCCCGTATTGACCTGCCGGAAGCGCGAACTTGGTCTCCTCAGCAAGCCTCGAGGCTCCTGGGTCGAGGTTGACTCCTGCGGCGACTTGCTTGGCTGTGAGTTCTTTGCCTCCAGAGTCGAACAAGCGGGCGCGAATAGTGACTCCACGCCAGGGTTGGTCCGTGGGATTGCGCACCGAGAACCGCAACCTCGGCTCGCTGCCCGACACAAACATCGTGTGCTCGCGCTCGAATTGAATGGCGGCCGAATCGAGGCTGGGAGGATAAAAGTGCCGATAACTGGTAACGTTGACGGCGTCCAGATTCGGATAGATGTATTGTAAGGGGTACGGTTTGGGCTCGGTAATCCCGCCGGGTTGAATGAAGACCTCGGGGCTGAATGCAATGTCGTAAATGTTCTTGCGGTCATGGTCCCACACCACCACCGCATACTGCTGAACCGAAGGTTGTTGTACCTGCTTGGCAACGGCAGCCTTCGCGGATTGGAGTTCCTGTTCGCCTCCGGCTGGTAAGGGAAGTGCCTTCCCAATCGTTACCACGTCAACCTCGGCGCGCTCCGAGGTTTGTGCAGTCCACGGCCAGTAGCGGTCGGAAAACTCCACCCGCAGGTTACTGATCGTGTGGCCCGTAAGGTTTCTGAGCTTAACCTTGCACGCGACCGAGTCCCCCGGCGTGTAAAAGGTTCGGTCAAGCTGGATACTTTCAATCTTCACCAGCTTTCGATAAACGGAGAAAGAGGCCACTCGCCGGGCTGCCAGGAGGGCCTCATGAGACTGGGAATCGGTTAGAACCACATCAACTTCGTATCGCCCGGTTCTTGCCTCTTCGGGGATTTTCCAAAGAGTGTGGTACTCTGTCGCCGTTTCTTTCCCGCCGGGGTTCAAGTGGCTGGCAATCTCCACATTTCTTTCTTCCAAGAACTCCTTTTCCCCCGCGTAGCGAATGTTGGCGGAGATATCAAAAGGAGCTGACCTGGGATGTTCACCAGGGGAAAGAAAGATCTTTAGACGGACTTCTGAGCCGGCGTTGTAACTCACATTGTCGGTGACCGCCTTGAGCGTGTCTTGCGGCCAGGCCCCAATGGCCGTGAGCGCAATTCCCACCGCCAGCACGAACGCCCGAAATACGGACTGCGCTGTGATTGTGCCTGCCCAAATCCGCCTCATGCAGGGTCGCCTGCACATAATCACCCCCTGGAAGGTCTACCGGCGATTATAAAGGGCTTGCGAAAGGGCGTCCAGTTGGGATTCGCGTCTCTGCCTGAGCAACGGGGTTTGCTAATCCGCCGCGGCGGACGGTGCGGAAAGCTCTGCCTTTCTGGGGCGCAATGTGCTAAATTCCTGTTCGCGGAGGCTGCGCCTCCGCGCGAGGGTCGAAATGCCAATGGCATCATTGCGAGATATTTCCGTTGCGAGTCTTATTCTGATCGTGTTGGGTCTTGCCGCTTCGCCGGCAACGGCGGCGGCCGCCCAACCACAAACCGCACTCCTTGCCCCAACTCCCCCCATGGGATGGAACAGTTGGGATTGTTACGGTCCTTCGGTCACAGAAAAAGAAGTGAAGGCCAACGCGGACTACATGGCCAAGCATCTCGCCAAGCATGGCTGGCAATATGTGGTTGTGGACATCCAATGGTCCGAGCCTGAAGCGGGAGCGCATGGTTATCGGCCCAACGCAGAGTTGGTGATGGACGAGTTTGGCCGGTTGACTCCCGCCCGGAACCGTTTCCCCTCGGCGGCGAACGGGCAGGGATTCAAGCCGCTGGCGCACTATGTCCACGGCCTGGGGTTGAAGTTTGGCATTCACATCATGCGGGGAATTCCCCGGCAGGCCGTGACGAAGAATCTCCCGGTGCTGGGCACCAACCTTCGCGCGGGCGATATCGCCAACCCCAAAAGCATCTGCACGTGGCTGACGGACATGTACGGCGTGGACATGACCAAGCCCGGCGGGCAGGCCTACTACGATTCGATCGTCAAGCTCTACGCGCAGTGGGGCGTGGACTACATTAAGGCGGATGACATGAGCTCGCCCTATCAGGGCGACGAAATTGCCGCCTTGAGCCAAGCCATCCAGAAATGCGGGCGGCCCATTGTTTTGAGCCTTTCTCCGGGACCCGCTCCGCTCGAGCAGGCGGAAGACCTGAAAAAGCACGCCCAGTTGTGGCGGATCTCCGGCGACTTCTGGGACAACTGGAAAAGCCTGAAGGAGCAATTTTCTTTGTGCCGCGCCTGGGCGCCTCACGCTGTCCCTGGACACTGGCCGGACGCCGATATGCTGCCCTTGGGGCGCGTCGCGATCCGCGCCGAGCGGGGCAACGAGCGCCACACGAACTTCACCCCGGACGAGCAATTCACCCACATGACGCTGTGGTCCATTTTCCGCTCGCCGCTGATGTTCGGCGGTGACTTACCCAGCAATGATGCGTTCACACTCTCACTGCTCACCAACGACGAAGTGCTTGCCGTCGATCAGCACAGCACCGGGAATCACGAGCTGTTTGCAGAAGGAAATCAGGTGGCCTGGGTCGCCAGCGTCCCCAACAGCCGGGATAAATACCTTGCGCTCTTTAACCTCGACGATCACGCGCCCGCCACCATTCGCGTGAAATGGACGCAGTTGAACCTGAGCGGTCAGTGCGGCGTGCGCGACCTCTGGCAACACAAGGATCTGGGCAACCGCGACGGCGAGTTCAGTGTCGAAGTGCGTCCCCACGGCGCGCAGCTCTTCAGAATCCACCCAGTAGGATAGGGCAGGCGCCAGGTGCCAGGTGTCAGGGAAGCAGTGACGAGTGACGAGCGCAATTATGAATAGTGAATGGTGAATGGTAAATTGTGAATTGCGGTGGCGGCGTTTGCTTTGCGCGCCGCGCCCAGGGCCTCTGACCGCTACGTTTCCTCAATTCACTATTCAGAATTGTCCCAGCGCCTGGTCCCTCCTTTTCTGGTTAGTCCTCACTGCCCGCTGCCTTCTGTTCTTCCCTAGCCCCCAGCCCCTAGTCCCTAGTCCCTGTTCTTCTGCGTTTCCTGGACAACGCCTGCTGGATGGCATGCATCGCAAAAACCAGCGAGGACGCTGATGAAGAACGCGGTGTTGCGTCGGATTGTCGCTGTGCTAGCCTTGGCGCTGGCCGGGACACAGGTCGCTCCCGGTCAACTCCCGCCATCGTCGCCGCCCGCTACCTCCCCCGCGGCCCCTCCACAGCGCCTTGCCGCCCCGCTCGGGAAACCTGGGGACCTGCCTCCTGACGGCCGGCCAGGCGCAGTACCCGATAGCCAGTCGAAAGATGCGGCGAGAGTTGCGCCACAGCAGACACAGAGGTTGGCGCCCACCGCGCCTCCCCGGCCCGTTGACAGGCCTGCGACGGCAGGCGGGGCGGACAGATTCAGGCTTAAGGCGGATGTGGATCTGGTCCTGGTCGAGGCGACCGTTCGCGATCAGGACGGTGGCATTGTCAACAACCTCAGACGCGAGAATTTTCGGGCCTACGAGAACGGTGTCGAGCAGCGGGTCGATTATTTTTCGCGCGATGAGCTCCCCTTGGCTGTAGCCCTGGTCTTGGATTGCAGCGGGAGCATGGGTCCGGTTCTGAAGCAACTGCATCGCGTGGCCTTCGACACGCTCTCTTCACTCAAACCGGACGATCAGGTGGCTTTGTTTGACTTTGCCGCCCGGGCGGAAATGCTGGTAGGTCTGACGAGGAATCGGCAGCGCATAACGGACGCCATCGGAGCCATTCGCGCCGGGGGCGGCACGGTCATCCCAGACGCCCTCTTCGAGGCCGCGCATTACCTCGCCCGCGCGGCCCCGGACCGCCGTCACGCCATCATCCTGGTTTCTGACAATGAAAACACCCTCAAAGGTTACACCGACGAAAGTCGCGTCATTCGCCAGGCGCTCGAATCCGAAGCGGTGATTTACAGCATTCGGGTCGAGGAAGGGTTACACCCACATTCGATGTACGTACTTCTTCCCGTCTTTCGCGAGGTCTCCGTGCCGAGGATAACCCACGAGACCGGAGGAGAAGTTATCGACGCCAGAAGCTTGGACTCCATCCGCTCAGCCATGGCCACCGCGATCTCTCGCTTGAAGCAGCGTTACAGCCTCGGCTACTACAGCACCAACCGTCGCCACGATGGCGCCTTCCGGGAAATCGAGATCCGCATCACGGATGGTTCGATTGACTCCCAGCGAAAATACACAGTCTATGCCCGCCGGGGCTATTACGCCTCGACGGAGGACGCTACCTCATTAGACACTCAGCCCTGAAGAGCAGGTGTCAGGGTCGAGGGGCTGGGGGGTAGGGGATAGAAAGACAGTGACGAGTGATGAGCAAGAGTCAGAAGTCAGGAGACAGAAGTCAGAAGAAAGCCTGTAGACCCCAGCGGCCGTAGCGCCCGCCAATAAGAATGGCGGGCCCTCTGGACCTGCAGCTCGTCCACCACCCCCGCTCGCCCCGGCGAGCTCACTTACAGGCGTTGGCAGCTTAAGTTGACGCTTATGGACGGTTGGCTTGGGCTGGGATAGCTTACCCCTGCGGGGCTTAAAGCAAGGCGGCGTGCGCATGGTGCGCGGCCCGCGGTCCGCGCCTAACCCACTACCGACCTCATTCTGTGAGCGGCTGGGGATTAATGCGCACACTTCACCGTCAAGACCGAGAATCTCTTCCCTTGGCGAGCCTATTTACTGCCCGGGTCTTCAGGTGAGAATGCTCCCGGCAGTCTGCAATCCGCCGGGAGCGGGCGCCTTGCTGAGTTACACGCGCTCGACGTCTGCGGCTTGCAACCCTTTCGGGCCGGTTTTCACTTCAAAGCTGACTTTTGCGCCTTCTTCTAACGACCGGTATCCGTTGCCAATAATAGCTGAGAAATGGACGAATACGTCCTCCCCGCTTTCGCGCTGGATGAACCCGTAACCTTTTGCGGAGTTAAACCACTTGACTGTACCTTGTTCCTTCATGCTGCAATGTGTCCTTGTTGGATTGGAATTGCAATTTGTGGAGACGGCAACGGCGGGAACGCCCGACGATCCGCTGTAACACCACTAGTCGCAAGGCCCGAAGGTAGTTGGATCGCCCCTCGGAGCTCTTACGAGACTCGTCGGAATTACAACAACAAACTGCAAACCCAGCCTAGCATTCTTTGGTAGGGATTGTCACGACAAAAAGCATTGGATTTCTGCCCTGAAGATTCGGGTGGAGCGCGGGCAGGCCCGCCGACCTGTGTCGGGGTCGCACCCGCCAATGGGCAAGGCCAAGACCCGAAACACAGGGGCGCGACGGCCATGTCACGGCGGAATGATATTATGGCGACAGGGCGACTTTCGCGCGCGCTCGAGGTGGCCGGCCCGGCTCGGGCGGCTGGGATCCTGATTGGACATTTGGAATGCAGATTTCACATGGCGAAACGGGGCGACAAGTCATAGGGTGGAGGGAGCGCCTCGCGCCCCGGCAGGTTCGGGGGCAGGTGTGATGCGGGTCCCGGCCATGCCTTGCAAGGCTTCGGGGAGGTTTTCAGGGGAAGTGATGATGACCAGCTTGCCCCCGCGATCGAGGTAGGCCAGCGCAGCCTCGATCTTCGGACCCATGCTGCCGGAGGGGAACTGGCCTTCGCGCAGGTAGCGGCGGGCTTGGGTGGCACTCAGGCACTCGATCTGCCGCTGCTCAGGTGTGCTGTAGTTCAAGGCCACCTGTGCGACGCCGGTGGAGATGAGAAATAACTCTGCTTCAAGCTCCCAGGCAAGCAGGGCCGAGGCGCGGTCCTTGTCGATCACGGCGTCAACACCCACCAAGCGATCGCGCCGGAAGACCACGGGGATTCCTCCCCCGCCGCAGGCAATCACCAGCGCGTCACCCTGCAGGGCCGCTTGAATGGCCGGGAGTTCCATGATTTCTTTCGGTTCCGGGGAGGGCACGACGCGGCGATAGCCGCGACGCGCGTCCTCCACCATCTGCCAACCCAGGGTACGACGGCGGCGCTCGGCTTCATCCTGGTTGTAGAAAGGGCCCACGGGCTTGGTGGGGTTGCGGAAGGCCGGGTCTCGCGGCGAGACCAACACTTGGGTTACCATCGTCACCACCGGGCGCCTCAGGCCGTGGCGCGGCAGGGTCTCCTGCAGCGTTTGCTGCAACAGATAACCGATACTCCCCTGGGTTTCAGCCACGCAGGCATCCATGGGCAGCGGCTCCACCTGGCTGGCAGCGAGTTCCGAGCGCAGCAGTGCGTCGCCCACCTGAGGTCCGTTGCCGTGAGTGACTACCGTACTGTAGCCGGCAGCCATCACCGCGGCAATGCCCTCACAAGTTGTCTGGAGGTTGCGTCGTTGTTCCTCGAGGGTGCCCTTCTCGCCGGGTCGGATCAGGGAGTTACCGCCAATGGCCACGACAGCGATGGGCATAGCCGTCTCTCAAGACAGGAGCGCCAGGAGAATCGCCTTCTGGATGTGCAAGCGGTTCTCAGCCTGGTCATAGACAATGGAACGCGGTGAGTCCATGACCTCGTCCGTCACTTCCTGGCCGCGCCGCGCCGGCAGGCAGTGCATGAACAGAGCTTGAGGTCCCGCGTTGCGCAACAGTTGGCAGTTCACTTGGTAAGGGCGGAAGACACGCAGGCGAGTGTCCGCCTCATCCTCCTGGCCCATGCTGATCCAAACGTCAGTGTAAACTGCGTCCGCGCCGGCAACGGCTTCGTTGGCATCGTGAGTGAGCGCGATGTCTCCGCCTTCGCGTTTGGCGTCCGCCACAACGGAGCGGTCCGGCTCGTAGCCTGCCGGGGTAGCGATGCGCATCCGCACTCCCAGCCTTGCCGCGCCATAAATGAGGGAATGGGCAACGTTGTTGCCGTCGCCTACCCAGGCGAGTGTTTTCCCCTCCAAGGGGCCCTTGTGCTCGAGCAGCGTCAGGTAATCTCCCAGCGCCTGGCAAGGATGCTCAAAATTCGAGAGACCGTTGATGACCGGGATCGAAGCGTTCTCGGCCAGCTCCATCACGGTCTGATGAGCGAACACGCGGACCATCACGGCATCCACCCAACGCGAGAGGTTTCGCGCCACATCCTTCACTGACTCACGCTTCCCGAGCCCGACTTCCTGCGGGCCGAGGTAGAGGGCCTTGCCTCCCAGTTGCTCCATGCCCACCTCGAACGTCACGCGGGTCCGCAGGCTGGGCTTCTCGAAAAGCATGGCCAGGGTCTTGCCATCCAAAGCGCTCCTGAACCTGCTCGGCTGGGCCTTCACGCGCTGGCCCAGTTTGAGCAGGAACTCAACCTCTGCGGGAGCCAAGTCATGTAAGGAAATCACGTGCCGATGCGGCAGTGTGGAGGGCCGTGAAAGGGGTGAAGTCTCCTTATCGTCCTGGGGTACAACCTTGAGTCTGCGCATGGCGAAGTCCTTTCTTCTATTTTCTCCTCAGGCGAGCCTTGCTTTTTTGGGCGACTCAAGGCGCGCCGTGAAGTCAGCAAGAACCTCGGCGAAACCGGGCTTGCTCCGTTCCGCAATCTCGTATCCGATTCGCAGGCTCGGCTTGTTTAGACTCAGGAGTCGCGCGAGATCGATCGGTGTAGCCACCAGGACGAGATCACAGGGAGTGTGGTTGATTGTTTCCTCCAGCTCCCGCCGTTGCGCCTCGCTGTAACCCATCGCCGGCAAGAGGCCTTTCAGATGGGGGAAGCGTTCGAATGTGGCGCGGATGGAGCCAACGGCGTAAGGCGTGGGATCGACCTGCCCCGAGGCGCCGTACTGGCAGGCAGCAACCACTCCCGCTCCGTAGGACATCCCACCGTGGGTGAGCGTGGGCCCGTCCTCCACGACCAGCACCCGCCGACCCTTGATTTGTTCCGGTTCCGCCGCCGTCACCCGGCATTCCGTCTCAATGACCACGGCGCTCGGACTAATCTTCCGGATGTTGCTGCGTATCGCTTCTACGGCTTCCGGAGCCGCCGTATCAACCTTGTTGATAACCAGCACATGCGCCCGCCGGAAATTCACTTCCCCGGGGTAGTAGCCTAGTTCGTGTCCGGCCCGGTGAGGATCGACAACCACAATTTCCAGATCGGAGCGATAGAAGGGGGTGTCGTTGTTGCCGCCATCCCAGAGGATCACGTCGGCTTCCTGTTCCGCTTGGCGGAGAATTGCCTCGTAATCCACCCCCGCATAAACCACCGCGTTTTGCCGGAGGTGAGGCTCGTACTCTTCCCTCTCTTCGATGGTACATTCGTACCTTTCCATGTCCTTCAGGGTGGCGAAGCGCTGTATCCGCTGCGCTAGGAGATCACCGTAAGGCATGGGATGGCGAACCACCACCGGCCGCAAGCCCTGCGCGCGCAGTTCCTGCACCACCCGTCGTGACACCGGACTTTTGCCGCAGCCGGTCCGGACCGCGCAAACGGAGACAACCGGGACGCGCGCAGCGAGCTGCGTGCGTTCCGTTCCAAGCAGCCAGAAATCGGCGCCTGCGGCCACGGTCCGCGCCGCCAAATGCATGACGGTTTGGTGGGAAACATCGCTGTAAGAAAACACCACAGCGTCCGCGTGATGTCTGTGAATCAAATCCTCAAGTTCAACCTCTGGAATTATCGGGATTCCGTCCGGGTAGAGTCTTCCAGACAATTGCGGGGGATATTCTCGGTTTTCGATGTTGGGAATTTGTGTGGCGGTAAACGCCACGACCCTGAAGGCGGGATCATCCCGGAACACTACGTTGAAGTTGTGGAAGTCCCTGCCCGCAGCGCCAAGAATGATCACCTTTTTCATACCTTGTGCCTCAAACGTGTCGTCTGGCGTTTCATTGAGTTGTTTGTCCGGACGCCAGCGCACGGCCTCGACAGAGACTCACTCGGTGGCATGGAAGCAGCCTCGCCCATGCCATCTAGCCAGGAGCAAGAGGAGGGCCAAGCCCGCAACATTCGCCGGTCTCAACGCGTAACTTGTTCATTTCCCGTATGCTAGCGTCGCCTGAGGTGTAAGGATCGGGTCATTTCGGCAGAAATCTGCGGGTTATTACACTGCTTGAATAGCTGGGGAGGGGTGCGGCAAGATGCATTTCGAGTGATTGCCAACAGCCGGACTGGCCTTGAATTTGGAACTGTTGTTGGCCGTTTCCAAAGGTCATGCGAGTCTATGGACCTGACAAATCGGCATAGTTATCAGGAACGCTACTGTCACTCGCGCCAAGCGAGCCGCCCCTTTGCCGTTACGGCTCTTTGGGGTCAACCGACGCTGTTGCGTTGTTGCCGTTCTGTTCTGCAAAAACCCTTGCCATGGTGGGGAGTTCTCTGCCTTCGGCCTTACGTTCGGAAGCCGTCAACCACTTCTGGAAGGAATCCAGGTAGGTGTAGTAGACCGGCGTGATGTAAAGCGTGATGAGTTGGGAGACCAACAGTCCGCCCACGACCGCGAGACCAAGCGGGCGGCGGGCCTGAGCTCCAGCGCCGAACCCGAGCGCGATGGGGAGGGTGCCCATGAGCGCGGCCATAGTGGTCATCATGATGGGGCGGAAGCGGATCAGGCAGCCTTCGTAGATCGCCGCGAGCGGGCTCTTTCCCTCCCTGCGCTCGGCCACGATGGCGAAGTCAATCATCATGATGGCGTTCTTCTTCACGATGCCAATGAGCATGATGACGCCGACGAAGCCGTAGAGGTTCAGGTCCAAGTGGAAAAGTCTCAAAGTGATTAATGCTCCCAGGGCCGCCGACGGCAGGCCGGAGAGGATGGTGAGGGGATGGATGAAACTCTCGTAGAGAATACCCAGCACCAGGTAAATCACCAGCACAGTTGCCAGGAGCAGAATGCCGAGACCGGTGAGCGAAGACTCAAACTGCTGCGCAGTGCCCTGAAACGTGGCACTGATGGTTGCAGGCAGAGTGTTCCGCGCCAGTTCTTCGACACGCGTCACGGCGTCACTGAGCGAGACACCCGGCTTGAGGTCGAAGGAAAGAGTGACCGAAGGAAGTTGGCCGGAATGGTTCACCGCCAAGGGGCCCAAATCCTGCGTCAGCTTGGAGACGGAATCCAGCGGGACGAGTTGGCCGGTATTCGACCTGATATAGAGCATTGAGAGGGCCTGGGGATCCATCTGATACTGAGGCATGAGTTCGGCGATCACCCAGTATTCGTTATTGGGGGCGTAGATGGTGGAAATCTGCCGGGAGCTGTAGGCGGTGGAAAGCGCATCCTCGATCTGATAGGCCGAAACACCCAGCGCCAGGGCTTTGTTTCGGTCGATCACGACGTTCACCTGCGGGTTTCTGACCTGGATGTCGCTGTTCACGTCCAGAAGCCCAGGCAACTGGCGCATCTTCGTTTCGAGAGCGGCGGCGTCTTTGTAGAGCTCTTTGGTATCAGGGCCTTGCAGGGTGAACTGGTAAAGGCTCTTGGTGAGGCGGCCGCCAATCTGAATGGGCGGGGGATTCTGCATGAAGGCCATGACGCCTGGGAGCGACATGGTTTTGGGGCGTAGCTCGTTGATCACGTCATCCGTGCTGATGTAGCGAAGGTCGGGATCGCGCTTGCCGCCCGGAAGGCGCAGAAGATGCTTGATCGAATCGATCATTTCCTGGCTCGCCGAGGGGCGATCCTTCAAGCGGACGAAGAAAAAGCCGGAGTTGCCGCCATAACCCGGAAGACCCGCGCCGGCAAAAGACATCAGATTCGAAACATTGGGATCGTCGTGGATGATCTTCGTCACCTCAAGCTGGTGCTGCTTCATGGAGTCGAAGGAAATCCCCTGCGCCGCCTGGGTGATGCCGAACATCCCTCCGGAGTCTTCGCTGGGAAGAAAGCCCTTGGGGATCTGTATGAAGAGATGCACCGTCAGCCCAATGATCGCTAGGGACACCATCAACGTGGCAAAGCGGTGACGGAGGACGCTCTTCAGACTCCAATCGTAAGCGCGCTGAATCGACTGGAATCCGCGCTCGAAAATGAGATAGAGGCGGCCGTGTCTTTGCTCTTTCGGGGGGCGCAGGAAGCGGCTGGAGAGCATCGGGGTGAGGGTGAGCGAGACGACGCCGGAGACGATCACCGCGCACATGATCGTCACCGAGAATTCGTGAAGCAGGCGCCCTAACAACCCTCCCATGAACAGCACCGGAATGAAGACGGCGGCCAGCGAGAGCGTCATGGAGAGAATGGTGAAACTGATTTCCCGGGAGCCCTTGAGCGCCGCTTCAAACACTCCTTCGCCCATTTCCATGTGTCGAACGATGTTTTCCAGCATGACGATTGCGTCGTCCACCACAAACCCTACGGAGAGCACCAAGGCCATCATAGAAAGGTTATCCACGGTGTAATTGAGGAGGTACATCACCGCGAACGTCCCGATGATGGACATGGGCAGTGCAAGGCTGGGGATGGCAGTGGCGGAAATATTCCGCAAGAAAATGAAGATCACCAAAACCACCAGGCCCAGGGTCAGCCACAAGGTGAACTTCACGTCGTTGATGGAATCGCGAATGGATATCGAGCGATCATAGAGGGTTTCCAACTGGATCGAAGCAGGAATTTCCGCGCGGAAAGTGGGCAGCAGGGCCTTGATGTTGTTGACCACTTCGATCGTATTCGTGCCGGGCTGGCGTTGGATGGCGATCACCTGGGAGGGCTTTCCGTTATACCAATTCGCCACCTTGTTGTTCTGAACGCTGTCCATCACCTGGCCCAGCGCCTCCAGGCGCACTGGCGAGCCATTGCGGTAGGCCACGATGAGAGGCCGGTAAGCTGCGGCGTCCGTGAGCTGCCCACTGGCCTGCACGACGAAAGACTTGTGAGTCCCGTAAAGGGTTCCCGTGGGAAGGTCGACGTTGGCCTGCTGGACAGCGGCCATGGCCTCGTCAATGCCGATTTTACGTGCGGCCAGCGCCTTGGGATCGAATTGCACGCGCACAGCAAACTTCTGCGCGCCAAAAACCTGGACTTGCGCGACGCCGCTGATCATGGAGATGCGCTGGGCCATCAGCGTGTCCGCGTATTCATTCACGGTGGAGGATGGAAGCGTGTCGGAGTACACCGCCATATAAACAATCGGCTGGTCGGCGGGGTTCACCTTCTGATACGAGGGCGGGGTTGGCATGCCAGTAGGAAGCTGACCCTGGGAGTTGGTAATCATTGCCTGGACGTCCTGGGCAGCGGCGTCGATATTGCGGCTGCTGGCGAATTGCAGGGTGATCTGCGTGCCGCCTTGGGTGCTCGCGGAGCTCATTGATTCAAGGCCCGCGATGGTAGAGAAATGCCGCTCCAGCGGTGTGGCCACCGCCGAGGCCACCGTCTCAGGGCTTGCCCCCGGAAGGCTGGCGCTGACCTGGATGGTCGGGTAATCTACGTTGGGCAGATCGTTTACCGGCAGATACTTGTAAGCCATCACGCCGAAGAGCAGAATGCCCAGCATGACCAGGGTGGTCATGACAGGCCGCCGAATGAAAGGTTCTGCAAGATTCATGGAAATGCAGGTGTCAGGTGCCGGGTGTCAGGTGCCAGTCAAGAGTCAGAAGTCAAGAGTCAGAAGTCAGGAGTCAGAATTCAGAAGTGGGCGCTTGCAAACTTCCCGCCTGCTCCCCCCGACGCCTGACACCTGACACCTGGCGCCTGGCACCTGCTCTTCGTCACTGCTTCTTGATCGCTACCTTCATGCCCGGGACGAGCCGCAATTGGCCGTCCGTCACCAGTGTTTCTCCTGCCACCAGGCCCTTTTGGACGACCGTTTCACCGGCGACATTGTCACCTGCGACCACAGGCCGGTATTCTGCCGTCATGTCCTGTCTCACGACATAAACGTATTGGCCTACCTGCCCGGTCTGAACCGCCTGTGAGGGGACGACGACAGCATTAGGTTGAGTCGTAAGGGTGAGCGCAACATTCACGAACTGACCGGGCCAGAGCCGATTGTCCGGGTTTTCAAATGTCCCCTTCAGCTTGATGGTACCCGTGGTGTTGTCAACGGCGTTGTCGATAAAGGTCAATACGCCTTGGGCGGGGTTCTGCTCCTGACTCGGAACGATGGCTTCAACTTTAAGGGGGCCTTCGGCATGGTATCTCTTGACATCAGCAAGGTACTGCTCGGGAACGGAAAACGTGACGTAGATGGGGTGAATCTGATTCACCACCACCAGCGCGGCATCGTTGTCCTTCACAAGATTTCCGGGATGGACCAGCAGGGCGCCCGTCCGGCCGTCAATCGGCGCTTGGATGGTGCAATAGCTCAAGTCGATCCTGGCTTTTTCAACGGCTGCGTTATCCGCGCGCACAGATGCGGCGAGGGCATCAGCGTTCGTGCGCATGGAATCGTATTGCTCTTTCGAGACAATGCCCTCCTGAAAAAGCTTCGTGTAACGCTCCGCCTCCGCCTTGGCGTTCTCTAACTGGGCTTGATCTTTCGCCAGATTGGCTTCCGCTTGTTGGAGTGCGGTGTCAAAGGGGCGCCGATCCAATGTAAACAGGAGATCGCCCTTCTTGATATCCTGGCCTTCGGTGAAGTAAGCCTTCTCAATCCTCGCCGCCACCTGGGCCTTGACCGAGACCGTTGAGTGCGCCTCCACATTGCCGATGGCGCGGACCTGGATGGGTACGGTCTTCAGGGTCGAAGTTGCGGTCGTCACAGGAACTGAGTAGCCGGGGGGCACGCCTTGTGATTCTGCTTTCTTGCTCGAGCACCCCGTCCACCAGAACACACAAAGCCCCAACAAAACAGCCACCATGACGCGCCGTCTGTCAGGGTGGCATCCCCCTCGCCGGGCCAGAAAAGCATCCCGGTGATTGCACACCGACAGTGTGGCGGCCAAAGGTTGCACAGCCGGTTCTAGGACGCAGGAGCGAGTCCTGCCAGCACGACTTTTTGAGTAATCGATGGTGCCAGACTCCATGCCTCACTTTCTCCTTAACTTTACCAACCACTTCACCTGTAGTTAATTTTGTTGATCGATAATCGTCCAGTCGAGGTCTTCCTTGTGAGGGAAGTGCCTGAAGATGATTGCTTCATTGATCCTGGCTTGCTGGGCGATTTGCCGCGTGGTTGCAGCTTTGAAACCTTGGCGCGCAAACAATTCCCTGGCGACCCGAATGATTTGCTTTCGACGCTCTGTCTCTTCGACGCGTTGGGCCTTGGCTGGCATTGTAAGTAACTACTTACTTCATCTGGATCGCCGTGCCGCGTCAACCGAGAACCAGAGTTGGTAGTATCGCAATTCGACTGCAGGGCCGCCTCTCCCGCAGGGCGGGACAGGACGCCGTGGCCGGGGCAAGCCCCGGCCCTACATCCCATATTAGGGGTTGGCTCGTTGAAAAAGAATGAGCCCCGTTGCCACACCCCTGCTCCCCAGGCAGAGTTCAGGCTGGACAAACGCCTGTCGCAAATGGGGGTTGCTATGCCTGGCCGACAGGTGTCGATCACGAAGGGTGTGCGGTGATCCAGCAGAGCGGGAGAATCTCCCTAATAATCACGCCTGCGGCCAAAGCGACCGCCGCCACCCCGCTGACCACCGCCACCCCGATGGGGGCCGCCGGAGAATCCCGCGCGCTGTGGCCGGGCTTCATTCACTGTGAGGGGCCGCCCCTCCAGGGATTGTCCGTTAAGTCCCTGGATCGCCCGCTGCATGTCTTCTTCATCGGCAAGCTCGACGAAGCCAAACCCTCTAGATTCGCCTGTCATCTTGTCGCGAATGACCGCCGCGGAAACTACTTGAAACCCAGCGTTGACCACAAATTCGCTGAGCACACTATCGGTCACACTGCGGGGAAGGTTCCCCACGAATAATCTCTGAGCCATTTACTCCTCCAGATTTTGGGCAGCCCGTAACGGCAGCCTGTTCACACACACTTGCTTCGAGCCGGGCCAGGAAGAGTCTTCTGAGATCCTTGCGAACCTCACCACTCTCCCTTGCACCCCCTGCCAAGGAGCAATTGCCCAAAACCTGAATGGCGAAGGATTGAAACAGTTCTTGGACCGCAAGTGGGTACTGAACGCCCCTGCCAAGCTTCCCAGCTTTGAACCTTCACTGTGCTCCTTGAGCCTTTAGCAACTACGATGTCTTTCTCACAGCCTCTTTGCCAGATTGATAAGAGGGCGGCACCGGCCGGTCACACCCGACGAACCGCTCTAACGCCGCGGGTCACATTCTTGAAGAGCCATCGCGATGTGATCGCCTTTGGCTGCTATCGGACTCGCTGGGATTCTCATATCAACTTGCGAATGAAACATATCACTTTTCTTCTTTGGAAACTATCACAAAAAACCTAGGGGTCAAACGTGGGTGCGTCTCGCAGCGCGGCCATTCTACCCGCAACTTCCGCTCCCGCAAACAGACCGTGCCCCCTACCGGCATGTGGTAGGTAGTAGGTAGTACGTGGGGGGGCGGGCCCCAGCTACCACGCACGACCTGCCACCTACCGCCGTCACCTACGACCTACCCCCTGAAACCTGCTCTTCCCCATCTACCACCTACGACATACCACCTACCGTTTGTCACCTACCACCTACGACATACCACATACCTCCTTTGTTTTCAACAACATTCCGGCTTTCAACGCGTAACTACCTTTGTTTTCTACAACATTCCCGCTTCGCACCCACTTTTTCAATAGCGGTCCTTTGTTTTCATAGACATCCCCGCGTAGTTCGTTCACTTTTTGAAATCAATTCAGAATCACAATTTGGCGGGGGTCACGGGTACCTGCTTGAGGCATTGGAATTCCTCCGGGTCTTCGCCCAGCGCCATCCCGCGAAGGCGGGCTAGGCGAAGGTTTTCGGGCAGGGCGTATTGGCCGTGCTTCAGTGCATTGAGCTTCGAGTTCTGCTTGGCGGCGGCGGTGCGCGGTCCGGTGGAATGCTGCGCATTCCGGCGCGCGGCGGCGAGCAACGCGGGCGTGAGTTGGGGTGATTTGCGTAAGGACATGGTTCCTCCTGGGGCGGGGTGTTAGATTAGCGACGTAGGGCCGGGGCTTGCCCCGGCCTGGCCGCCCCAAGGGGCGGCCCTACATCGTAACTGGGGCTTTTCACATGAGTAGGCTACTATAGCGGGGAGGCGCTGTCAAGAGACAATGTGTCCACATGTCTAGCCCAGGACTTTTTCAATTGACTCATTGAATCATTGATCGATTGACCCATTGAGGGGCCCTTGCCTCGTTCTTTTCAATGAATCAATGAATCAATGATTCAATGGATCAATGGGTCAATCGCTCGAATGCGTAAAATGAGGATGCCGGAAGCGCTTGCCGTGCTTTGGCCCGCGAAATAAGCGCAGACACAAGGTGGTCAAGCGATTCGTCTGCTTTGAACGCATCGGTTGCGCTGCTCAGCGTGACATCCGTGCGCTCGTCTGCCATGTTGTCATTCTGAGCATGGATAGCCGAAAGCGGCTATCCGTGATGTCAGAAGCAGGGTGCCGCGGGGTAAGACCGAAGGGCAGGTTTTTCGTGCCCTGCAAGGGCACAAGATAGTAGCCGGGGCAACGCCCCCGGAAAGCGCCAGGCTCGTTCCCCGACCCTGGAGAGGTCGTATTCCCTTGGGCCGTGGGCCGCAAGACCGGGGTGAGGTCACGCGCATTCGATCCCGCGCCTGCGGGATCGGACCTTGTGGGGGACGCATTTTCCGGGGGCGTTGCCCCCGGCTACTGTATGGATCCCCTGCGGGGATCAAGGATGGACCGTTCCGAGGACGTTCTGGGCGGGGGCGCGAACTGCCTGACCCATTTTCAATCAGAGTTCCGCATGTGCGAAAGTCACCACCAAGTCCGCGCTGGTCCCTTACACATGCCACCCCACCCATGGCTTAGCCATGTCGCCCACCTTTACGTAGCGAGTGGCGAAGCTCTGAAATCCCTTCTCATTCAAAAGGTGGCTTGCCACCACAAGAGGCATTTTGTACACCTTCCATAGCGCCCGTTTAAAAACTCCAAGGTCTTTGAAGCGTTCCTTTTCCATCAATCGAATCTGATCCACTTCAGCCTCAAAAGCGGCAAGGTCGAAATCCGGCTGTTCTCCACCCTTTTTGACGCCGAAGAAATAAAGATCGGAAGTCGACGGTACATAATAGAACCTGAAGACGGTAAAATAGCCAGCGAGATTCAATCCACTCTCAAAATCAGCCTGTCGAAGGTTCCTATAATAATTCCATCCCAGCGAAGTCGTACCGGGGGAATGACCGGGCTCAGATCTATCGGTGCCATGTTCGACGCGACCACGAGACGCGCAGGTGAATACAATAAGTCCGCCAGGTCTGGTCATTCTGGTCATGTTTTGGAAGGTCTTAAGCCAATAAGGATTATGCTCGAAGCATTCACATGAAAGAGCAAGGTCCACAGAGTCCGATGCCAGATCGATATCTTGGCCAGCTTTAACAATGTCAACGCCGGGACCCTCAACTAGATCCGCTCCGATATAAGACGTCGAGTCTCTGAAAATGTGCCGAATTGTCCCGTTGACGTCACACGACCCCACCTCAAGAATTCTCATAGGACGAGCCCGCTTGAAAAGGTGCTGGCTAACGAGTTCGATGAACCGGCGTTGTTCAGCATGTGCCATAACATCTCAACAAGTAAGCCAGAACTGGCGTTGCTTCCATCGATGAGCCTTCCCGCGCGGCGGGATCGATGAACTATCCCACCTTCTGCCCGAGCTGGGGCGTTTTCGCACCACCCGTAGATTCGGCCACGCCACGCTGGACATAGACTCCCAGCACACTTTCGTAGATTCTCCACAAGCGGCCAGAGAATTGAGTCCTCTGAGTATACTTTAAGATCGCCGAGTTTGCCCCTCCAATAAGGGCAGAGTATATCGCTCAAGTTTTTCGGTATCAACACACACTTAGGACACTACCCGTGCGGGGATAGTGCTTTAATTTGCTGTTGGTCATCCGGTTGATGCAGGATGGTGGTGCGGGCGTGTGCGTTGCCGCCTCTGCGAGACAGAGTGTCAGCGCATCTTATTGGGGTTTACGAGCCGCCAGACGGCCCGACTAACGAGCAAGGATTATACCTGCCGCTCAAGGCGGGCGAACCGCCTGACCCTGGAAACCTGCAGGTGCAATTGAGCCCTCCGGACCACAGGAGCCACTAAATGTACGAGCTGAGGAGCGACCCAATCGTGGTGAAACCACTGTTGATGGCGGTTGCCAAGGTACCCATTCCCGCGGTGGCAGCAAGACCAACCAAGGCGATAATCAACACATACTCTACCAAGCCTTGGCCTTCCTCTTCCCAGTGCAACCGGGCGAGAGCACTCACAACTGAATTGGCCACAACTACCCTCCTAACGCGTGTGATGTCGTCCAGAGGAGGACCGGCCGACGAAAATCTGCCGACCGGCAACCCGAACGACCACCCACGGAGCAAGTCGCGGCATAATATGCCCATTATCGTGGAGCGTCTGTCACGCCACAAAATGGACCGCCGTCCTGCAAAGCCATGCCCGGCCACTCGGCGAAGTACCCCCCCCCCGAGCCGCCAGGCGGCCCGACCAACAAGCAACTATCATACCTGCCGCTCCCGGTGGGTGAACCGACTGACCCTGGGAACCTGCAGGTGCAATTGAGCCGTCCGGACCACAGGAGCCACTAAATGTACGAACTGAGGAGCGACCCAATCTTGGTGAAAGCGCTGTTGATGGCGGTTGCCAAGCTAGTCATTCCCGCGGTGGCAGCAAGAGCAACCAAGGCGATAATCAACACATACTCCACCATGCCTTGGCCTTCCTCTTCCCGGTGCAACCGGGCGAGGATACTCACAACTGAATTAGCCATAGCCAAACTCCTTTGCTCTCTCATCTCGATGAGAGCAGCACATTAAGTCTAGCACGTTTCTCTGCAAGTCAAGAGCAGGGCAATGGCACTTTAGTACTAGTACTATTGACAAGCTCAGCGGTGTTCCAGATATCCTCCGCGATTCCGGCTTCTATCCCTTCTGTTGGATGAACCTGTTAGCTAACAAGGTGGCAACACACTTTTAGGACACTACCCGTGCGCGGAGCTGCGTTGACTCGCATTGCGCGCCTGGAGTAACCTGTAGCTCTGTGTTGGATCGACAAGGAACTTTCGGGTGCTTGCTGCGGATGCTGCCTCTTGACCAGGCTGGGCGCGCCTCCAGGGTTGGCCCTAGGGCTTTCTTGGCAGCCCCGCGGTCTGGCAGTTTTCACCGGGCCGGTCTAATACTCTGCGCACTATGGGGATTGTCGGCTGCGTGCCTAGCCTCGGAAGCATTATCGCCATCAGCCTTGCCACTGCAAACCGCACCTCTCCTGTGGGACCAAGGCTGCGTTATTGCCGATCTGGACGGGGATGGCCGTCCCGACTTCGCCATCGTACGGGCAGAGGGTTGGGATTCGAACGGCCTCCGGTATCGAATTGAGCTTCAGCTCACCACGGGTGTCAGCCCGAGTTCTTTCAGCGTTTCCGCCGAGAAAGGCGGACTGCGTCTTATCCCCCGCGACGTGGACGGCGATGGGGACCTGGATCTGGTCGTCGTGAGCGCTTGGGCGCTTGCCCCAGTCGGGGTCTGGATCAACAACGGCCATGGCGAATTCACTCGAGCTGACCCAACTGCCTATCCACGTTCTATCTGGACCGAAGGCCCCAAGGTCGTCTCGAATACGCCGCAGGAGGAACTCAAAGCAACGGTTCCTCAGTCCTACCGATCTTGTATTGATTTCTCCAACGAGTCTTATTTCTGCAACAACTCGCTCTTCGAGCGACTCCTTCTATTCCCGGGCGCCGCCAGCCCTCAGAAGGGGGCCGCAGGTTGGCCGCAATCGAGAGCCCCGCCTTGTTTCCTCCCTCAACGACCAAGCTAGCTGCCGAACATTAACGCTGCCCTCGGGATTGATGGCGCAACGGGCGTGTTTGTCGGCGGGAGCCGCACTTGGACCAAGCCGCGCGCTCCCTCAGACCTCGAGAGTGTTCGGCGGAACTGCTTGAGGAGCAACCCGTAGGCCGGCGGTCGACTTTTGCTCATTTCTCGACAGCAATTACAGCTTCGGTATCAGTGACAGGCCCGCGCTCGTTCATTTGCTGGACGGGTGGAAAGATTCAGGAAGGTGACCCATGAAGAACCACTCCCATGCCATAACGGCTCTGATTCTTGTCGCTTGCTTGGCTCCGTGGCTTTCGTCAAGTTGCAGCCGCGGATCGAGCGCCGACCATCCGCCCCCGGTAACGGTTGAAAAAGCCCCGGACCTCACCCTCGTGGAGGTGCCGGATCCCGAACAATTTCCCCTGACGACAGTAGAGCAGCGCCTTATCTACAATGAGCTCAAGGTGAATGGAGTAGTGACGCCCGATGTCAACCGCTCGGTCCCGGTGCTTTCGCTGGCGGGAGGCCGCGTGGTGGACATCCGGGCCAAGCTGGGGGATGACGTGACCAAGGGCCAGGTGCTGCTACGGATCAACAGCCCGGATGTTTCACAGGCTTTTTCCGACTACCAGAAGGCCCAAGCCGATGAGGTGCTGGCCCGCCGCCAACAGGAGCGCTCGGAGACGCTCTTGGCCAGAGGGGCCATCGCGCAACGCGACTTGGAGGCCGCCGAGGATGTCGAGCAGAAAGCGAAGGTGGATTTAGCCACGGCGGCGGAACATTTGCGCGTGCTGGGCGCGGACGTGAGCCATGCCTCGCCCATCGTGGACGTTAAGTCGCCGATCTCGGGGACCATCGTCGAACAGAACATCACCGGCGGTACGGGGGTCCGCTCGATAGATAATTCTCCCAACCTCTTTACCGTCGCTGACCTCTCCCGCGTCTGGGTTCTTTGCGACGTTTATGAGAACAACCTCGCGCAAGTCCGACTCGGCGACTTCGCGGAAGTCCGGCTGAACGCTTACCCGGACCAGGCTTTGAAAGGGCGCGTCAGCAACATCAGCCGCGTGCTCGATCCGAGCACTCGCACCGCCAAAGTGCGTCTGGAATTGGATAACGAGCGCCGTCAGATGCGGGCCGGTATGTTCGCCACCGCGACGTTCCGCTCCCAGAGCAAGCAGCTCCGCTCCCTCGTGCCCGCCAAAGCCGTGCTGCGCCTCCACGATAAGGATTGGGTTTTTCGCGCAGAAGGCGGCCACCGCTTCCGCAGGATTGAAGTTCAGGCGGGGCGCGTCTCCAGCGACGGCTTCCAAGAAGTCATCGCGGGACTTGCACCCGGCGACCAGATTGTGGCCAACGCCCTGCAATTCGCCAGTGCCGCGGATACAGAGTAAGAGACATGATCAAGCACCTCGTCGATTTCGCGTTGCGCAACCGATTTCTCGTCTTGAGTATCGGTATACTCCTCCTGATTTGGGGCATCATCTCGTTTCACAACTTGCCCGTGGAGGCCTACCCGGATGTAGCGGACAAGTACGTTTGGGTCATTACCCAATGGCCCGGCCGCGCCGCCGAAGAAGTGGAACAACAGGTGACCATCCCCATCGAGATTCAGATGAACGGTGTGGGCCACCTCACCCACCTGCGCTCCATTTCCCTCTCGGGGCTTTCATTTGTCACCATCATCTTCGACGATGATTCCAACAATCTGACCAATCGCCAACAAGTGTTGGAGAAGCTCACCTTGGTCAACCTGCCCGAGAATCTTAGCCCCCAGATCGGGCCCGACTTCAGCCCGGTAGGGCAGATCTATTTCTATACCCTCACCAGCAGCAACCCCATGATCGACGTCATGGACCTGAAATCGCTGCAAGACTGGGTCATGGTGAAGGAACTTCTCTCCGTACCCAACATCGCGGCGGTCTCCATTTTTGGCGGGATCACCCGCGAGTACCAGGTCCAGGTGGACCCCAACCAAATCATCGCCCATCGCTTGAGCATCGGCCAGGTGGAGCAAGCGTTGGCGGCCAATAATGTGAATGCGGGCGGTAGCTTCATCCAAAAAGGCCAGCAGGCTTTCAACATTCGCGCCATCGGGCTCATGAAGAATACAGACGACATCGGCTCGACCGTGATCGCAGCACAAAATGGAACACCCATCCGTGTGAGGGACGTGGCGGATGTGGTGCAAGGGCCCAAGATTCGCCTCGGGCGTCTCGGGAAGGCGATTCATCGCGAGGACGGACGGGTGATCGATGACGACGACGTGGTGGAGGGCATCGTCCAAATCAGGAAAGACGCCGATGCGGCTCCCACCCTCGAGGCCCTGCACGCCAAGGTCAAGTACCTCAACGAACACGTGTTGCCGCCCGGCGTGAAGATAGTTCCCCATATCGACCGCAGCGATCTCGTGAGGTATACCACGCACACCGTCCTTCACAACCTCAGCGAGGGAATCATCCTGGTGGTCGTCATCTTGTTTTTCTTTCTCGGAAACATACGCAGCGCTCTGATTGTCGCCCTTACCATCCCCTTTTCGCTCTTGTTTGCTTCCATCGGCCTTGACCTCCGGCACATTCCCGCCAATCTCCTCTCCCTCGGGGCACTCGACTTCGGCATGGTCGTCGATGGAGCGGTGGTAATGGTTGAGAATATCCTGCGCCGGCTCGAAATGGACGGGAACGGCAACGGCTCGAAGAGCGTGGGGGAGACAATCCGAGATGCGGCGCATGAAGTACAGCGGCCTGTTTTCTATGCCATTACGATTATCATCACCGCCTATATGCCCATTTTCACTCTGCAGCGGGTTGAAGGTCGCCTGTTCCGGCCGATGGCCTGGACCGTGGCGTTCGCTTTGCTCGGCGCCTTGCTGTTTTCCATGTTGCTCGCGCCGGTGCTGTCCAGTTTCTTGTTCCGTCGCCAGACTAGCGAATGGCGTAATCCGGTGCTCGCCTTTCTCATCAAGCGATATCGCCAAGACCTTCCCTGGTGCATCCGTCATCGTTGGGTGACCGTTAGCGGCGCCGTGGCCGCTCTCCTCTTGACCCTCTTCCTGGCTTTGAGCGGTGTGATCGGCTCTGAGTTCCTGCCTCACCTCGATGAAGGCGCCATCTGGGCCCGAGGTACGCTGGCTCCCAGCGTTGGCCCCGATGCAGGCGAACGGATCATGGACCAGGCACGCATTGCGTTCGCCCGATTCCCGGAAGTAACTCAGGTTGTCTCGCAGGTGGGCAGGTCCGATGACGGCACCGACGCCACGGGCTTCTTCAACACCGAGTACTTCATCGACCTTAAACCCCGAAGGGAGTGGCGCAAGCAGTTCCACGCAGACAAAGAGGAGCTCATCGCAGCCCTGGACCGAGAGGTTGAGAAGATCCCCGGCGTTATTTGGGGATTCTCCCAGCCCATCGCGGACAACATGGAGGAGGCGGTTAGTGGAGTAAAAGGCCAGCTTGCCGTTAAGCTGATTGGTAGCGACCTGAAATTACTTGAGGCCAAAAGCGAGGAAATTGCGAATGTCATGAGGACGGTGCCGGGCGTCGCCGACCTGGGGGTCTTTCGTGTCCTGGGCCAGCCGAATGTGGACCTCATCGTAGACCGCGCGAAAGCCGACCGGTTCGGTATAAACGTGTCGGATGTACAGGACGCCACCGAGACCGCCGTGGGGGGGAAAGCTGTTAGCCAGATTTTGAAAGGTGAGCGCCGTTACGATCTGGTGGTGCGGTATCAGGAACCCTACCGGGGAACCGTGGAAGACATCTCGAATATTCGTATCCTGGCGCCTTCGGGGGAGCGCGTTTCGCTTGCGCAACTTTGTGACGTCAAAGTGGAAGATGGCGCCTCCATGATTTACCGCGAGGCGAACTCGCGCTACATCGCCATCCGATACAGCGTACGAGGCCGCGACCTCGGCAGCACGGTTGAGGAAGCAATCCGCGAAGTGAATGAAAAGGTCAAGCTCCCTCAGGGGTACCGGCTGGATTGGGCGGGCGAGTACGAGAGCCAGCAACGTGCCAACAAAAGGCTGGCGTACATCGTCCCCATAACTCTCCTGCTGATTCTGCTGATTCTCTATACAGCCTTTGGATCGTTTAAGTGGGCGTTCCTCATCCTTTTGAACATGGGGATGGCCCCCATCGGTGGTATGTTGGCATTATTCTTCACCGGAACGCACTTCAGTGTTTCCTCGGGGGTTGGATTCCTCGCGCTATCCGGTGTCTCCGTGCAGACGGGGGTGATCATGGTCGAGTATATCAACCAGCTCCGCGCACGTGGGCAGGCGGTGATGGAGGCAGCGGTGGAAGGCGCGATCCGACGTCTCCGACCGATAATGATGACCATGTTGGTCGCAACTCTGGGGCTGCTGCCAGCGGCCCTCTCTCACGATATTGGCTCTGATTCTCAGCGGCCTTTCGCGATCGTGATCGTCGGTGGCCTGATCACCAACCTCCTTATAAGCATTGTTCTCCTCCCCACCCTTTACGTCTGGTTCGCGCGCCCCTCCGACACATTGCCGACTCCTGAGCAAGGAGTTGGGGAGTATTAAATTGCGGCAAGGAGATTGCGCAGAAAAAAATGACTCAATTACTCCATGCTCTTTTGTCGCTGGTCCCTCGCTTTGACCGGACGACGGTCGCCTTTGCCTTTGAAACCTGACGTTTCCACTCGCTTCGCCTTGAACGACATGCCACAATCTCTCTTCTGAATGCTGCAAGAATCCCAAGGAGACCTTCGATGATTCACAAGAAGACATGCTTGAGCCTGATGGCCTTTTTTCTATTCCTCTTTGCCAGCCATCTTGTTGGACAGACATCCCCTGTGGCGCTTGATGATCCGCGAATTGAGGCACGCGTTGATGCGCTGCTCAAGCAGATGAGCTTGGAAGAAAAGGTCGGGCAGTTGGTGCAACGCGACGCGTTTGCCGGGATCACTGGGCTCGGCACAGGTGGCGGCGCTTGGGCCGAGCCGGTGGCAGGGGGTGAGATCGGGAGCTTGTACAACATCACCAATCCCTCGGAGATCAACGCGCTACAGAAGGTTGCGATGGAAAAATCGCGCCTGCGCATCCCGGTGATTTTCGCGCTGGACGTCATTCACGGATATCGCACCACATTCCCTGTGCCGCTTGGCATGGCGGCCACGTGGGACCCGGCCCTTGTTGAACGCGCGTCGCGCATTGCGGCGGAGGAAGCCTCGGCCGCAGGCATCCGGTGGACGTTTTCGCCCATGGTGGACATCGCGCGTGATGCGCGCTGGGGCCGCATTGTCGAGGGCGCTGGAGAGGACCCCTACCTGGGGGCGGCCATGGCGCGCGCCTACGTGCGCGGGTACCAGGGCAAACAGCTTGATGCTCCGGACTCGATCGCGGCCTGCGCCAAACACTACGTTGCTTACGGCGCTGCGGAAGGCGGACGTGAATACAACACCGTTGACATGTCGGAGCGTACGCTGCGGCAGGTCTACCTGCCGCCGTTCAAAGCGGCTGTCGAGGCGGGCGCCGTCACCCTGATGAGCGCCTTCAACTCTCTCAACGGGGTTCCCACATCGGCGAATGAGTTCACCTTGAAGGAAATCCTCAAAGGCGAGTGGAGGTTCCCGGGCTTTGTGGTGAGTGATTACACCGCCATCCAGGAGCTTATCGCGCACGGCATTGCGAACGACGGTCCGACGGCTGCTCGCAAAGCTTTTCTTGCCGGCGTGGACATGGACATGGAATCCAAACTCTATCTGGGCCTTGTCCAGCAGGTTCATTCGGGAGCCGTTTCCGAGTCCGCAGTTGATGATGCCGTGCGGCGCATTCTGCGCGTTAAGTCTGCGCTGGGATTATTCGATCACCCTTACACCCCGGAGAAAGCGCGGCCGGCGACCATCAAACCTGAGTATCTTGAAGTTGCCCGCAGCATGGCCGAGGAGTCTTTCATCCTGCTGAAGAACGAACCGATAGCGAGCGGTGCTCCCGCGCTGCCGGTCAACTCCAGCGTGCAGACGATGGCGCTCATCGGGCCTTTGGCGGATGACGCCCCAGACATGCTCGGACCGTGGCACACCGGCGAAAGCAACCCCAAAGACGTGGTCACTCTCCGCGTGGCGCTGGCGGAGCGCGCCGCAGCGAGTCAAATAAAGCTGTCTTATGCGCGCGGGACGGACATTTGGGGTAATTCCGAAAGTGGTTTCGCGGCGGCGCTAAAAGCTGCAAGTCGGGCCGACCTCGTCCTCTTGGCGCTGGGCGAAGATGCCGGCTCCAGCGGAGAAGCAGGTTCCAGAGCTCATTTGGATCTTCCGGGCAATCAGCAAAAACTCCTGGAAGCGGTTGCGGCTACTGGCCGGCCGATTGTTCTTATCCTCTTTAATGGGCACCCGCTCGTATTGAAGCCGGTTGTTCCGCACGTCCGCGCGCTCATCGAAGCATGGTTCCCCGGAGTGCAGGCCGGCCCGGCGCTGGTGCGGACGCTGTTCGGCGACGCAAACCCGAGCGGAAGGCTAACCGTCAGCTTTCCCCGGACCGTGGGCCAGGAACCCCTGTACTACAACGCCCTCGACACCGGCCGGCCCGCCGAGGGTATCGACCTGACCCATCGCCCCAGGACCGCCGCCGAGCGCTTTCGCTCCCGCTATATCGATGAACTGAACTCGCCGCTCTTCCCCTTCGGTTACGGCCTGTCATACACGCGGTTCACTTACTCCCCATTGACGCTCAGCAAGAGAACACTGAGCGCCCGCGCGCTGAACTCAGGGCAGGCCGAGCCGCTGCGCGTATCGGCGGAAGTGAAGAATACGGGCGACCGCTCCGGCGAGGAAGTCGTGCAGCTTTACATTCGCGAGCGGGGTACGAGTGTGGCTCGCCCGGTCCGTGAAATGAAGGGCTTTCGCCGAATCGCGCTGGCTCCCGGTGAATCGAAACGTGTTGAGTTCACAATTGGCCGCGACGAGTTGGCATTCTGGAATACCGATATGAAGGAGGTGGTGGAACCAGCGCGCGTTACCGTATGGGTCGGTCCCAACTCGTGGGAAGGCTCGCCAGGCGATTTCGAAATTAATGAATAGTCGCCCTCTGGCCGAACATATTTCAGATTTGCAATGCTGCCCGACAAGTTGACAGTCAACAGTCGAAGGTCAAGAGTTCAGTAGGCAGTATTTGATAGGTGAGGAGAACACTACTTGCCACCTTCGGCATTCCGTCTGCCGCGCGCCGCATGGGATCGGTCGGTGGTGCGTGAGTACAAGCCAAAATCTACGATCTAAGATCAATACTGTTCACATAAGGGGTGTTCAGGAGACTCCTTCCTAATTCGTTCCAGGATGACCCCCTCACCCGGCCCGCCCCGGCTGGAGAAAGCGCCGGTTGCGGTCCACCCTCTCCCCCAAGGGGGAGAGGGGAGCAAATTCAAATTAACGACCCCCCTCGCCCCCTTGGGGGAGAGGCGAGCAAATTCAAATTAACGACCCCCCTCGGTCGCCGCGGCGACAGAGGGGCCGGGGGTGAGGGGTTGTTCAGCGACCAATACAATGGTTATTTCGTGACGACTGCTAAGTAGTGCTTGACGGGTAAGGTGGACGCTGATTGACGCCTTCCGCATTCTGGCTGCCGCGCGCCTCATGGGATCAGCAGGTGGCGGGTGGGTACAATCCAGAATCTAAAATCCAAAATCTAAAATCGCCGTAGGCGCTTATTGAGCGTAGAATTACGAACCCTGGCCCGTTGCTTTCAATAATTCGATGGAGGAAGGTTGAAATGAAGCGAATTCTGCAAAGCTTAATTCCCGCCATGGCCGCCATTTTTTTGTCCCTAGCCCCCAACACTGCATGGTCCCAAGCCAAGCCGGCTTTCGCGCCCAACGAGATGGACAGCATCCTTTACGGCGTTGCGTACTACACGGAGTACATGCCTTATGAGCGGCTGGAGCAGGATGCCCAACTGATGCAGCAGGCCGGCCTCACGGTGGTTCGCATGGGCGAGTCCAGTTGGGGTTTATGGGAACCGGAAGACGGCCGCTTCGAATTCGGGTGGATGGACCGCGTGGCGGAGCGCATGCACAAGGCCGGGATCAAGGTCATCATGGGCACGCCGACCTACTCCATTCCGGCGTGGCTGTACAAGAAGCATCCGGAAATCGTCGTCACCCGGCTGGACGGCAAGACCATCACCTATGGCTTGCGTCAGAATACCGACCTGTCGAATCCCACCTATCGCTACTACTGCGAGCGCGTGATTCGCAAAATCGCCCAGCACTACAAGGACAACCCTGCGGTGATCGGCTATCAAATCGACAACGAAACCTCATCGGCGGGTGTGGCGAACCTCGATGTGCAAGTGGGTTTTGTCAATTACCTTCGCGCCAAGTTCCAAAGCGTGGATAAGCTGGACGAGATTTGGGGCCTGAATTATTGGGGGCAGAGACTCTACGACTGGACCGAAGTGCCGCCCCGTGAGGGGATCATCAATCCCGGCTGGAAGCTGGAGTGGGAGCGATACCAGCAGTCGCTGACCACCGACTTCCTGAACTGGCAGGCTGCCCTGGTGAACGAGTACAAGCGGCCCGACCAGTTCGTCACCCAGGACCTTGCAGGTCCGCCGCGCCCCGACGTGAATGAGGAGGATATCTCCCGCTCACTCGATATTGTGGCGGCCAATCCCTACCACGAAACGCAGGACCGCTACGACGGCGAATCTCCGAGCATGGCCGGAGATTACACCCGCTCGCTCAAGCAGACCAACTACCTGGTGACGGAGACCAACGCGCAGACGATTGGGTGGGACTCAAAAAATCAATATCCTCCCTTCGACGGCCAGCTCCGCCTGGATGTTTACACGCACACCTCTTCCGGCGCAAACATGGTGGAGTACTGGCATTGGCACTCCATCCACTACGGCCAGGAAACGTATTGGAAAGGCGTCCTCGCGCACGACCTGGAACCCAATCGCGCCTATGCGGAGGTCAGCCGCACGGCGCATGAGCTCGAGCGCGTGGGGCCGGAAATTGTCGACGTCAAGCGTCCCAACAAGGTCGCCATTCTTTACAGCGATGATTCGTATCACGGCATCCAGTTCATGCCCTTCAGCGACCACGCGGACTACCGCTCAGTCCTATCCGGAATGTATCGTGCCCTGTACAAGCTGAATGTCGGGGTCGATTTCATCTTCCCTGACAGCACGAACCTTTCAAACTACAAAGTGATCGTTGTCCCTCCGCTTTACATTGCGAGCGACGACTTGCTGAACAAACTGGCCGACTACGTCCACCAGGGCGGCCACGTGGTCATGGCGTTCAAGAGCGGCTTCTGCAACGAGTACTCAACAGTACGTTGGTCGATGGCGCCTGGACCTTTGCGGAAAGCGGCGGGCTTCCGCTACCAGGAGTTCTCGAACTTGCGGCAGCCCGTGGCGCTTAAGGGTGACCCGTTCCAGGCGGGCGCTGACAACCGGGTCTCCGATTGGGCCGAAATGCTGATCCTGGAAGGCGCGCAGCCCTTGGCCTATTACGACCATCCCTTTTTCGGAAAGTATCCGGCCATCGCGCGTAACCATTTCGGCGCAGGCACGCTGACCTACGAAGGCAGCCTCCTCTCGCCGAAGCTGCAGGAAAAAGTGCTGCTGGACGTGCTGAAACTCGCCGGATTGAGCGGCCCGGACCAGCAGCTACCCCAGCCCGTGCGCGTCAAACATGGCGTAAACCGCAAAGGCAAAACGATCCACTACTACCTGAACTACTCGAGTGAAACTCAGACCTTTGTATATCCCTACGGTGCTGGCCGGGATTTGCTGGGTCAGACTACGGTGGCCCCGTCACAGTCGATTACGCTTAAACCCTGGGACCTCGCGATTGTCGAAGAGAAGTGATTACGCTTTGGAGTGCGGCAGCTTGCTGCCGCTTTTCCCGCTCGGCGGGACCAGCTTGCTGGCCGTGGAGTGGAGCGCGACAGTGGACAGGTGAGGCGCGAGCAAGCTCGCGGGAGGAAAGCGGCAGCAAGCTGCCGCACTCCAGAGCGCCTGCGGCGCTTCCTCGATCCACGGACAAGGGACGGCGGCCTTACGCGTAGATTTCGGGGTTGACAGGGTTAGGCGGGGTCCCGCTAATTAATCCAGCGGCCGGATTCGTCCTTCTTTTCCTGCTTTCGCACGTAGACTTCAAATTTGCTGCGCAACCGGGCGCGTCGCCACTCATGATACCGCAGTTGCAGGGTGTAAGGCAGGTTCCAGCCGCGGAGGTAAAGAAAGCCGAAGAGCATTCCTCCCAGGTGCGCAACGTGGCTGATGCCCGATCCGGGGGTGCCGAAGGAACTAACCAGTTCGATTACTCCCATAATCACCACGAACCACTTCGCCTTGATCGGGATGATGAGATAGAGGTAAATTGGCCGATCAGGGAAAAGCATGCCATAGGCCAGCAAAAGGCCATAAATAGCCCCGGAGGCGCCGA
>JBEKHR010000005.1:0-174655 GCA_050012175.1 Terriglobia bacterium | reverse complement strand
CTCCCGTTCGCACTTTCCCGCCGCCGTCACTTACTTCGGATCCCAGCATGAGCGCATCCCGCCCGGCGCCCACACCTACCAGAGTGACGTCGAGACCGTCCACCGCCTCATCGAAGACGAGTTCTACAATCTGGAAACCTTTCACACGCGTACCGACTTCCTCGGCAAAGCGTCGCTCTACCAGCTCTACTTCAACCTGGCTCGTCCCAACTCTCACAAGCGAGGTCTCACCCCATGGCAGATCATCCACCAACTCGATCCCCGCCTCCCCCTTAAACTCTGCTTGCTTCCCCCTGCCTTCCTAGATTACCGTCTCGACAGCCAGGGGGGATACGATGTACCCGGACTTCCCTATCGTCAATCGAAAATCGGCATTTCCAGGAAGTAGGGTACTTCGTCAATATCCCCTGGAAGTTCATCGGCAAGGACGGCCGTTCCGCATGGCTGTGCTACGCCGCGAACTTCACCAACGGCTATCTGCATACCAATTATCGCGACGATCCAAGCGGGGGCGGATACGGGACGACCCTACAGGAGATGCGGCTGTTGGGCCCGTCAGACAAGGCGAACCCGGAGTAGCGTCCTGAGACCGTTAGATTCCGGGGGCGCTATTTCGAAAACAGGCGTAAGTTGCTGACAATTCGTTGGGGCGGCCGGGCGAAAGGGAATGCGGAAACACGGGGCGGGGGCTGGCAAGGTGGCCGCGCTGCGTTAGCGCACGGATGTGCAGAATGGCGGTTGGGGGGGCAGGGGGTAGTGCAACATAAAGCGCGTTATGTTTGGCTACCTTACGGTCGGAACTGGCAGATCCGTAGTCCTCGGGAATATTCCAGCAAAGGGCGTTTGATTCAAATTACCGCGCAAAAGCGCGGGAACGCTGTTGGGGGCATTGCGATAGAGAACCACCATCGTTGCGAGCCCTTTATATCCTAAACTCATCTTCGGACTGATTCCTTTGGAGACTATACGCAACCGTTCCTTCGCGTCTCCATCCAAGAGCCTGGAGTTGTCATGCAATGGGCGTTCTGCTTTCGAGTGCACATGCCCAGCAAATGCTTCAATACCTCTCTGGCCAAGCTTATAGATGCCCTCCTCACAGATACTGGGAACCAATAGAAACTCAGAAAAGGTGCCAACAACGCTCTTTACCGCAAAATCCCGCGCCTTGCAGAACTGATTTCCGGTGCCAACGAAGTCATCGATGTAAATCAACGCGCCCTCGCCGACTTCGTTAGTCATCTTATTGATGCCCATGGAGTCGCGTGAATCCAGAAAGCGACAGCCGCGACGCTCGAGCCCAGCGGCATCTCGAAGTAAGTTAAGCATGACGGGGCTGCTGCTTCCGGCTTCGTGCACCTGAACATAGATAAGCTTTTTAGCAGGAAGACCGGCAACAGAGAGCCTGCTCATGAGGGCGTCATTTTGTTGGACGAGAATTCGCTTGGTGTCCCGCTCGGACAGATAAATCACGTTTTCAAGCAGAACGCCGGCATGCTTTCGGTCTCGTTTCTCGAATTGCTTGATCCAGCGATTGACGCCTGCGAGGGTTACGGGTTGCGGCCGATAGTCGCGAAATCGCAAAACGGCATTGATGCTGTGAAAGAAAGCTAGCATGGCTCAATCGTGAGGAGTATCGGGGTCATCACTTCCTCTAAGGGCCTGTTCTAAGCTCTTGCAGTATTCGCGGACCTGCCGAAGTGCATCTCGTAAAATCCCGCGCTCCTCTTCGTCAGCTGTATACCTCAGCTTAAGCTTTCGCAGTTGCTGCATGAACTCTTCACACGCTGCTACAGCCGTTTGTATTCGCTTCTTCTCTACAACGAACTCATCGAAAGCTGCGCGTGTTTCCAGAGCGGGATTCAGGAAGAACTCCTCAACGCGGCGCAGGACTGCGGCGCGATTGTCGGGCTCCCCTTCAGAGAGTTCATAACTTTCCATGATTCGGCGAAAATGAATGACGCTCTTAATCTTACGTGCGCGATATTTCTCCACAAGTTTGTCGGTGGCTCGATCGCGGCCGAGTTGCTTCAGGGATGGTACGTCACTAGTCGCGACATCAAGTACGGGGGAAGCTTCGATCCAAAAGTTGGACGGTATGCGCTTAGCAGGGTCCGGGTCGAGCGACATTTTCTGGAAGCGCTCGGGAAAAGTAAGCAGCTTCTTGCAGCGCTCAATTTGAGGTTCGCTAAGACCTGTTAGATCTGCAAGCACCTTGCTGTCTTGCTCGCCAAGTTCCTCCATCACTATCTTGAGGCTGAGAGCTGTTGGCATCAGTTCCCAAGACTCGCGGAGTTCGTGGATCGAAAACATGTAAAGCAGCCCGGCGATCACCGTCGGTGGTTCGACGACGTTGGCGGGCAGATCGAGAGGTTTTCCTCCCGGACCGAGGCGGCCTTCTTTATTTAGGTCGACGACGCACCGGTATCGCCTCTCGCCGTCAAGTATTGAAAGCTTGGCTTGGCCTTTTGCCTGGTACACCGTGATCGGCACTAAGACGCCGTGCTCCCCGATGTTCTTCTTAAGCTCTTGAAGGTCAGGCGGGTCAAATAATAGCCGGGGGTTGTTCGCGCTCGGTTTGATTTCCTCTGGACTGAGATGTCGCAGAGTGCCAGTTGGAACCACTGGTGGGATTTTGGGTTGAGTGGGTTTTAGGCTGGGCATGTTTGGCCCTCACACATTGGAAATCAGAATTTCGTTGGAGAGGAATCGTTTGGCTGCGAAGCCGGCAATGTTTCTTCGTACTGAGACGGTTTGGTGGTCGAATCCCTTACGGAGAATGTCTGCCTCCTCGGATTCGGCGTAACTGACGACGAACGTAACACGCGCCGCCGCCAACTTGTCCATCCATGACCGGAGTCGCGCGATGTCCCCGTGCATAAACGCGCTGGGGTCGTATTCCCGAAAGACCCTGCGCGCCCTGACAGCGAAAGGCGGGTCCATATAGACGAAATCGCCCCTTTCTGCTTTTGACAGGACGCACTCAAAATCCGCATTGATCAGCCGCGCATGTCTGATAGTGCGAGAGCATTGTTTAAGATGATCGGACGAAGGAAGCGCCCCGCATCTTTCACCGCTATAAGGAACATTAAATCTCCCTTCCAGGTTGGTCCGATAGAGCCCGTTAAAGCAGAATCGATTGAGGTATATGAATCGAGCGGCGCGCGCCGAGGCATCGAGGCAACTTGGGCTGAGGGCGCGGAGGGTGTCGTACTGCTCTCTGCTTGGGCGAAGCGCGGCGAGTTCGCGAATGACACCATCCACACGATACTTAACTTCAAGGTATGTGGCGATGAGCTCATGATTGACGTCGCCGAGAATGGCGCGTTTGGGATTCAGCGAAAAAAAGAGACAGGCTGATCCCGCGAAAGGTTCGAGGTATCGCCTATGATTCTTGTTCCAGTACGTTCTCAGGACGGGTACGAGGCGGCGCTTACTGCCGGCCCATCTCAGGATCGGCATGCGCTCCCGCCAATTGCGCAGATGGCAGTCCGACGGCATTTGATGAGATTCTATCATACGGCCAAGCTCCTAAAAAGCAATTTAGTTGTGTGATTCGCGACCAGTGCCTGGAGAGACAGTCGCCAAGCAACAATCGCCGGGTGGCGCAGACATGCGGCAGTTTGCATGTCTGCGATAGAACCGACGCCTGGTTGACGGTGATGGGGACACAGCGGGAGGGGAAGCACAATTCGCAGACATCACAAACGATGTCTGCGCCACCCGGCGTTAGCCCGGCGCCGTGGCGAAGAACTGCTTGACGTGCAGCTTCTTGGCGCGGCGCTTCGCTTGCCACAGATCGTAGGCAAGCTGCATCTGCAACCAGTGCTCCGGCGTGCTCCCGAACGCCTTGGACAGCCGCAGCGCCATTTCCGCCGTGACGCCGGAGCGGCCGTTGAGAATCGACGAGAGAGTCTTGCGCGTGACGCCCAAGCCCTTCGCCGCCTCGGTCACGCTCAGATCGAGCGCCCTAAGGCAGTCCTCCCGGACTATCTCGCCGGGGTGCGGGGGATCGTACATATCCATGTGTCTTTTCTCCTGTCGCCAGTGCGGGGATTCTTCGTCCGCCGCGGCGGACTCTGAATGACACAGGGGAGGGAGAGTTCCGCCATCCGCGTTTTCGCAGCTATTCATGGCAGCGGCGGAAGAGCTGGGTGAGCAACTCCAGCGCCAGGTCCGATTCCTGGCGCGTGATGGTGAATGAGGGGGCCAGGGTGAAGACGTTCTTGTAGTAACCTCCCACGTCCAGCACCAAGCCGTACTTACGCCCGGCAATCTCGAGGTCGCCCTTCAGGCCCTCGGCGAAAATGTGGTCAGTGAGGTCGCGGTCCGGCGTGACGCCATCCTCCTTGCAAACCTCGAGGCGCAGCGCCATCCCCAGCCCATCCACATCTCCGATGATGCCCGGGAAGCGGCTTTGCAGCTCCTTGAGCCCGGCGAGGAAGTAGGCGCCTTTATCGTTCACCAACTTTTCGTAGTCTTCTTCTTCGAGCATCTTGAGCGTCTCGAGCGCCACTGCCGTGCCCAGGGTATTGGCGGAGAAAGTAGAGTGGGTGGAGCCGGGCGGGAAAAGCTCCGGCGTGATCAGTTCTTCGCGCGCCCAAATGCCGGAGATAGGATTCAGGCCGTTGGTTAGCGCCTTGCCAAAGACGATAATGTCCGGCGTAATGCCAAAATTCTCGATGGCCCAGAATTTGCCGGTGCGATAGAAGCCCATCTGAATTTCGTCATCGACGATCAGGATCTTGCGCTGGTCGCAGGTTTCCTTGAGGCGTTGGAAGTAGTCCCGCGGCGGAATCACATAGCCGCCTGTCCCCTGCACCGCCTCGATATAAAAGGCGCCGTACTCGGCACTCTGCGCCTTGGCGTCCCACACGCCGTGATACTCATTATCGAACAGCCGGGAGAACTGGTCGTGGCAATACAGGTTGCAGCTTTGGGGCTTCAGCCCGTAAATGCAGCGGAAGCAGTAGGGATAAAAGACGAACTGGGCGCGGTCCCCGAAGTGGCCGTAGCGGCGCCGGTAGCGGTAGCTGGAAGTGATGGCGGAGGCGCCGAGCGTCCGTCCGTGATAGCCGCCCATAAAAGCGAACATCAAGTTCTTGCCGGTATAATTCCGCACAATCTTCAGCGAGTCCTCAATGGCCTGCGAGCCGCCTACGTTGAATTGGACCCGCCCTTTCACTCCGAACCGTTTCTCGCAGTATTGAGCGATGCGCGCAGCCACTTCCACCTTCTCCGCGTGCAAGTACTGGCAGGCAAGCTGGGGGAGCCGGTCCAGTTGCCGCTTCAACGCCTCGCCCAGCCTGCGATTCTTGTAGCCGAAGCTTGCCGCCGAATACCACATCTGGAGATCGAGATAGGGCGTGCCGTGCTCGTCGTACAGGTAGCTGCCCTCACAATCGACAAAAACCTTGGGAGGGTCCAGGTAGTGGACCGTATCACCGAAGGAGCAATACTTCCTTTCAAGTTCCAACAGCTCTGTCGCCGTAGTTTTCATCTTTTTGTCACGCTGCGAAGATTTCTCCTCCTGTCGTCAGCCTCTCCGTGTCCTCCGTGGTCAGGAAAAGCAAAACACAGAGGTCACTGAGATCCTCCGCCCTGCACCATCCGGTGCGGGGCTCCGTGCTCTCTGTGTTAAGGCTTTAGAGGCACGGAGGACGCGGAGAGTCTCGTTTTGGTTGCGGGCAGCAGGCACGCCATACTTCTCGTGCCAGAAATCGCCAGTCGATTATTACCTCCGCGGAAGAATGAGGTCGACGGTTGACAGTCGACAGTCGAAAGTTGAAGGTCAAGAGCAAAAGCCTGTCATTCTGATCCCGCCAATCAAGGAGAATGGCGCGGAACTGGTTCTTTGCCCTCTCCGAGGGGAGAGGGTGGACCGCGATCCCGATTCACTTCATCGGGACGCGGGCCGGGTTGAGGGGTCAGTTCACACTGAGGAGCGGTCACAGGGTCCAACACAACGTAGTAACCCCTCACCCGGCTCGCTACGCTCGCCACCCTCTCCCCAAGGGAGAGGGCTGTTTCTTGACTTCTGCCTGCCGTGTCCCGCCGAAGATATGGGTACGCAGCTCAACGGAGGAGGGAAGCCGACAACTACAGAGATCCTTCGCCCCGACAAGTCGGGGCTCAGGATGACACTCCCTCAGGATGACACTGCCCAGTCAAGAGGCGATGGTTAAACCCTGCGCGCAGGATGACACTGCCCAGTCAAGAGGCGATGGTTAAACCCTGCGCGCAGGATGACACTGCCCAGTCAAGAGGCGATGGTTAAACCCTGCGCTCAGGATGACACTGCCTAGTCAAGAGGCGATGGTTAAACCCTGCGCTCAGGATGACACTGCCTAGTCAAGAGGCGATGGTTGAACCCTGAGGGCCGCCAGCCTGGCCTTCCGACTTTGAGCGTTCGACTTCGTGCTCCTAACACCTCCCTTCGCCGCCTCTTCTGGACCAATCAACAGAGCGATGGCCTGCTCGACTTCCGCAAAGGTATCGAAGGGGTGGCACGCCTTGCCGTGCTCCTGGCAATAGGCGAGCAACTGTCGCTTGGCAAAGACCACGTCCGCCTCATCGACGGCAAACCGGTCGGAGAGCCCATCACCCACGAAGATGACGGGATGCTTTCCCTTGCCGAGCCGCCGAATCAGTGCCGCCTTGCAGGTGGCGCACCCATGCTCGCAGGGCGGCGCCGAATGAGGGAAGGAGGGTATCAGGCGGCGGCCTTCCAGCCGCAGCGCACTCGCGAACATATGAATGCCGTTTCGAACCGGCCCGTCCACGCCAGCCCGCTTCAGGATTCGCACGATCACATAGTCGAACCCCTCACTCAGCACGTAGAGCGGAATGCCTCGCTTGCGGGTGAAGCGGCAGAAGCCGGTAAAGGCCGGATCAATGGGAACCGCGTCAATTAAGGCGTGGAGTTCCTCCGCCGAGGTGTCCACAAGCGCGATCTGCCGCTCCAGGCACTCGCGCGAACCGATCGATCCACGCGTCCACGCCTGTTCGACCTCCTGCCAGGAAGGGTGCGCCAGTTGCGCCAGGATCTGGTCTGTTACATCGAGTTGAGTGATCGTCCCGTCAAAGTCGACAAAGACAATTGGGTCGCCGCGGTTCGGTTCTGGTCGTCTTCGAGTGATCATCATAAGTACGGTATGTGGTAGGTAGTAGGTGGTAGGTGGGGGAAGCAAATGCATCGTCCGCTGCCCTACCTACGACCTACCGCCTACTATCCCTTCCTCTCATCCACCAGCCGACGGGGTTTCCTTCCTTGCTCCAAGCCTCCCGGTGGGAAGATGCGAAACTCGAGCCGGCACATACCGCAGAGGCAGTTCGCCCAAACGTCCGGGTAGCGAGCTTCGAGGTTCTTCCGGACGGCGTTTTCAACCGTCGCGGGGTTAATGCCGTTCGTCAACTGCAGTCGGAATTCCAGGATGTCGTGGATGCCTTCCTGCCGGACCGCTACCTGCCAATTTTCGGAAACCCCCTCCACGTCGTGGAGCACGCGCTCGAAGATTTCAGGGTACATGTTTCCGGCGCCCATCACCACCATTTCGTCGCGCCGGCCGTGGATTTTGGCAATGCGGCGGAGGGTGGCGCCGCAGGGGCAGGGTTCCTCCAGGAACCTTGTCACATCACGCACGCGGTAGCGGATCAGCGGCATGGTGTGCCGCGAAAGCGTGGTCACCACGAGTTCGCCATAACCCTCGGGGTCGGGATCCACAATTTCGAAAAGGAAGTTGAACTCATCCACGTGATAGCCATCGCGCCGCAGGCACTCCACTCCCGCTCCGCCACCCTGCTCGGTGGATCCGTAGCCGAGGATCACAGGACACTTCCAGACGCTCTCGACGTAGTTCCGATAAACGTCCGTCATGCGGTCGCCGCCGGCAAAGATCAACTTGAGTGGGAAGATGCCTTCCTTTTCCGCCACCTCGCTCAAGCTCACCAGCCAAGTTGGGTCGGCGGCAATGACGTTGTACTTGTAAAGAGGCATTCGCGAATAGACTTCGCGCGGGTGCGGCTTGCCGATCGCCGAACAGAAAACTCCCATGCGCTTGCAAGCGAAAAATGTGACCCAACTACTGATCCAATACCCTGCGTCGAAAGTGCAGACTACCCGGTCGCCCGGCCGAACCCCGTTTTCCCACATGGCCGCGGCCTCGTAACGAGCCGTGAACTCCAACTCGTCGTAAGTGAAATAAACGCGCTTGGGGCCTCCGGAGGTGCCGGTGGTTTCAAACACCAGTTGCGGTTCCCGGCAGATGAACTCTTCCGCCGGCAGGTTGCGCAAGTCCTCGGGGGTGGTGAAGATGTCCCCCAAATCTTCCGGGCGGCGGACGCCGCGTGGCTCAATGCCGTTCTCCCGCAGCTTGCGCTGCAAGAACTTCTGGCGCCGTGCCGCGTAGCGCACCAACTCGCGAAACGAATCACGCTGGAGACCCTGGATCACCGGACGCGGAAGGTGTTTCCCCCAGCGAACGAGGCCGGGGGCGGATTCGCCGATCACGACACGCTCAACGATCTTGCGGATGCTGGATAGCATTTTCAGTTATCAGTTATCAGTCATCAGTTCACGAAACACTGACAACTGAAAACTGATGACTTCCCTCACATCAGATACGTCGATTCCCCGGAACGCGACGGCGGTGTGGCCAGCAGGTCGATGTAGGTGCTCTTTTCGAGCAGCGCCCGGCCAACCTGCGCGATGGCATGGGCGGCATCAGGCCGGGACAAATCCCTCTGCCGGCGGCTCATCTCGGCGGGGTTCTCCGGCTTGCTGAGCATTCGCGTTACGAGCTGGGGAATTTCCTCCAGAGTTTTAGCCTGGACTGCCACGCCTTGCTGCTCGAGGTAACGGACGTGCCGCTGCTCCGGTCCTGGAATGGGATGGGTCACGATCATGGGCAGCCCGGCCGAGAGCGCTTCCGCGGTGGTCAGCCCACCCGGCTTGGTGATCAGAAGGTCTGCCACTGCCATCAACTCCGGAATGGTATCCACCCAGCCAAAAACCCGCAGGTCAAGCGTGACCTTGCGCCGCAAAAGCTCCAGGGCCTGCCTTAGGGTGCGGTTGTGACCGGCCACCGCCAGTACCTGGAGAGGAAACCCGCACAACTCCAGGCTTTCGACAATGGCGTCCAGCGGTGCCGGCCCCATTCCCCCGCCCATCACCAGCACGATAGGTCGCTGGCCGTCCAATCTCAGGGCGCGCAGAAGCTCGGTCTTGTCAAATGGGATGCCAAAAACCGGATCAACGGGAATGCCACAAACTAGAATCCGGTTGGGCGAGATTCCCCAGTGTACAAGCTGAGACCGCGCCTCCTCGCTGGCTACACAATAGACATCGACTTCCGGCTGCACCCAGGGAGGCTCAGCCTGAAAATCAGTTTGGACAGCCAGAATGGGGGCGTAAAACCAGCCTTCGCGCTTGCCGAGAGCGGCGATCTCCAGCGCGCCGATTTCGTTGGCGATAACCAGATGAGGAGCGTACGCTTTGAGCTGCTCGAGGACTTCCCTGCACCCGTGCCGAAATACCCAGCGCGGGGCCGTGGCGCTGTGGAGTTTCTTCTGCCGGCGCTCGAATAACCACCGCCAGAGACCCGGCGCGCGGCGAAGCAACCACCAGTAGGGGCGAACGTACAGCGTGAGGAACCAGGAGCGCGCCACTTTCAAGGCGTCCAGCAGGCGGACTTCGACAGGATCAATGCAATCGTAGAGCGCGCGCTGGACGACTTCCGCCGCGCGGACATGCCCGGCGCCGACGCTCAACGTCAAAATGAAAATCCGTTTCGAGTTCACAAAAGCCAGGATTCAGGATTCAGGATTCGGGATTCAGGAAAACAACTCCGTCGCGAGAAGTGTGTCGTAATTTGGGCTGGTTTCGCGGGGCACGATGATTTCCCACGCATTCGCCATCTTCCGAGCCTGAATCCTGACTCCTGAATCCTGAATCCTGCCTCATTCAAATCTTCGAATCAGCAGCACGGCATTGAGCCCGCCGAAGGCAAAGGAATTTGAGAGGGCCACGCGTACTGGTTTCTCGCGCGCCTGGTTGGGAACATAGTCCAGGTCGCACTCGGGATCCGGCCGGGTGTAATTCGCCGTGGGGGGGATGACGGCGCGCTCCGAGGCCATAGCCGTCGCCGCCAGTTCGATTGCCCCCGTGGCGCCCATGGCGTGCCCATGCATTGACTTTGTGGAACTGATCGCGAGCTTGCGAGCGTGATCCCCAAACACGGTTTTGATCACCTGCGTTTCGGTCACGTCATTCAGGCGCGTCCCGGTGCCATGGGCATTGATATAATCCACTTCGTCCGGAGCAACCTGGGCTTCCTCGAGGGCCATGCGAACCGCGCGGGCCGGTCCATCGACCGAAGGCTGGGTGATGTGGCCGGCGTCTGAACTCAGGCCATAACCGGAGATTTCCGCACGCATCCTGGCCCCGCGTTTCTTCGCATGTTCCAGTTCTTCGAGCACGAGCATCGCGGCGCCTTCGCCCATCACGAAACCCTCGCGATCCGCCGAGAACGGCCGGCAGGCCCTGCTGGGATCACCATTCCCGATCGCCAAGACGCGGACCGACTCCCAAGAGCGAATCATGCCGTAGGTAATCGGGGCCTCGCTGCCTCCGGCCAACATAATATCCGCCATCCCGTACTTGATGAGGTGGAATGCCTCCCCAATCGCATGGCCGGAGGAGGAACAAGCCGTGGCTGTTGTAAACGAAGGCCCCTGCGCCCCAAATTCCATGCAGATCTGCGAAGTCGCAGCGCTATGCATCATTTTGGGGATGGTGAAAGGATGAAGCCGCGTCGCTTGATGGCCATAGAGGCTGAGATATCCGCTATCCAGGGTATTCGCGCCAGCCATGCCGGTGCCGCTTACCACGCCGAAGCGGGGACGCTCTTCCTCGCGGACCTCTATTCCGCTCGAGCTCATCGCTTCCCGCGCGGCCAGCAAACCAAATTGGCTGAAGCGATCTAACAAATCAAGCCGCTTGGCAGGAAAGTAATCCGCGGGATTGTAATCCGGGACTTCGGCAGCAATCTGGACCAACAGGGAGGAGGGATCAAATTGGCAGATGCGGCGAACTGCCGACCGGGCCTCGAGCAAGTTCTGAAAAAAGACTTCCGAATCTTTTCCTGCGGAAGCAAAGACTCCAATACCGGTAATGACGACTCTTCGCACGTTTCGCCCCTGTGATCGGATTACCTGACCGTGGCGGCTGGGGCCTCGCCCTTGGCCATCGCCACGAGATCGGAGATGTCCTTTCCCTCCAAGACTCGTGTCAGACTATCCACCACCTGGCGGACCGACTTCATGTTTTGCGCAACCGAGTCCGGGATATCAATCTTGAATTCCTCCTCCAGGGCGAAGAGGATATTAACTCCGTCCAGCGAGTCGATACCCAATTCCGCAAACTTCGAATCCACGGTGATCTTGCTCGGATCCAAGTGCTGTTCGCGGGCAATAATCTCAATCACTTTCTGGGTTGTATCCATTTCAGCTCCTCGTGATTTGGAGGTATGCTCTCTCAGGTGCTCCTAAGTGGAAATGCCGATGGGATTCCTTTCAGTCAGTTGGGAGACAACCTGAAGCAATTCGGAAAGGCGAAAGGGCTTGTCAAGCAGCGCATACGCGCCCAAGTCTCTGGCTAATTTCCTTTCTGTGGTACTGATGAAGGAAGACATGAGTACGATTTGGTGTTTGGCATTTTGCTTTCGGAGGTTTCGAAGCAGGTCCAAGCCCGACTCCTTGGGCATGTGCAGATCAGCGATGATGATGGGGCAGTCATCATCCCGCGCCAACGCCTCTCGTGCCGCCAACCCGTCGCCTACCGCCTCCACTTGCAGATATCCGTTGGCTTCCAAGACCTCACATAATAGGTCCCGGCTCTCCGGGTCATCGTCAACAACGAGGATTCTGCCCACTGAAAGTACACTCCAATTGCTTTACCAACATAGGTAAAGGCAATATGATTGCCAAGATCCGATCATCTTTCTAACCTGTTGGTAGAATTGAGGTTGTACGACGCGGTTGACGTCTCGACGCAGATTATGGTTACCGAAAGCAACGTCTACTGTATCAAAATGCCACAGACTGTAGACTTTCGGCCTGACGCGCGTCGGAGCGCCGATTCTGATTCGTTTGCTCACGTTCTGTGGCCACTGTAATGGAAAGAAGAAGAACAGGTTAGAGGAATCCCGATGGTTAACTTCTGGCGTGGCAAAAAGCCACAGGTGGTTCCTGCCTGCAGGCAGAGGTTAACTCAGCACTCACTTTCGTTTCAGATTATGCGCAGGAAATTCAGCCCGGACTCGAGGGCCAGCATAGGACTGTTCGTAAAGGCGCTGACTTCGTAAGGGCAACCGATCTTACAACCCTCACAAAAGTCCCAAAGCGTGGACTCCTGGGCGATGATTTGTCGGGCAGCTTGCGACGCGAAGATTTCCTTCAGAGGCGCCTGGGATTGGTGAAGAGTCTTAAATGCGCAAGGGAGATGAATGGAACCATCCGGCTTCATGGAAATCAACTTGGAAGGATGCCGGCACGGGAAGCTGGGGCCGAATCCGCCATTTCGGTAGAAGGTATAGTAGTGGGGATAGAAACGCACATTCTTGGGATAGGCGCCGCGCAACTCACGCAAAAACAATTCCACCTTGTCGATTTCCTTCCCGTGCAATTCCGCGTCGGGGAGCATCTCTCCGTCCCGCATCACGTTGTGGATGGCTTCCGGATGCAACACCAGGTCCCGTTGCTTGCAAAACTCTGCCAGCTCGGGAAGGTCTTCGAGGTTTTCCAGGTTTACGGCGGCGTTGATCTGCGTGCTGAAGGGTTTTCGCTTGGTCAAAACGAATTCGAGGTTGGCAATGATCTTGGGGAGTGCGTTGATGCCCCGGCGCTTGGCAAAGCGCTGTGCGTGCAGTGAATCAATGGAGACTTCCAGCATGCCGAGTCGCGCCAGGCCCTCCGCGTACTTCCGGATGAGGAGACCGTTGGTGGGCATGGAGGTCCACATACCCTTGTCCTCGGCGTAGGCGATGTAATCGCAGGTATGGGGATTCAGCAGCGGCTCGCCACCCGAGAAGCTGAGCGCAAAGATACCCATCCCGCAGAATTCGTCAATGCGCTGGAAGATACGCTCGCGAACCGCCCGGCTTTGCAGGTCGTTGAACTTTCCCTCTTCGCCGAAAATGCAATACTCGCAAAACATATTGCACATCAGCGTGGTTTCGAACATCACCATATAAGGGAGTTTGAAGCCCGACCCGAGGTGCTTCAAAGCGCACTTGGCGATGTAGGTATACTTCATGGCATGCCCTGAGTTGTCAGCAGGGACAAACGTCTATCCTGCTACCTACCACCCAACGTCGATTAAGCCCTCACTCAGGATACCGCAATTCCAGGGAACAGGGAACAGGTTACAGGGAACAGGTTGCAGGGCAAAGGAACAGAGAACAACTTTTCGCCTAATGTCCCCCGTGTCCCCTCTGTTCCCTATTCCCTGTACTACCCCCTGATCTTGTACTCCTCAATCTTCCTGTACAGGGTTCGCCGATTGATTCCAAGAATCGAAGCGGTTCTAACCTTGTTCCCGCCAGTGACCTTCAAAACATGCGTCAGATAGCGCTTTTCCATCTCGTCAAGGGAAGGCAACTCCACGTAGAAGCTCTCCAAGCGATTGTCCTCACGCGAGCCCCCGCACACCTTGGGAGGCAGATTTTCTGGCGCAATGAAGCCGGTGCGCGTCAGCGCCGCAGCCGCCTCGAGGGCATTCTCGAGCTCGCGGACATTCCCCGGCCATTCATAGCTCATCAAAGCGGAAAGCGCGTAAGGAGAAATCGAGAACCCTCTTCCCCGCTCGCCTCCGAACTTCTTCAGGAAATGCTCGACCAGCAACGGGATATCTTCCAGGCGCGCGCGCAGGGGTGGCAGGTCAATTTCGATCACCCGCAACCTGTAGTAAAGGTCCTGCCGGAATTTGCCTTCCTCGACAAGTGCCGCTAGGTCGCGGTTACTGGCGGCGATGATCCGAACGTCCACCTTGATCACCTGGTTGCTGCCGATCCGCCGCACCTCCTGTTCCTCCAGGGTCCTCAGGACTTTCACCTGGAGAGCGGGACTCATCTCGCTGACCTCGTCCAGAAAGACGGTGCCGTCGCTAGCCTCCTCGAAGATGCCCCGCTTGTTCTCGACGGCCCCCGTAAATGAGCCGCGCACATGCCCGAAAAGCTCCGTCTCCAGCAGCGATTCCGCCAGCCCGCCGCAGTTGACGGCATAAAACCGCTCCGCAACTCTGGGCCCGTTACAGTGAATGGCTCGTGCGACAAGTTCCTTTCCTGTCCCACTCTCCCCGCAAATCAGAACCGTGGAACGCGAGTCGGCTACCATCGCAATCTTCTTGTAGACTTCGAGCATCTTCGGGCTTCGGCCCACCAGGCTGGAGAGCTGTCCCTGGCTCTCAAGCTGCCGCTTCAGGTTACGGTTTTCACGGACCAGCTTCCGGTTGCCAAGGGCACGGTCGACCTGCAACAAGACTTCATCAATCTTGAAGGGCTTTGAGATGTAGTCAAAGGCTCCTGCCTTGACGGCTTCGATGGCGGTTTCCATGCTTCCGAACGCGGTGATCAGGATGACCTCGGACTCCGGTTGGATCCTCTTGTAGGCGCGCAAAACGTCAAGTCCGTTCAGACTCGTTCCCAGCCTCATGTCGCTGATAATGACGTCGAACAGTTCCTGCTTCCCAACTTCCAGGGCCTCCTCGCCGCTGGAAGATGTGACAACGCGATAGCCCTCCTCGCCCAGGATCTCCCGCAACAATTCCAGTGTCTCGGCGTCATCATCCACAACCAGGATGTTGGCGCCAGCCCGCTTCGAAGCCTCGTCTACTCTTTCAATCATTGCAGTCTCCAAATTTCCTACCCTTCACAACGGGACCGGGCTCGCGACCCCCTCACCCGGCCCGCCCCGCCCTGCACCGGACGGTGCGGGGCCCCGGCTGGAGAAAACGCCGGCGGCGGGCCACCCCCTCCCCCAAGGGGGAGAGGGCTCGCCCTTCCCTCAAGCCCAGAGGGCCAAGGTGCACACAGCAAGAAAAATCCAGCACAAATGCAGAAACTCCAGTGGCCGGGGCAAGCCCCGGCCCTACGAACTTCATCCTTTACCCTTTGCTACTTTCCAGCGCCGATCGTACTACCACGCCGACTACCTCTGCCTTCTCGCGGCAATCGACGGGCAAAACCAAGGTAAAGGTAGTTCCTTGCCCAGGCTTGCTTTCCACGTAAATGGTACCGCCATGCTGACGAATGATCTGGTCGCAAATCGCAAGGCCCAGGCCGGTTCCTGTCCCCATCCGTTTGGTTGTAAACATGGGGTCGAAGACATGGGCCATAGTATCCGGCGACATGCCCGCGCCATTGTCCGCTACACGAACGGCAACTCCCCGCGCATCTCCATTCGCCAGCCGAGTTTCAATCCGCAGTTCGCCTCCCCGTGGCATCGCATCCATACTGTTATTGATGAGGTTTAAGAAAACTTGCTGCAAATACCCGCCATCCCCGTAAATCTTCGGACAATCCTTCGCAAGGCCCAGCTTGACGTTGATCTTCCTAAGTTGCAGGGCGGGGGAGGAAAGAAGCACCACCTCCTCCACTACGCGCCGCAGGTCCACCAGTTCGATTTTCAATTCAAACTTGCGGCTCCACGAAAGCAGTTGCTTGACGGTCCGCACAATGTTGTCAATTTGCTTTTCGATGATCTGGAGCCGCCGGCTTGTGGATGGGTCAGCATCTTTTCGGCGCGCGAGCAACTGCACGTGTCCGGATATGGAATTAAGCGGCGTCCCAATTTCGTGGGCCAGGCTGGTGGCGAGCTGGCCGGCGATGGCCAATCGCTCTGAGCGCGCCAGCTTCTTCTGGGTCTCGAAAAGCTCTTCGTTGATGCGCCGCAACTCTTCATTGGCCTCTGCCAGCCCTGCCGTGGCTTCCTGAACTTTGCGTTCTAATTCGGTATTGAAATTCTCAATCCGGCGCAGCATCCGGTTCAGGTGCGCCGCGAGCATGCCAATCTCATCCAAGCTTCGCAGGCTAGCCCGGACGTTGAGCTGCCCCTTTTCAGCCCCTTCCATGACGCGGATCATATCCTTCACCGGAGCCCTTACCGCCCGCAAGAAGAAGATATGAACCACCAGAATGACCACCACCAGGCTCGCCAACATCAGCAGCAGGTTGCGGATCACCAACTGGCGGGTCACCACACTGGTGTGCGACTTAGAGACCTTCAGATTCAGACAACCCACCGGCTGACCCTCGGAAAGGATCGTCACCCCCATAACCCAGAACTTGCCATTGTTGGTTTCAATCGCGAGGGACTCATCGTCCGGTCGCACGAACTCGTCGTAGTGCTCGATACCGGGGATATTGTCCAACTCCAGGTGTTCTCCCTGAGGTGATGTCGTTGCCTCGAGACGGTGCGGCGAACCATGCACGTAAACATCCGCTTGGCGTAGGCCCGGCAGGTCGCGCTGCATTTGCTTTAAGACTCGTTGAAGTTTCCCGGCGTCCTGAAGCGCGTCTTCGTTGACCAACTGGTGGGCCGTAGCTCTTGCCTGGGCCAATGTCTTGCTGAAGACCTCATCCTCAACTAGTTGCTGGGTTAGGAGCATCGCAAGGTAAGTCGAGACCCCGACAACAGAGACAACCGCAACGGCGAATATAATGATAATCTTGGTTTGGAGGCCAAAACGCGATTGAGTCATCATAGGTTTGCCACGCTGTCATTCTAGCATCGCATGTGGCAAAAAGGAACACTTGCTCAATTCGAGTAACTGCTTAATTCTAATGGGGTTATATTCTTGAGGTTTTCGGAAGCGGGGTAACTGGGCGCGAAAACACATTCTGATTGAATGGTTTCTGCGTCTCGCCTATTATGCGCAATTTGAGTTGGTGCCGGGGGCGACCATCCCGGTTGAACTGCAAGCAATAGGTCGGCTATGGCTCTATCGGTATTGTAACTAGGGCCGGAATATTCTGTAGGGAGAATTCCGCAATCAGGAAAGCCCCTTTCCAAACTCTGCTGAGCCGGCTTGGCCCGCTTCTATTTCTCGGGGGGATTGGCTGTCTTTACCTCGACTCCTTCATCCCGCCGTTTACTCCTATCTACCAGGGAGATACCGTACCCATCTACCTGTTGGAAGCCGTGAAGATGCTCGAGGGGCAGGTGATGTATCGAGACTTTTTCCAATTCACGCTTCCAGGCACCCAGGTTTTTTATCTGCTACTTTTCAAATTGTTCGGGGTCCGGGCTTGGATTCCCAGCGCCATGTGGATCGTGCTGGGAATAAGTTTGGCATGGTTGTCCGTCATTGTCTCGAGACACCTTTTGAGCGGGGCGTATGCCTATGTGCCTAGCCTGCTTTTTCTAGCTTTTGGGTTTGTCACGGAGCGTGACCCCACCCACCATTGGTTCAGTACCATCGCATGCATGGGGGCCATCGCCGTATTGATTGCGAAAAGAAGCCCGGCTCGATTGGGGGCAGCCGGGGCGCTCTGCGGCCTTGCTGCCTTGTTCACTCAGTCCCGGGGTGTGATAGCAGTTTTGGGCTTCGCCACGTTTTTGCTCTGGGAATGTCGTGCAAAAAAGCAGGGCTGGGGTTGGCTGGTCAAGGCTGAAATGTATTTGTTCGTAGCCTTCCTCGCCACAACCTTGCCGCCCCTCGCTTACCTTGTTTGGAAGGTCGGCCTCGGACGCTTCATCGCCTGCACGGTTGTCTTCTTGATGAAGTACTGGTCCAAATGGTACTGGGGCACGCCTGACGTCTACATGGCGGATCCGCCGTCCTTCCCTCTCTTGCTGGAGCCACCGGCTTTGTTGGTCTGGCTTTTCATCCACGCTCTGCTGCCGTTCGTGTATGTTTTATTCTTGGTGCGGTACCACCGGCTGGCGAGAGCGCATCCCGAGGAGCCGTGGGATCGCCTAATGCTCGTCAATACCCTTGGGATTTTCTTATTCCTCGGCATCGCGTTCTCCCCGGTGTGGTTCAGATTGATTTCCGTCGCCCCGACGGGGCTGATTGTGTTTGTGTGGTTGGTCAAATCCTTCCCAAAGCTACCCCGGGCGGTTACCCATTTTGTCGCGGCTTACGCACTGGTGGTTTTGGTGGCCCAGTCGGTTATTGTGCAAACGAGTTGGAGGGGATATCTCCAGTCGCCGACGGGGCGCGCGGCTCTCCTCGATTCGGACCGCTTCGAAAAATACCGTTGGATACTCAATCGAACACACCCGGGGGAGTTCTACTTCCAAGCTGACGATTGTGATCAGTATTTTCTGCTGGATTTGCGAAATCCAGCCGCAGTGTCCTTTGTTACGGAGAGCAGTTACACCCGGCCTGAGCAGGTGCAGAACGTCATTGAAATGCTGGAAAAGTACCAAGTGCGATTCGTGATGTGGTCCGCATGGCTGGACGTTCCTCGTACCCGGGGCGCGGACGGTAGTTCATTAGCCCCTCTCCGCGCCTATCTCAGAGCTCATTACCATCCTGTGAAAGAATTTGCTGATGATCTTGAAGAGGCCTGGGAACGCTCTCGCTAGACGGTCGCGCTGGCTTTGCGCCGCATCCCCCGGTGTCATTCCGAGCGCAGCGAGGAATCTCGCCCTGATTCTTTCCTCCACCCATGCCCCGCTTAGACCATCTTACCCTCCTCAGCGCAGAGCGAGATTCCTCGCTGCGCTCGGAATGGCACCGGCGAGCCAATCCCCTGCCATTTGCACTTTCGCAGTAAACTATCGCTAGCGCTGGTTCGTCCCGGAGGCAAACATGGAAAACCGCGAGATCGCAGCCGTCTTTGAAGAAATCTCGAACTTGATGAAGATCATCCAAGACGACCCCAAATGGACTTTCAAGGCCGCTGCCTATGATCGTGCCAAACGCGCGATCGAAGGTCTCCCTGAGCGGCTGGAAGACATCGCTCGCGACCCCAACCGGAAACTGACCGACATCCCAGGGATTGGCGAAGACCTCGCAAAGAAAATCATCGAGCTTGTTGAGACCGGGAAAAGCAAGTACCACCAGGAGCAATTGGCAAAAGTTCCGGCAAGCCTGCTCGAACTCTTACAATTGCAAACCGTCGGTCCCCAAAAAGTGCGTTTATTTTACAAGCAAGCTGGCATCAAGAGCATTGACGACTTGGAGGCCGCTGTCCAAGCGGGCCGCTTGCGGAACCTTCCCGGCATGAGCGTTAAGTCCGAGGAGAACATCCTGAAAGCCCTCGAGGTTTACCGGCGAGCCGCCGGACGCTTCCGGCTGGATACGGCCTATGAAACCGCGCAACAGCTCACCCACTACCTTAAGGAGTTTCGTGGAGTGGAGGAGGTCACACCTGCCGGCTCACTCCGGCGTGGGCGGGAAACCGTCGGGGACGTTGACCTGCTCGTCACAGGCTATGACCACGCTGGCATCGCGGACCACTTTGCCAGATTCCCGGGGGTCGCCCAGTTGCTGGCAAAAGGTGAAGACAAAGTGAGCCTGAAGCTCCAGAACGACCTGCAGGTTGACGTCCGCCTGCTCGACCGCGAATCTTACGGCGCCGCCCTGCAATACTTTACCGGTTCAAAGGAACACAACGTGGCGCTGCGCGAGCGTGCGAAAAAACGAGGATGGAAGCTGAGCGAATATGGCCTCTTCAAAGGGGAAGAAGCGCTGGCCCGCCGAACCGAGGAAGAAATCTACGCCAAGCTGGACCTGCAGTGGATTCCCCCGGAGCTGCGCGAAAACCAGGGCGAGATCGAAGCGGCGGAAAAAGGTGAGCTCCCCAAGCTGGTGGAACTGGAGGACATCAAGGGTGACTTGCATATGCACACCACCGCCTCGGATGGCAAGGCCAGCGTGGAGGAGATGGCGGAAGCCGCCAAAAAGCTCGGCTATGAATACATCCTCATCACGGACCATTCGAAGGCCGTAACCATCGCGAATGGCCTGGACGAAAAACGCGCCGTGGAGAACATCCGCCGCATCAAAGCGGCGCGCAAGAAAGTCAAAAACATCGAAATCTGGACAGGCGCGGAGGTCGACATCCTGGGCGATGGCAGTCTCGATTATCCGGATGAAATCCTGAAGCAATTCGACATCGTGTTGGTGAGCATCCATTCCCGCATGAACATGCCCGCCGAGGAAATGACAGCCCGCCTTCTGAAAGCTCTCGCCAATCCCTACGTCAGAATCCTCGGACACCCCACGGGCCGCCAGATTCTGAAACGCGACCCGTTCGTTTTCGACCTTGAAAAGGTTTTCGCGGCCGCAAAGGAATACGGCGTCATCCTGGAATTGAACGGCCACCCCGAACGCCTCGACCTCTGCGACCGGCACCTGAAGCTGGCGCGAGATCGGGGAATGAAAGTCATCATTTCCACTGACGCGCACAGCCCCGATCATTTCAAACTGATGCGCTACGGAGTGGTGACGGCGCGACGCGGCTGGATGCGCAAGGAAGACGTCCTGAACACCCTGCCACCGGAAGAGCTTCTCGAAAGCCTGCGGCCACTGCCCGAAGGGCAGTGACGAGTGATCCCGCAGAGCGGGAACAAGTGACGAGCAGGTGCCAGGGGTCGGGTGCCAGGTGTCATGGGCCGGAAGAGCAGTGACGGGTGACGAGCGGAAAAATAGAAGCACGGGAATGCGGTTATTTCCTGGTTCTAATTTCCAGATTCCGGTTTCCGATCTCCAGTTTCGAATTTCCCACTCGTCACTTGTTCCCGCTCTGCGGGATCACTAGTCACTGCTCGTTCCAAACCGCACTACGACGAGCGTGAGGTCGTCCGCTTGCGGAGAATTGCCTACAAATTCGTGCACCTCGCCCACCACACGGCGGCAGATTTCATCCGCAGTCAGGCCTGAACAACCTTCCAGAAGATTCCGCAACCTGGCTTCTCCGAACAGCTCTTCATCGGCGGCGTGCGCCTCGGTGACACCATCCGAGCAAATCAACAAAACGTCGCCGCTTAGCATTTGTGCGCCGGCGACTTCAAACGCCGTGCCAGGGAACAATCCCACGGGGAAGTTCGCGGGACTCAAACGGTCAACCCCGCCGCTGGCGCGGATAATCAGAGGCGGAACGTGCCCGGCGTTGACGAACTGAAACCTGCCGAGACGGTCCATGACACCGTAGAGTATCGTGGCGAACATCTCCGAGGGTGTCCGCTCGCAAAGGAAATCGTTGACGCGTTCAAACAAGAGAGCGAGGTCCGGATCGCCGGCTGCCACTGCGGCGAAGGCTCCCTGCAGGTTGGCCGCCAGCATGGCGGCGGGAAGGCCCTTACCCGAGACGTCCGCCACGACGAATCCGTAGCGCTCGCCGGGCAGGTGCACCATGTCGTAGTAGTCTCCGCCCACATGTTCCGTCGGCATGGTGGTGGCGCAAACCTGGAAGTAGTCGCAGGTCGGGAAGCGGCGTGGCAAAAGCGCCTGCTGGATGTTGCGGGCAAGGAACATCTCGTGCTGGATGCGCTCCTGCTCTTGGGCAATGCGCAACAGGCGGGCGTTCTCGATGATAGTGGCGCCTTCCACGGCGAGCGTTTGCAGCACCTGGCGGTCGAGCCCCGTCACCGCGGTGGGGTGCGAGCGCGTATCAAGATAAATGACGCCGAGCAGTTCGGGCGCCCTGATTTGGATAGTCTCGCCCTCTGTTTCAGAAACCGGCAGCTTCTGTAAAGGGACGGCAACAATGCCGCGCACTTCCGTACGGATGATCTTGGTCTCCTGAGCCGTGCGGCCGGTCATCTGGTCTTCCAGGATCACTTCTTCCTGGCCCGAGGCCGCCACCCGCTCCACCACGGCGCGGGAGTAGTCTGTGACGTCGCGTCCCAGGTAAACGCCGCCAGCTCCCCGAGCAAGCTTCAGGTGGAGGTTTCCATCCGCCTCGCGGAGGAACAGCAGCCCGCGCTCCGCATTGGCCAGTTGTAACGCCGAATCCACCAGAGCCACCAGGACTTCCTCGAGGGCCGGGGCCCGGTGCATCATCTGGGCCATTCGGAGGAGCAACCCGAGATGCTGAAGCTGCGGCGCCGGACCCGCCGCAGCCTTCTCCAGCTTTTCCAGCAATTCCGGCAGCACCGCTTGGTCCACCACGAACGAAAGCGTGTAGGAATCCGCCACGCCCAGATTGATGCGATCACCCGATTTCAGCGGGCAGGAACTGATCCGTTCATTGTTCACGGCAGTCCCGTGCCGGCTCCCCATGTCTTCAATAAGGTAGCCGCTATCTGTCTTAACAATTTGAGCGTGCCGGCGCGAGATTCTGCTGTCCAGCAACACCAGGTCGCTGTCGCTCTGCCTGCCCATCGTAAAAGGTGTGCGAACGATTTCGACTTCGCGCTGGTTCCCAAACGCGTCACGAACGATGAGACGTGGAAGAGTATTCGCCATATGCGCCGCCTACCGAACAGAACGGCAATGATTATAGCAAGGAACCCCGAGCCGCCATAGCCCCGCCTGAAGGGATTTGCTTAGCAGCTTGCTGAAGAAAGCCAAAGGCATGTCATTAATCTTGAATTCTGAATTGCTTTCCTCTTTCTTTCTCCTGCCTACCTTCTGTGCCCTGCGGGGCTGGGGTTCTTACCCCACACACCACCTACTACCTACCACCTACCAGAATAGGTTTGACAAACCCCATCACGACTTCTGATAATCGCAGACTCTGGAATCGCAAAGGCATCCACTATGCAAAAGTCACGGCGCATGCTTGAAATCTTGCTTGTTTGTGGCCTGGCGGCGGGCCCCTTATTTTCATCCCAGCGCCCGCCGGCCGAGGCCGAGAAGACTGCGGAAAAGGTTCTCCTGCAAGCCATCATCATCGATACCCATGCGGACACCCCCCAGATGATGCTGGATGAGGGCTACGACCTCGCCCAGCCGGACAGCCCTTTCATGATCAGTGTCCCGAAGATGCGGCAGGGGCATCTCTCGGCCGAGTTCTTCTCCATTTGGGTGGATGTGGGGTGGCCGAAGCAAGATCTCATTCACCGCGCGCTCGATTTGATAGACGTCGTGTATGAGCAGGTCGGACGCCACTCCGACGTCCTCGGCATGGCCACGACGGCAGACGAAATCGTGCGTCTTCATCTCCAGGGGAAATTCGCCATCTTGATGGGAGTCGAGGGGGGCCACATCATCCAGGACGACCTCCGAGCGCTGGACATCTACTACCGCCTGGGCGTCCGTTATATGACGCTGACCCACACCGCCAATACAGAGTGGGCGGATTCCTCCGGCGACAAGCCCAAGTGGAACGGCCTGACGAATTTTGGGAAGCAGGTGGTCGAGCGCATGAACCGCCTGGGAATGATGGTGGATATCTCCCACGTTTCCGACAAGACCTTTTACGATACGCTCGCCGCCACCCATGCGCCTGTCATCGCCTCCCACTCTTCCTGCCGCGCTCTTTGCGATGTTCCCCGCAATTTGACGGACGATATGATCCGCGCCTTGGCCAAGAACGGTGGCGTCATGGACATCAACTTTTACTCCGGCTTTCTAAGCCCCGATTTCGCCGCGGCGTACAAGAAGGTTGCCACGCAAATCCAGGCGGATGAGTCCGCCGCAGAAAAGCAGTACGCGAACGACCGTAAACGGCTGGCCGAGGAGTCTCGGAACATTTGGGCGCGCTACGCATCCCAATTCCCCGCGCCCAGTTACACTACCATCGCTGACCACATTGACCACGCCGTGCAGGTCGCCGGCATCGACCACGTCGGCCTGGGATCGGATTTCGACGGTATTGATTCGGCCCCCAAGGGCATGGAAGATGTCTCAAAACTTCCTGACTTGGTGCGCGAACTGGCCCGGCGGGGATACAGCGAACAGGATTTGAAAAAGATTCTGGGCGGCAACCTCCTCCGCGTCATGCGACAAGTGGAACGCGTGGGTCGCGAGATGCGATCCCCAAAATAGTGAAGCCGTTTGACCTTTGCCCTTCGACTTTTGAGTCGTCGGGAAACACTGAGTATTTCAAATATATTTGGTTATAACTTCGCAGACATGGAGATGCTGATGAAAAACCTGCTGACCACATTTTTCGCGATGGTGCTTATCACTGGAATTCTTTGGGGCCAGGCCACGACACATGAGACTGCTGGAAAGCCAACACCACAGCGCGCTGCGGAAGGGCCCTCATTGCTGAACCCCTCCTCTCTTAACAAGCAAGCGCCCACGACTTTCAAGGCGAAGTTTACGACAACCAAGGGAGACTTCGTGGTAGAGGTCACGCGCGCCTGGTCACCGCTGGGCGCGGATCGTTTCTACAACCTGGTGAAGAACCATTTCTACGACGGCGCCGCCTTCTTCCGCGTGCTGCCGGGCTTCGTGGCGCAATTCGGCCTCAGCGCCAAGCCCGAAATCACTCGGGTCTGGGCCTCCGCCACCTTCAAGGACGATCCCGTCACCCAGAGTAACCTGGAAGGCTACCTGACCTTCGCCACCGCCGGCCCCAACACACGCACCACCCAGGTCTTCATCAACCTCGCCAATAACCAGAACCTCGACGGCATGGGTTTCTCGCCCTTCGGCAAAGTCGTCGAAGGCAAGGACGTGGTGGAAAAGTTCTACACCGGTTACGGCGAGGGCGCGCCGGGAGGCAACGGTCCCGAGCAGAGCCGGATTACAAACGAAGGGAAAGCCTATCTCGACAAAAGCTTCCCGCTACTGGATAGCATCAAGACGACCGTCATCGTTCAGTAGTCCCGCCGCGGCGGGTCAGTTCTCAGTTGGCGGGGATCAGTCTTTTCGGGCTGCAGGAACTGGAAGCGCACGTGACCAGGCCCTTTCTGGCTTCTGATTTCTAGTTTCCAGTTTCTACTTTCCAGTTTCCTGTTTGACCTTCGACCTTTGACTTTCAACTTTCGTATCAACAAGGAACCCCCCATGACCGATCTGAAGCCTGGCAAGTACGCAATCTTCGAGACCAGCCTGGGCGAGATTACCTGCGAGCTGTTCCCGCAACACGCCCCGCAAACAGTGGAGAATTTTGTAGGTCTCGCGACAGGAACGAAAGAGTTCATCGACCCGAAGACGCGCAAGCCCGCCAGGCGCCCCTTCTACGATGGGTTGATCTTCCATCGCGTCATACCCGATTTCATGATCCAGGGCGGCTGCCCGCTCGGGACCGGCACCGGTGGCCCCGGTTATCAGTTCAAAGATGAATTCGCCAAGAGCGTGGGGTTTGATGAGCCGGGCAAGCTGGCCATGGCCAATGCCGGTCCGGGCACGAATGGCAGCCAGTTCTTCATAACGCTTGCGCCCACAGCTTGGCTGAATAACCACCACACCATCTTCGGTCAAGTCGTGAAAGGCCGGGACGTCGTCGAGAAAATCGCTGCTGTGGCACGCGACCGGAACGACCGGCCAAAGACACCTGTGGTGATCAACGCAGTGAAGATCGTAGATGTGCCGTAGGGGTTCGGTTCTGATGTGGGCGGGATTTCCATTTGCGCCACACGTCTCACTTTTTTGAACTCTTCTGCGCCAGCGACATCCTGTTCCCACGTATTTTCAAGGGGTTAGAAGAATGCTGAGGAGATGGGGGACGAGCGTATAAGTGTGGCGTTTTGACACACTCCGCGGTTCGCTCGCCTAACTGTACGCTACATACGTAGCCCAGCCACAAGGCAACTGCGGAGATTCTTCGCCCCCACAAGTCGGGGCTCAGAATGACAGGCGTGTGGAGATTCTTCGCCCCGACAAGTCGGGGCTCAGAATGACAGGCGTGTGGAAAAGCGGCGGGCAAGGAATGACAGGCGTGTGGAGATTCTTCGCCCCCACAAGTCGGGGCTCAGAATGACAGGCGTGTGGAAAAGCGGCGGGCAAGGAATGACAGGCGCGCGTGGGAGCACCTCTATGTGCCTCTCTCTCCCTTCTGACTTCTGCTTTGGTCCCGTCACACCCCGATAATCTCCACCAGCTCCTTCACCACGGCAGCGGATTTTTGAAGCGCCGCATGTTCTTCCGGCGTCAGTTTGATTTCCACAATCTGCTCGATGCCGCGCACGCCCAGCTTCACCAGCACTCCCACGAACACGCCGTGGATGCCGTACTCGCCTTCGAGGTAAGCGGTGCAAGGCAGAATTCTTTTGCGATCCGCGAAGATGGCGTCAATCATCTCCACCACAGCCGAGGAAGGCGCGTAGAAGGCGCTTCCGGTTTTGAGGAGATTCACAACTTCGGCTCCGCCGTTACGGGTGCGCTTAATGATGGCCTCGAGCTGTTCCCGGGGCATTAAATCCTCCACCGGGATTCCCGCCACGCTCGTATAACGCGGCACGGGCACCATGGTGTCTCCGTGGCCGCCCAGAACGAACCCCTGCACGTCCCGAACCGAGACGTTCAAGGCTTCCGCGATGAAGGTCCGGTAGCGGGCCGTATCCAGAACGCCTGCCATGCCGATCACGCGGTTCTTTGGAAATCCGCTCACCTTGAACGCCGTCTGCACCATGGCGTCCAGCGGGTTGGTCACCACGATCAGGATTGCTTCCGGCGAGTACTTCGCCACCTTCTCGGTAGCTCCCTTGACGATCTCATAGTTGGCTCTCAGCAGGTCGTCGCGGCTCATCCCGGGCTTGCGCGCAAAGCCTGCCGTTATCACCACCAAGTCCGAGTTCGCCGTGTCCGCGTAATCGTTCGTTCCCCTGATCTTAACGTCGTAACCCTCGACGGGCCCGGATTCGAGCATGTCCAAAGCCTTGCCCTGCGGGACGCCCTCGAGGATATCAATCAGAACCACATCCGCCATTTGCTTGTCCACCAAGCGCTGAGCTACCTCTGCGCCAACATTACCTGCACCAACCACTGTCACTTTTTTGCGTATCATTAGCCCCCCTCAAGAAACATTTTAGATTTTGGATTGGGGCGTCCTACTACCTCTTCTACCTGCCGCTCTGACCTGTTACTACGCCCTGTCCTAGCGGGCCTCAGCACGCGGGGGGAGGCAACAGTAGCCCGCCTCAATCCAAGATCCGGAGTAGCCTATTTCCTGACAGGAGGCGGTCACACTAGGCAGTCGGCGATAGGCAAGGGGCAGTAGGCCGCCTTAATCCAAAATCTAAAATCTAAAATCCAAAATTGCCCCGGCACCCAGCCCCTATTCTCCTTTAGCACCTGGCACCCGACACCTGGCACCCGACACCTGTCTCCCCCCCCACATACCACCTACTACCTACCACCTACCGTTCTTACGTTCTCAATCATCGCGCCCGCGAAAGCGCTCGTGCTGAGCCTCTGAACGCCGGTGATGCCGTCCATGACCATCAGCCGCTCCAGGTCGTATGTGACGCGGTGCTGCGCGATAGTCGCGGCCAAGGCGTCCTCGATCGACTTGCCAACCTCGGGCCAGCCGATGAATTCAAACATTAACGCGCCGGAGCGGATCACAGCGCCGGGATTGATCACGTCCTTATCCGCGTATTTGGGCGCGGTGCCGTGCGTAGCCTCAAACACCCCGAACCCGTCGCCAATGTTCGCGCCGGGAGCCAAGCCCAGCCCGCCGACCTGCGCCGCGCAGGCGTCCGAAAGGTAATCGCCGTTCAGGTTGGGCGTGCAGACCAACTGGTATTCATCCGCGCGCGTCAGAATCTGTTGCAGCATCGAATCGGCGATGCGGTCGTTCACCAGCAGCTTGTTTTTCCATTGACCCTTGCCATGAGTAGAATAGATGGAATCCAGGCAGTCCCTCACTTCCTTGCAAATTTGCTGCTTGAAGTTTTCGGTCGCCATTTCGAGTCCGGGCTCAACCAGGGACGCCAGCGCTTCGACCGAGGCCTGGGGGTTCTTGTCCTTGCCGTCGAGCGCCCAGCGCTCGCGCTCCGTAACGATGTGTTGGCGGAACTCCTGCTTGGCCAGCTCGTAGCCCCAGTCGCGGAACGACCCTTCGGTGAACTTCATGATGTTGCCCTTATGGATTAGGGTCACGGTCTTCAAGCCATGGTCGATGGCGTAACGGAGGCCGCGACGCACCAGGCGTTTGGTGCCGGTAATCGAAATGGGTTTGATGCCCACGCCGGAGTCGAGGCGGATCTGCTTCTTCGCTCCATCCTCGCGAAGCAGCGTGTTCACAAACTCGATAACACGTTTCGCCTGCTCCGATCCCTCGCGCCACTCGATGCCCGCGTAAACATCTTCCGTGTTCTCGCGGAAGATGACGATGTTCATGCGCTCGGGATATCTGACCGGCGACGGCACACCTGGAATGTATTTCACCGGCCGCCAGCAGGCGTAGAGGTTCAGGAGTTGCCGCAGGGCAACGTTCAAGCTGCGGATGCCGCCACCCACCGGCGTGGTCAGCGGACCTTTGATGGCAATGCGGAACTCCTTGATGGCATCGAGCGTTCCTTGCGGGAGCCATTCACCGAACTGCTTGAAGGCCTTCTCACCCGCAAACACCTCGTACCACACAACCCGGCGCTTGCCGCCAAAGGCTTTCTCGACGGCCGCGTCGAATACCCGCCGCGACGCCTTCCAGATGTCGCGGCCGGTGCCATCACCCTCAATGTAAGGAATGATCGGGTTGTCGGGAACTACAAACTTGTCGTTGATAAAGTCAATCCGCGCCCCGTCCCTTGGCACGGGAACGCCGTTATATGAACTCATTAGGTATGCGATCCTCCGTCAAAATTATGAATAGTAAATGGTGAATAGTAAATGGTGAATTCCGGACAGGCTGGGAGGTGACGAGCTTAAACCCGAATTCGAAAGTTGGGAGCCGCCGGGCGAGCCGAATCACTTGATTAGAGGCCCGTTTGACGCAGATACCGGAGGGACAACATGGTGCGGGGCCGGGCGTAGGGGCACAGCGCGCTGTGCCCCTACAAGATGCACATCGCACCCACGCTAACTTCCGAATTCGGGTAAAACCCAGGCCCATTGCCACTTTCTCAATTTAGATCCACCATTCAGAATTTCCCATTTACTATTCACTATTTACTATTCAGAATTTCCCCGGCCCCCAGTGTCCCGATTTAGAAGTTCGCTAACAAAGTCTTGCAGTTTCGGGTAGCCGTTCCACAGCCCCGTCAGGGGCGGAAGATTGTAGCCCAGGGCGCAAGCCCTGGGGGAGGGCCTCACCCTGTCCCGCAGAGCGGGACACCCCTCTCCCGCCCGAGCGGGAGAGGGGACGGGGGTGAGGGAGGGCTCGCCGACCCATCCCGCCCTGCGGGACCGTGGGCTACCCTCTTTCGCCCCGACAAGTCGGGGCTGAATTATTCAACGAACTTCTGACTCAGGACACTAGCCCCCAGTCCCTATTCTTCACTCCGGCCTTAATAGGCTCCGCAGTACGGTGGGCAGAATACCGCCGTTACGATAGTAGTTAACCTCGACGATGGAATCGAGCCGCGCGACGGCCTGGAAACTTCGCCGCGACCCCTCCGGACTTGTGGCCGTAAGCGTGACCTCCGAGCGCGGGCTGATGCCGTTGTCGAGGCCGGTGATGTCGAATACTTCCTGGCCGGTCAGACCCCGCGAAGCCGCATTCTCGCCTTCCTTGAACTGAAGCGGCAGCACGCCCATGCCCACCAGGTTACTGCGGTGAATGCGCTCGTAGCTCTCCGCCAGCGCGGCCCTGATTCCCAGCAGCAGAGTTCCCTTCGCCGCCCAGTCCCGGGAAGAGCCGGAACCGTATTCCTTTCCCGCGATGACGAGCAGCGGCACGCCTTCCTGCTTATAGCGCATCGCCGCATCGTAAATCCACATGCGTTCTCCATCCGGGAAGTGAACTGTGACGCCGCCCTCCATACCTGCCACAAGGTGGTTCTTCAACCGGATGTTCGCGAAGGTCCCGCGCACCATCACGCGGTCGTTGCCCCGGCGCGAGCCATAGGAGTTGAAGTCCTTCTTCGTCACACGGTGCTCGATCAGATATCGTCCCGCAGGACTCTCCTCCGGAATGCTGCCGGCCGGCGAAATGTGGTCAGTGGTGATGGAGTCGCCGAGCACTGCGAGCACGCGCGCCCTGCGGATCTCGGTAATGGGCTGCGGGGCTGGGCCGAGGTCGGTGAAGAACGGTGGCTCCTGAATGTAGGTAGAATCCGGCCGCCACTCGAAGAGCGCGCCGCCCGCCACCGGGATGGCGTTCCAGGTGGGGTTGCCGTCCCAGACGTTCGCATAAGACTCGCGAAACATCTCCGGGCGAATGGCCCGCTCCATCGCTTGGGCGACCTCCTCTTGCGAGGGCCAGATATCGCGCAGGTAAACTGGCCTGCCACTGCGGTCCTTTCCGAGCGGTTCGCTGTCTAAGTCGATATCCACGGTGCCCGCCAGCGCATAGGCGACGACCAGGGGCGGCGAAGCCAGGTAGTTGGCCCGCACTTGCGGATGGATCCGTCCTTCGAAGTTGCGGTTCCCGGAAAGAACTGCGGCCGCCACAAGCTGATTCTCCGTGACGGCCTTGGCTACCTCGGGGGGAAGCGGGCCGCTGTTCCCGATGCAGGTCGTGCAACCGTAGCCAACCAGGTTGAAATGGAGCGCGGCCAGCGGCTCGATCAGTCCCGCTGCCTTCAAGTATTCGGTCACGACTTTCGAGCCCGGAGCCAGGCTGGTCTTCACATAAGGAGGAATTTGAAGCCCCCGCGCGGCGGCCTTCTTCGCCAGCAATCCTGCGCCCAGCATAACTGAAGGGTTCGAGGTGTTGGTGCAGGATGTGATGGCGGCGATGACCACCGAACCGTGCTTGAGGCTGGCGCGGTCTCCGTTGAAGGCCACAGTCGCAACCCGGCCCGTCTCTTCCGGGGAAAGGCCGAAGCCGCGCTCCTTCACCGGCGCGGCGAGCGCCTGCCGGAAGGCGCTCTTCATGGCCGAAAGCGGGACGCGGTCCTGCGGGCGCTTCGGCCCGGCGAGACTCGGGGTCACTGCCGCGAGGTCCAACTCCAGCGTTTCGCTGTATTCAGGGTCCGGGCTCTGGTCGGTCCGGAAGATTCCCTGCTCCTTGGTGTAGCGCTCGACTCGCTGCACCTCTTCTTCGCTGCGGCCCGTCTGTCGCAGGTAACGCAGCGCTTCCGCATCCACCGGGAAAAATCCCATCGTGGCGCCGTACTCGGGCGCCATATTGGCCACCGTGGCGCGGTCGGCGAGGGTCATTTGCGAGAGACCGTCGCCATAAAACTCAACGAACTTGTCCACGACGCCTTTCTTCCGCAGTATCTCGGTGACGGTGAGCACGAGGTCGGTAGCCGTAACGCCCTCCCGCAGCCTGCCTTTCAATTTGAAACCGACCACTTTCGGGGTAAGGAAGTAGTAAGGCTGGCCCAGCATCGCGGCCTCAGCCTCAATGCCGCCTACTCCCCACCCGAGCACGCCCAGCCCGTTGATCATGGTAGTGTGAGAGTCGGTGCCCACCAGAGTGTCGGGGAGCCAGACCACCTCCAATCCATCCGTACGCTCCAAAACCACCTTCGCCAGGAATTCCAGGTTCACTTGGTGCACGATTCCTGTGGCCGGAGGAACGACGCGGAAGCTGTCAAAGGCCTTCTGACCCCAGCGCAAGAATTCATATCGCTCACGGTTGCGTTGGAATTCGATTTCCGCGTTGCGTTCGAGGGCCTGAGGGTTGCCAAAGAAGTCTACCTGCACGGAATGGTCAATTACCAGGTCCACGGGCACCAGCGGGTTGATCTTCGCCGGGTCGCCGCCCAGGCGTTTCATGGCTGAGCGCATCGCTGCCAGGTCCACAACGGCGGGCACGCCAGTGAAATCCTGGAGAATGACGCGCGCCGGCTTGAAAGGCACCTCGCGCGCCGCCGGGCTCTTCGCGTTCCAACCGGCCAGGGCCGCGACGTCCTGCTCCATAACGAGCGCGCCGTCGCAGTTACGCAGCACCGATTCCAACAACACCTTGATTGAGAAAGGAAGACGCAAAATGCTGCCCAGCCCAGCCTTCTCCAGGTTTTCCAGGCGATAGATGATGGCGTGGCCGTTGCCCGTATCGAACAAGACTCGCGCCCCGAATGCGTCTTTCCTACTCTTCTCTGTCACGCTTCACCCCCGAGCCCTGTTTCTATGATAGCGCCCGCATGAGAACTCGTTAAGAGAATTCTGAATAGTGAATAGTAAATGGTGAATTGTAACGTGGAGACCATAGCGCTCGGGGGCCCTGGGTGCAACGCGCGCTACATTTCATCCCGGAATCGTAGTCTGGAGTTGGCCCTTCGCTCGGATGGCTGGGCAGGTCTCCGAGCCTGTCATCCTGAGCGAAGCGAAGGATCCCCGCAGTTGCTTTTTGGGTTAAGCAGCTCACCACAACTGCAGAGATCCTTCGCTTCGCTCAGGATGACAGGCACTCACTATTTACTATTCACCATTCACTATTCATCATTCATAATTTGTAGCGCCTGCTGCGCCGCAGCCCTGCCGGTGCGAATACAATCTGAAATTCCTATGCCCGAATAGGCGTTCCCCGCAAGATAAATGCCCGGTAACTCTTCGAGCTGGCTTTGGATTCTCCTTACGCGCTCGGCATGCCCCACCGGATACTGCGCCATTGAGGCCGGCCAGCGGTGAATCCGGCAAAACAGCGGCTCGAATGAGAAATTCAAGATTTCCTTCAATTCCTGCCGGACGAGTGCAACCACTTCCTCGTCAGGGAGCTTCAGGACTTCCGGGTCTCGCGAGCCGCCCAGGAAACAGCGAAGCAGCGCCTTCCCTTCCGGAGCGCGATGGTTGAACTTGCGATGCACGAAGGTGCAGGCCAGCATTCTCCGGTTTTCCTTGCGCGGGACCAAGTATCCAAAGCCTGGTGGCAGGTGTTCTCTCGTTCCCTCCCCATATCCCAGCGAGACCGTCATCGAGGAACTATAGGGGATTTCGCCGAGCAAGCCGCCCAACATGGGATGAATGGAGGAAAGCAACGGACCGCATTCATGGGTGGGCATTGCAAAAATGATTGCATCCGCGTCGAATGTCACGCCTCCATCGCAAAAGATCTGATACCGGGGGGTGCATGAGTCAACCCTCCCGCCAGGGCCGCCGGGCGCCAGTTGGATACCAACAACACGCCCGCCGAGATGAACGCGAGTCTTGTCCAGATGCTCCACCAGCTTCCCGGTGAGCTGCTCGAGTCCCTCCCTTAGTGTCATGAAGAGCGGCAAGGCGCTGCGCGGTGCTGCGCCTGTGCCAGCGGAGTCAGGCTGCGCAGTCCCATTCGTAGTGGCGGCGGCTTTGCGGCGTTGCCGCATCGCTCGCAGCGTGGCGCGAGTCAGGCTGCCGTGCTTCCGCTCCATTTCCCAGAAGCGCGGAAGTACCGAGCGGACGCTTAAAGCCCCCGAATCCCCGCCATAGACCCCGGCCAGCAAAGGGTCCGCGATGTTCTCCAGCATGGCGTCTCCGAAATGCCTACGCACGAAGCTCGCCACGGATTCGTCTGAGCCTTGGTTTAAGTTCCCGGACGGCGGTGAGGCAAACAACTCGGCGGCCATCGCCAGCTTGCTGCCGAGCGGCAGCAAGGGAGTGGTCACTATGGGCCAGAGGCGAGTCGGAACCAGGAACATCAGTCCATCAGGAAGCGGAACAAGACGGCCCCGGTGAAGGATGTAGGTGCGCCGCTGCCTGTCGTTCGAACCGATGAGCGAATCACCAAGGCCCAACTCCCGGGCCAGGGCCGCCGCTTCCGGCTTTTCGGCAAGGAAACTGTCCGGCCCTGCTTCGATGACGAAACCCTCGAAGCGTTCCGTGCGAATCACACCCCCCAGACGGTCTCTTCCCTCGATGAGCAACTCTTCAACCGGCGCGCCGGCTTGGCGTGCGCAGGCCAGAGTGTAGGCCGCAGCAAGGCCTGCAATGCCTCCACCCAGGACGGCTACGCGCTTTCGAGCTGTTTGTGGAGGCGTCATCAGCGTGATTCTCTACCAGAGTGAATGGGCCGAGTGAAGTAGGCAGTAGCCCTGGCTGGCGCAGAGCGAAGCTCTGCGGCCTTGAGGGATTAGAAATCCGCCCAGCACAGAGCTTCGCTCTGCGCCAGCCCGCGAAAGCCGCAGACCCACAGAACGGGTCTGCGCTACCCGCTACTGCCTACTGCTTACTGCCTACTCTTCTCCGCCTTCTCGCCCAAACGCTCCGTGACGATAGCTGCCAGTGCTTGGATGAACAGAGGGCTATCGTTCAACGACGCGGAGCGGTGCACGGTCACGCCCCTGATCTTTCCGTATTCGCGGAAGAAGATATCAATATCGTAAAGGATCTCAACGTGGTCGCAGACAAAACCCACTGGCGCCAGCAACACGTGTCGCTGGCCCTGCGCGGCCAACTGATCGATGAGGAATTCCACCGTCGGCCCGATCCACGGCTCGGCAGTCATTCCCTGGCTCTGAAAAGCCACGCTGTATTCCTTGAGGCCCATTGCTTTGGCCACCAGCGCAGCCGTTTCCCTCACCTGTTGCTCGTAAGGATCGCCGCCCTGAATGGTCTTTTCGGGAACGCTGTGCGCCGTGAAGATTACGGGAACCACCGGACCGCCGGCCGCCGCCTGCACGCGGGCCAGTGCCGTGGCCACTCTCTCACGGAATGCCTCAACCAGCCCTGAATGATCGTGCCAGTTCTCGATGAAATCCACCTGTACATCTGGTGCGAGCCGTTCGACATCTTCGAACAAATACTTCTTGTAAAGGCCAATGCTGGTGCGGGAATTCTGGGGTGCAAGGCAAAGCGCCACCACATGTTCAACTCCGTCCGCCTTGATCTGCCGAACCGCTTCGGAGATGAATGGCTTCCAGTTCCGCATCCCCACGTAGACCGGGCGGCCAAGGAGCTTCGCCAATCCCTCCGCCTGTAAAGTCGTCAGGCGCAGTAACGGCGAGCCGCCGATCAGGCTGTAGCGGCGAATGATTTCATTGACTACCGCATCGGGTAGCTTCCGCCCGTCGCGCACGTTGAGCAGGAATGCAGGGACGTCCTCGAGTCTGTCCGGCGCGCCGTGCGCGAGCAGCAGCACTCCCCAGCCGGCAGTCCTCCCGGCGCCGTCTTTCAGGATTTTGTCGCTCGCCACTGCCTCTCGGACACCTGAAACCTTTCTTCTCCACCCATTAACAAATATATCACGCCCTGATGCGCTGAAAGCAGTGCTTGGTGAGTACCGTCGTCTGAATCTCAATGGACGCTCCGGAGACCGTCCCCCGCAGTCTCGATGGATGAGGTCCAGTTCGACGGGACCAAGGTGTTCCTCACGGACGATTGCGTATAGGTCCGGACAGGTCAGACCTGCAATCTCGATGCGGGAATATGCCACCGGCCAGTCGGAACCGCTACGGACGGCAAGCCGAGGGCCTCCTGCTTGCTATTTTTCGGCCATCGGGGATAATGTGGCTATGGCAAAACCAAAGAAGGAATACTCTTACCAAATCAATTTGATTCCCGAGGCGGAGGGCGGATACACGGTAGTAGTCCCTCTGCTTCCGGGCTGCCTTTCGTACGGCAGCACCATCGAGGAGGCGACGGGAAACGCCCGAGAGGCCATCGAACTCCACCTTGAAAACCTCGCTGCCCACCATGAACCCATTCCGCTAGTATCGTAACGCTCTGTTGACAATGATTCCATTTCACCGCTTTTGCAGGGCCGGGGCAAGCCCCATAAGCGCTAAGGTAAGCCGTGTTCAAATGGCCCCGGCAGGGGCCAACGGTGAATAGCCGCAGGTTTTAACCTGCGGATAACGGACCGCACAGAATTACGCAACCCCAACGGGGTTGACCGGTCAATGGTTCGGCCCCTGCGGGGCCGGAATGCTTTCTGGGCTTCTGTTTCCGCAGGTTTCACCTACGGCTACTCACGGTGTCCCGCTTCGCGGGACGGGAATGGCGCCGGAACGATAGAAATAGTCCTTATCTTAGCGACTATGGGGCAAGCCCCGGCCCTACAAGACGTGTTGGGTTGCGGCTATGGGCCGGGCTACGGGGAGGTTGGGACGGGTTCGATCCGGGGAACCAGCCAATGCACCAGCCCCATGGCAAGAGGGTGCATGATGCCGGCGATGATGAAGAGAGGCACGTAAGTATGGAACCACTGGAGAGTGTAACCCGCGACCAGCGCCAGGATCATGCCGCCCACCGCCCCGCCTGTCCCGCCCAGGCCCGTAACCGAGCCCACATCGCGTTTGGGGAACATATCCGAGGCAAGGGTGTAAACATTCGCCATCCATCCCTGGTGCGCGGCAGCCGAAACGCCGATCAGGGCCAGGGCCCACCAAGGATTAGGGACGAAGACGGCCACGATGCCGGACGGCATGCAAAACGCGCAAATCGCCATCGCCGTCTTGCGCGCCCGGCTCAGCGGCCAGCCGCGCTTGAGGAAGAATCCTGAAAGCCACCCGCCCGCAACGCTGCCGACCCCCGAAATGAGAAACGGAATCCAGGAGAACAGGCCGATTTCCTCGAGAGTGAAGCCGCGGCCTTGCTTGAGGTAGGAAGGGAGCCAGAAGATGTAAAACCACCAGATGGGATCGGTCATGAATTTTGCCAGGATGAAACCCCACGCCTGCCGGTAGGCGAGGATTTTCTGCCACGGGATTCGAGTGACCGTCGCGGTTTCTGCCTCACCCTCCGCGCCCTCGATGAACTCCAGCTCGCCGGGGGTAATCCACGGATGCTGGCGCGGAAGGCGGTAAAGAGCCGCCCAGAAGAACAAACAGATGAATCCCAAAGCCCCGGTGAAGATGAACGCCCCCCGCCATCCCCACCGGAGCGTCAGCGCGACGACCAGCGGAGGGGCGATAACGGCGCCCACCGTTGGCCCGGCGTTGAAGATGCCGGTGGCCAGCGCGCGTTGTCTTTTTGGAAACCATTCGGCAACGGCTTTAATGGCGGCGGGAAAGTTCCCCGCTTCACCGGCTCCCAGAAAGAAACGCGCCGCGCCGAAGGAAAGCGCCCCGCGCGCCAGCGCGTGAGCCATGGCGGCAATGGACCACCAGGTGATGGAGAGCGCGTATCCCAGCCTCGTCCCCAGCCGATCCATGACCAGACCGGCGACCGTGAGCATGAGGGCATAGGCTAGTTGAAACGCGAACACAATCCAACCGTAATCGCTCTCCGACCAGTGCAGGACGCTTTGCAGGTGAGGCTTCAGGACGGAGATCGTCTGCCGGTCGAGGTAATTAATCGTGGAGGCAAAGAACAACAGTGCGCAGATGGTCCAGCGAAGGTGAGGAATGGTGAGCCCGGAACCTAGGCGAGCGAGTTGGGCCGGAGCGTGAGCAGGTTTCGGCATGGTTTGCGGATCAGCAGTCAGCCGGGCAGGATGCTGAAAAACGTTTCAGAAGATTGTCATTCCGATCCCGCCCTGCGGGACAGGAATCTCGCTCTGGAGGTAAAGGACCTTGCGAGATTCCTCGTCGTCCCGATCAGATCGGGACTCCTCGGAATGACACGCTACGTAGGTTTTTCAGCATCCTGTCAAGCTTTCTTACCTACGCATTTTTCACCCAAGCGTGGCGCGGGTCGTCAGCCCAGGCGCCGTAACGGCGTTCTTCCCCCGCGAGGACCCAGGTGTAGTAACGATTGCGCATTTCCTGAAAAAACAGAGGCTGATCGAACTCCAACCGCGGTGAGATACCGGGGCTATCGCCCTGCCATTTCACTTCTCTTCGGCATACCGCTCGTAGGCCTCAGCGACCTTGGCTTCGGCAGCATCGCCATCATGAATCAGCACCCGATATCGCAATGTCAGCGAGCTTCCGGCTGCAATGGTGACGCTTCCGTCGCGCTTGGGGTCGTTATAGAAGTCGTGCTCGCCGAAGGGATTCACGGCGAACAGACCGTAGCCACGGGCGTGCCAGTAAGTGGGATGCTTAATGTTACGGGGGTTATCGAAGATAGCAATTCCGATCCTTTCTCCTCCCACGACTCCGGAGTAGTCAACCCAATTAGCTCGCTTACCCCAGATGTTTTTGTCACCCACGGCGCCTTCAGAGTTCAGCATTTTCACGGCGGGTTCTTGCAGGCTCCTGACCACCCGGATGGCGAAGGTTCCCTCCTTCGTATCGCCTATTTTCAGGGGCGTTCCCTGGTCAGCCGCGATGGTAAACGAACAGTCGATGGTGCGGGCGCTTTCATCGCCTCGAAAAGTGTATTCCTGTGTCTCGCTGCCCATCCCCCGGCCGTCCGGGCCGACCAGGCTAAAGACCGCCCGGAGCGTGCCGGAATCAGGCCCGCCTTCGGATTCTTCGAGTCTGGTGAACACGGTGCGGCCTTTGGGGAGATCCTCAGATGTGTAGGTCTTGCCCATCACGTGCACGGGCGTTTTCTCTGCGAACTTTGCTTCTCCCCAGAAATCAACTCCGTTGATGTCGCCATGGGCGAAGAACATGGAGCGGTGATGAGGATGATCCCTGCTCTCGCCAGGGATGCTCGTTACCATCGGAAACCCACGCGTGACGATGATGCCCTCAGCCGAACGCAATGGGTAGAGATAGGGCTTGGGCGCCCCAGCTCCGAAATAATAAGTCGTGAAGGGTTTCCCTCCGATGCTCACGTCGATCTGGTCACCATGCCGAACAAATGTCACGGGCTTTTCGCCGGCCACCAGGAGGGATGCTTGTATCAATACCAAGAAGATTATGCGCAAGAGGGTTTTCCTCGCAAAAGATCTGCAAGCCCAGAGTAAGACGACAGTGCTCACTTCGGAAAAGTGAACTTGAGCTCGCGGCCCATTTCGAAGGCGGGCTTCTTTCGTTTTCGAATCAGGCCCCTATTCTCCGAAAGTGCCGTGACCAGCATCGGCAAGGCGATGGTGGAGTCGCAGTGGACGTCCACCATGCTGGCGTCGTGCGCAATCTTTCCCCAGCTCTGGGCTTCTTCGAACGTGCAGCCGGATAGGCCACCCCAGTGCGCGGCGTCAGTGATGATCTGCACGGCATACTTATGACCGCTATGAGACTGACGCATGAACGTGGCCGTCACCTCGGTCTGATTGACAAAGTTCTTGGGAGTGCCTCCGCCAAAGTAGATGACGCCGCTGGCAGGGGAGTCAGCCGCCAGGTGCGCGGTCTCGAGGACATCACCGATCACGTCGAACGTGAACTGGTTCTTGCCCAGGAAACGGTTCTCCGCGATACCGATTCCGATGGAGGAATCTCCAATGGCAGGACAATACAGCGGGACTCGGGCTTTCGCCGCCGCAGTGACGATGCCGTCTTCCTTCGCCTTTTTCGCCAACTGCTTGCCGAGCAGATGCAGGAACTCGCGCGTCGTATACGCGCGCGATTGGTCGAGGGAGGCCGCAAACCTGCCGATCATCTCGTCCGCCTCCCGAAATTCTTCTTCGTCCGCGAGCGTATCGTAAATGCGGTCAATGAGGTTTTTTTGCAAAAGGACGTCGTCGATGGAGGGCGAGGATTGGTAATGGAACCGGCCCAGGGTTTCATGGATATCGTGGAAGAAGTTGGCGCCCGTCGAAACCAGGCAATCGATGAGGCGGTTCTTGAGCATATAGACGACCAGTCGTCGCATGCCGGCGGGGACCAGCGCTCCGGACATCCCCATCATGATCATCACCCGGTCGCCGAGCATCTTCTTCCAGATCTGGTAAGCGGTGGCCAGCGAACGCCCCTGAAACGATATCCCCTGCATTTTCTCGAGCAAAGCCGCAACGCTCTTCCGACCATCAACGACCAGAGGATGGGTCGGCCTGGAAAGTATCTGGTGTTTGCTAATCATTCGTCGATTCCAAGCAAGATCGCCGCGGCCAGTACTGTGGTCCAGAGACCTCTTTTATCGCCAATAGCGGATTGGCTGACATTCATCGTCCGGACAATCTTATTGGAGATTCGATAAATTTCCTTCTTCTCGTCCCAGCTCCGGTCGGGGTCGAACTCCACGCCCAGCGTAGTGGCGAGCATTTCCGCCGCCAGTTCTTCTGCGTATTCGCCAGCGACTTCTTCTGTCTCGCCGAAAGAATGATGTTCTGAAAGGTAGCCAAAAGCGTTCCGGTCAGAGGGAATCGCCACGCCAACCGAGGCGGCAATCAAGCGATGCGGCTCCCGCGTCGAATTCTCGCTCATGACCACAAAAGTCACCTGCCCGGCTCGCAGTTCCTTCACGCCCTCGGTCCTGGAAACGAGCTTGCAGCGAGGCGGGAAAATGCTGGAGACTCGCACCAGGTTACAGGCAGCGATCCCGGCGGACCTTAATGCTAATTCGAAGCTGGTCAGCTTTTCGCGGTGTTTCCCGCCCCCCTTGGTGAAAAACATTCGCTTGGCTACAAACATTTGGCTCTCCACCTTCTCGCCGGCGCTGCCCTTTCCGGTGGCCGAGTGGCGTCGCTGACGAAGACGGACCTGGAAGACTCCATTTCGGGATATGGCCAGGAATTTTTTACCGTACCTAAAGCCAAGAAAGGTGTCAATGCATTTTTGTGTGCCCGGAGACCTCCTGACAAGTGGAAAACAGTGACTTGGTTGTGGCCCGAGCTCTTACTCCAATTTGCCAACACCTGTCATTCTGAGCCCCGACTTGTCGGGGCGAAGAATCTCCGTAGTTGTCCTTTCTGCCGCGGGTCATCGACAAACTGCCGAGATGCTTCTCCCGCAGGGCGGGATCAGCATGACAGTGTTCAGGCACGCTACGAGGTTCACCCACTCTGGGAGCGGGATTTCAAAGTTAGATGGAGACCATTAAAAATATTAATGCTGGCAGGGCTTGACTAAAATCTCCGCACACGATATGTTTCCGCGTTTAGTGAAAAACAGCCGGCATTTAAACTCCTAATCGTGGGGAGAAAATTCTTTTATGGAGGATATATGAATCCGAAGGCAGTCTTGGAGTTCGCTGCTGCCAACAGCGTGAAGATTGTAGATATTCGTTTCACCGACCTTCCGGGTTTGTGGCAACACGTGTCATTCCCGATTCACGAATTGGAAGAGAGTTCCTTCGAAGAAGGCTTCGGCATGGACGGCTCCAGCATCCGCGGCTGGGCGGCGATTCATGAGAGCGACATGCTCCTGGTTCCTGACGCGAGCTGGTATATGCTTGACCCGTTCACAGAAACACCCACCTTGGCCTTGATTGGCGATATCATCGACCCCGTCACCAAGCAGCACTATCCTAAGGACCCCCGCAATATAGCCAAGAAGGCTGAGAATTACCTTGTCTATACCGGAATCGCGGACACGGCGTATTTCGGCGCAGAGGCCGAATTCTTCATTTTTGACAACATCCGGTTCGATCAGGCCCAGCAACACGGTTTCTACTATATTGACGCGGAAGAGGGACGCTGGAACTCCGGCCGGGAGAAGGATAACCTGGGCTACCGGCCGCGCTATAAGGAAGGCTATTTCCCGGTCCCACCCACCGACCATTACCAGGACCTGCGCAGTGAGATGGTCTTGGCGATGGAGAAGGCCGGGCTTGAAATCGAGTGTCACCACCACGAGGTCGCGACCGGCGGCCAAGCCGAGATTGACCAGAGATTCAACTCCCTGCTGAAATCTGCGGACGGAATGATGTTGTACAAGTACATCATCCGCAATGTGGCCAACCAGTACGGGAAAACGGTGACCTTTATGCCCAAGCCGATTTTCCAGGACAATGGCTCGGGCATGCACACGCACCAGAGCCTCTGGAAAGACGGCAAGCCGCTCTTTGCCGGGGACAAATACGCGGGATTCAGCCAACTCGGGCTATGGTACATCGGCGGCCTCCTGAAGCACTCGCCCGCACTCGCGGGGCTCATTGCGCCCACCACCAACTCTTACAAACGCCTCGTGCCGGGCTTTGAGGCGCCCGTGAACCTGGCTTACTCGCGCCGGAATCGCAGCGCCTGTTGTCGAATCCCCATGTACTCGCCAAACCCGAAAGCCAAGAGAGTGGAGTACCGTCCGCCCGACCCATCCTGCAACCCCTACCTGGCGTTCGCCGCCATGTTGTTGGCCGGTCTCGATGGAGTCGAAAACAAAATCGACCCAGGCGAGCCTTTGGACAAGGACATTTACGATTTGGGTCCAGAGGAGTTGAAAAAAGTTCCAACCCTCCCCGGCTCGCTGGAAGAATCCCTCCGTGCTCTGGAGAGAGATCACGATTTCTTGCTGAAAGGCGATGTTTTCAGTGAGGAACTTCTGGAGACCTGGATCGAATACAAAATGAAGAATGAGGTGCAGGCCGTGAATATGAGGCCGCACCCGTACGAGTTCGCTCTGTACTACGACATTTGAAGAACGTCCGTCGTCCCGGGTCCCTCTTGGATGCCTACGCACGCGGCAGCGGCGCGATGCGCCCCATGAGGATTGAACCATTTGCCGCACGCTTTCGTATTATGATTTGAAGCGAGAGGGCAGGTGCGTTCGCCTCCGCTGTGCCTTCCGAGGAGAACAGATATGCGCTATGTGACCAAAACAGTCTGGATTCTGGGAATGTTGGTGTTTGTCGCTCCGCTGGCTGCGCCGAAAGCCGCGACGGAAGTCGAACCGGGCTCCATCGTGATTGTCTTTAGGGACGGACGCCAACAGAGTTTCCGCTTGGCGGACATTGCCCGAATCGAGTTCAATTCCCCCGCGGAGAAGGCGTCAGCCGGCCAAGCTCGTTTTCTGGGCGAGTGGAAAGTGGGCAGCGGCACCGGGGGGACATTCCTCATTACGCTCAAGCCCGACGGCGTGGCCCGTAAGACCTTGCACTCAGAAGGTGGCACGTGGACCGTTGTAAACGGAGAAGCCCACATTGCCTGGGACGATGGATGGCACGACATCATCCGGAAGGTTGGCAGCAGGTATGAAAAGGCGGCCTATTCGCCCGGCTCGTCTCTTTCCGGCCCGCCCAACAATGTCGCCGAGGCGGTTTATACCGAAGCCCACTGAAACCTCTCGCCATGGGGGCAAGCAGGAGCCACAGTCAGTGCATTATTGACCGTGGGCTTTTCCCGTGCGCGGTACCCAACGGCAATCGCACGTTGTCAATCTGGATAGGGCGTGGCTGCCCGCAGCGTGGGTGTCAGTGATGGGGTGAACGAGTCGCTCAAAGGCTTGCTCGTCGTCAGCAGGGAGTTGACACACCTTATTGACTGGCCAAATCGAGGCGAGCGCGAAGCCGACTGGCAATCGCTTCGTCTGGCTTCGAGCAAGCAATGTGAACGTTGTCATTCCGATTCGTCAGCTGACGGATTAGACGGGGGCGTCAGCTTCCTGCCAGCGCGGGAGCATTCCACTGTTCGGATTTGGTATAGACAATTTGGAGTGTCCCGGTGCTACTCACCACTGACCACTGACTACTGACCACTGACAACTGTCTAACCCTTCCCTCGAAACAAAAGCGCGTGTTCAAGGTATAATCCCTGCCATGCGTCCCGAGTTCCAGGCTGTACCCTTTGAGGACTTTGAGAAGGCAGAAGTCAACCTGGCGCGACTCGAACAGCAACTTGCGCCCACGCTGATGGTGCCGCTGGCCTCCCTGCTGGCCCATTCACCCGATCCAGACGGCGCCCTAAACTTTCTGGAACGGTACGCGCAGGAAGCCCTGGCAGACGTGCTGGGCGAAATCGCGCGCTACCCTGTGGCTTTGTCCTACCTGGTGGCGATCTTCGGCTACAGCGGGTTTCTGGCGGAAACTTTGTTGTCCGAACCGAGCCTCGTCCTCCAGTTTGCGCACGACCGCAACTTTACCAAACTCAAATCCAAAGAAGACTTGATGCAGGATTATGCGCGCTTCGCCACTACCAACCCTGACCCCTGGCTGGCGGCCCAGTTGGCGCGCTTCAAGCGGCGCAATTACTTGCGTATCGCGATGCGGGATGTGCTGGGCCTTTCGACTTTGGGTGAAACGACCTTGGAACTGGCCACCCTGGCGGACGTGATTTTGACCAACACGCTTCTTTACTGCGGCGGCGAATTGGACAAACGCTATGGCCAGCCCCAGTACCATGACCCGCAGGGCCGCATCGCGCGCAGCGGGTTCAGCATTATCTCGCTGGGCAAGCTGGGTGGCAACGAGTTGAATTACAGCTCCGATATCGACCTGCTATTTCTTTATTCCCACGACGGTGAAACAGCCGGAGGGAACGAGTCCGTCGTCACCAACAAAGAGTACTTTGTTCGCTTGGCCAATGCCATCACCCGGACCATTACCCAGCCGACACCCCAGGGCGAAGTCTTCCGCGTCGACTTGCGTCTGCGTCCGGAAGGGGACCAAGGTGACCTGGCCATCTCGTTGAAGTCGTCCCTGGAGTATTACGAACACCGGGCGCGGGATTGGGAGTTGCAGATGTTGATTAAGGCTCGCCACTCGGCCGGCGATGCCTGGCTGACTCGCGATTTCCTGCGCGGCGTCGAGCTGAGGATCTATGGGTCGCCGGGCGATTTTGAGGCCGTCGAAAGCGTTCTGTGGTCGCGCGAGCGAATTTCCAGAAGAAGGCGTGAGAGTGGCGGCCAGACGGTTGACGTCAAGCAGCACCAGGGTGGCATCCGGGATATCGAGTTTCTGGCCCAGTGCCTGCAGCGACTTTACGGGGGCCATGACCCGTGGGTTCGCTCCGGTGGGACTCTCTTTGCGCTGCGCAAGCTGAATGACAAAGGATGGCTAAGCGACCACGATTACGCCCGTCTCACCAATTCCTATGCATTCCTCCGCAAGGTGGAGCATTGCGTCCAACTCGAACTCGGCCAGCAAACGCACCGCTTGCCGACCGGCGCGCGCGCCCTCGATCGTCTTGCCCGCCGCGTGGGCGTTGCCGCCGGCTCGCTCGAATCGCCGGGAAAGGCGCTCTTACAGAAACTGCAAGATGGGTTTGAGAAAGTGGACGAGATCTACCAACGCGTGATCCATCCTCGCACCCCGCCTTCGGGGGGTAAGGGGTTTGAGCTTAAGCCGCTTCCTTCGGTTACTCCCGACCTCGGGCATGCCTCGTACGATTCCACCTTGAGTTTCCTCAACGCCCAGGCGCCGGACATAGCGAGCTGGGTCCACGAGGCTGAAATTCCCGAGCGATCTCGTAAGAGCGCGGCGAGATTCCTCACTGCCTTGCTCGAGTCGCCGGAGCGGTTTGCCCTGGTGCGCGAGAAACCTGAACTCCTCCGGCGCGCGCTGGAAGTGGTAAGCGAGAGCGAATACCTCGGCGAACTTCTTATTCGCCATCCCGAGGACATGATTGTTTTCGCCTCCTCGGAAATTCCGCCGGCAGCGGGACAGATGGAAATCGACTTGAAAGGGTCGGAAGACGCCGGACCTCATCCCTGGGCGTTGGAACCGGTGCTGGCGATGCGCCAGAAGATGGCGGTGCTCCGCAGGCATTTCCTGGCCCGTGTTTTGGAGCTCGGTGCGGCGGATTTGGCCTCGCGGGAATCAAGCTTTTGGATTCTGAAACGCTGGTCAGCGGTTGCCGCTCGGTGCGTTTCCAGCGCCTTGCAGATTGCGGGGTCAGTCCTCGAAACGAAAAGCCTTGTGGAACGGAACCTTCCTTGGCCGTTTGCGGTGCTGGCGCTCGGACGGCTGGCATTGAACGAGTTTGACCTCGCCTCCGATGCCGACTTGATCTTCGTTACGGGCCCCGAAGTGGGACGAGACGAGCTGGATTTCTGGAAACGGCTGGCGGCGAAAATGATCGACGTCCTCTCCAGCTACACGCGCGAAGGAACGGTATTCGCCGTCGATACACGGCTTCGACCTCGAGGCCAGGAGGGCGAACTGGTGGTGACGCAGGAGGAATTGCTCAGCTATGCGCTGGAACACGCCCAGGTGTGGGAGGGATTAACCTACCTCAAAGCGTGCCACGTGGCGGGCAATGCCGAACTGGGACGAGAGACAGTTTCCCGGCTCGTGACCGCTGTCTTCGACCGCTTCGCCGCTTACCCATCGCTGGCCACGGAACTTCGCCAAATGCGGCGTCGGCTGGAAAGAGAAGTGCCTGTTCCACCCACCAACACCAAGACCGCTGCGGGAGGGTATTACGACATCGATTTTGCCGTATCTCTCCTCCGCTTGCGAGGACACATAACAGCTCCCCCGGGCGCTAACGTGGCTGATCAAATCGCCGCCTTACGCTCCGCGGGGCTCATGAATAAGGAGGACAGCGAAGTTCTATCGAGTGGAGCGAACTTCCTTCGCTCGGTAGACCATGCCATCCGATTAGTGACAGGGAAGCCTGCCGACGGGTTACCGGATCGAGCCGGTCATGCCGAAGCGGTCGGAAACCTGGCTCGCCGCTGGGGGTTGATCGCTGGGTCGGAGACCCTGACACAGAGGCTGAAAGAAATGCGGCAGCATGTGCGTGATGTTTACCGTAGGCTGGTCGAGGATGAGTGAAAGCAAGCCAGGAGATGCGCAAGGGCCTTTGGAGTGCGGTCCCGCCTTGCGGGACCGCTTTTGCGTCTTGAGCTTGCTCGAGACGCTGCTGGAAGCAAGCTTCCGGCGAAGGAAAGCGGTCCCGCAAGGCGGGACCGCACTCCAAAACGAGCCTGGGACTTGCTGCGGAAGAAAATGGAAAACAATACGAAGACCAGAGAATCGGACCGCCGGGAGCGCGGAGTCAGAAGCCCGGAGTCAGAAGCCCGAAAAAGGTTTACTGACGGGACGCCGATTCCTCAAACCTCGGGTGCTGGGCTGCGGAAAGGCCATGGCGCAGCCCGGTGGGATGATTCTCGGTTTATGAAGGCCTGCCGCAGGGAGGCCGTGGATGCCACGCCGGTTTGGTTGATGCGGCAAGCGGGCCGGTACATGAAGGAATACCGCGAACTCCGCGCCAAGGTGCCGTTCCTGGAGCTCTGCAAGAATCCGGACCTCGTGTCTGAAGTTACGGTGACGGCAGCAAAAAAGCTGGGCGTGGACGCGGCCATCATCTTTGCCGATCTCCTGCTGATTGTCGAGCCTCTGGGATTCGGCCTCACCTATGACCAGGGCGAGGGGCCGATCATCAGGCCCGCGTTGCGCTTGCCTCAAGAGGTGGACCGACTTCGGGAAGTGGACCCACAGCAATCGCTCGCTTATTTTTACGACGCCATTCGCCGCACCCGCGCTGACCTCGACCCCACATTACCGCTCCTCGGGTTCGCCGCGTGTCCTTTCACACTCGCTTCCTACCTCATCGAAGGCGGCGGATCGAGAAACTACCGGCACACCAAGGGGCTGATGTATCGCGACCCGGGAGCTTGGCGGGCCTTAATGGAGCATCTGGCGCGCAACCTGACCAAATACATCAACGGCCAGATCGCCGCCGGCATTCAGGCTGTGCAGATTTTTGACACCTGGGTCGGCTGCCTGGGCCCCGCTGACTACCGCGAGTTTGTGCTTCCCTATTCACGGATGATGGTCGAGGGGATTACTCCCGGCACGCCTATTATCCATTTTGGAACTGGCACCGGCATGTTGCTCGAGGACATGCGGCAAGCCGGCGGCCACATCATGGGTCTTGATTCCCACGTGGAACTGAACGAGGCCTGGGCGCGCTTGGGCCACTCGGTGGGCGTCCAAGGCAATCTCGACCCAATCGTTCTGTATGCCGACCAGGCTTACATCCGCTCGCGCGTGCAGCGGATTTTGGATCAGGCAGGCGGGAGGCGGGGGCACATCTTTAACCTGGGGCACGGCCTGCTCCCCGACACGCCCTTCGAGAACGTGGTGGCATTGGTGGAAATGGTCCACGAGTTGAGCGGCAGCAGGTAGCGGCTCTTCCAACTGGCCACTGCTTGGAACCGGGGGAGCGTGGGCGATGTCCTGCTTTCGAAGTGACCGCTCCTGTTCTCCCGACTGGCTGCGCTGGGCCGCAGGCGTGTTCGCGCGCGGCAGGGCGATTCCCATTCGTCGAGGTCGGAATTTCCGTTTATGTCAGGGCAGGGAATTGAGCTATCCTGCCGTGACGCGCCGAGGCTGGATTGAGCGGCATGAGAACTCGAAACCCCGTGGCTGAAGCTGGGGAATCTGTGGTGGCCACTGACACGGCGATCTCGAATCGCCGGCGTTGGGCCATTGTCGTGCTGCTCTTTGCCGCCTCGCTGGTTAATTACCTGGACCGCGCCACCCTCTCGGTGGCCCTGCCGCTCATCTCGGTAAGCCTGAACCTCGCCGCGGGGACCAAGGGCCTGCTGCTATCCGCCTTTTTCTGCTCCTACGCGCTGATGCAGGTGCCGGTCGGCTGGTGCGTCGATCGGTACAATCTGCGCTGGATTTACTTTGGCCTGTTTGCCTTATGGTCGTTAGCCTGTGGCCTCACAGGATTTGCAGCAAGCTTGGGCGTCCTGATAGCTTTCCGCGTACTCCTTGGGATTGGCGAGTCGATCTACCTTCCAGGGGGGACAAAGATCGTCAGTGTTCTGTTTGAGCCCCGCGAGCGGGGCCTCCCCTGTGGAATCTTTGACAGCGGCACGCGCGCTGGGCTTGTCATTGGTGCGCCGGTCGTCGCGTGGCTCATCGTCCGCTTTGGCTGGCGGAAGATGTTTTTCTTGGTGGGCTTCTCAGCCCTCCTCTGGCTCATTCCCTGGTTGATGGTCTTTCCCTCACGACTCTCCGAGCGCAGACAAAGGCCGGCAGCCCCCCGATCGTCTGAAGCCTTTTGGGATGTTCTCGAGCATCTTCTCAGCCGCAACCTGATTGGTATTTGTCTGGGCTTCTTCTGCTTTGATTATTACTGGTACCTGCTCGTCACCTGGCTTCCCGACTATCTTGTAACGGTGCGGCATTTGACGATTCTGAAGGCAGGTCTGTACGCTTCCCTTCCTTACCTCGTCTGGGGCATCAGCGAGCCTGTAGGAGGGTGGATTGTGGATCGCCTGATCCGCTGGGGATGGGACGAAACGCGCTCCCGCAAGGGCCTGATCACGGTGGCATTCATTACCGGCCTCCTCCTAATTCCTGCGGCACGCGTTCAAAATGCTCATTCCGCGATCATCCTAATCATGGGCGCTTCGCTGGTCGGACTTGCCACAGGAAACCTGTTCGCGATCCTGCAATCGTGCGCTCCACCGGAAGATGTGGGAGTGTGGACAGGATTTGAGAACTTCGCAGGAAACCTGGGCGGGATCATTGCGCCCGCGGCCACCGGGTTTCTCATCGCCCGGACAGGCTCCTACCTACCCGGCTTCGTGTTGGCCGCTTTGGTCCTCCTCACTGGCCTGCTGGCGTACTGGTTCATTGTGGGAGAATTGAAACCGCAGGCTCAAGCGTGACCCGCCCATGAAACCACAATATGCATTCATGCTCCGATTGCCATGCGGAACGGACTGGAATCTGAAGAGGGTCCTGCGGGAGAAGGACTGGGCCGGCTGCGACAGACAAGTGCATTAAACCCTGGTATCGATTCTCTGCCGTCATAGCTTTGTTTTAAGTTCACGAAATGAAGGGTTTGAAAATTCTTCGATGATAAGTTAGCCTAATCGCGGCAGAGTTAGGCACTACCCAGGTGCGACCTGCCGTCGCGGATTCTTAGGGAGACAAGGAATGGAGCCGCCGGTACCAACTACTGCTTCAGAGGCCACAACCCCAACACGCAACTTCGCTTTCGGGGGGCTCCTGGGGAGCCTCCGTCCTCAGCAGTGGGTGAAAAACGGCTTCGTTTTTGCCGCCTTGATCTTTTCCCGCAGCATCACCGATTGGCATCGCAACGCGCGCGTAGCGGCGGGCGCGCTCCTATTCTGCATCATTTCCAGCGCCGTTTACCTTTTGAATGACATCCTTGACGCGCCGGAGGATCGGAAACATCCCCTGAAGAGACTGCGGCCGCTGGCTTCGGGGAAACTGGGCGTGGGAACCGCCTCGATAGTGGCGATAATACTCGCCATCCTCTCCCTGTATGGCGCGTGGATTCTCGACCGCACGTTCTTCATCATCGTGGTGGCGTATGCCGTCATCAACGTGCTGTATTCGTGGGTACTGAAGCGTGTCGTCTTGCTCGACGTTTTTGTAATCAGCGCCGGCTTCGTCTTGCGGGTGATAAGCGGGGGAGTGATCATCCACGTGGAGATATCTCCCTGGCTGGTGGTGTGTGCCACGCTGCTCGCTCTGTTCCTGGCTCTCAGCAAGCGCCGGCATGAGTTAGTGGCCTTGGGAAATGACGCGGGCGACCACCGCTCGATCCTGTCTCACTATTCGCCATACTTTCTGGACCAGCTTATCGGGATTGTTACCGCTTCCACCGTAATGTCCTACGCGCTCTACACACTTTCAAATGACGTGCAGGTGAAATTTCCCGGAAAGCGGCTCGACCTCACGATTCCATTTGTTCTTTTCGGTATTTTCCGATATCTCTATCTCGTGCACCAGAATGAAGAGGGAGGAAACCCGACGCGGTTGCTTTTCACGGATCCAGTTTTGCTTTCGGTCGTGCTGTTCTGGGCGGCCTCCGTCATTTTCATCATCTACCTTTAGGAGGTAGGCGGTAGATGGTAGGTGGTAGGTGGGGGTAGGGACGCAGCTTCCAGGTGACAGGTGCTAGGGGCTGGGGAAAGGATTGGCGTAGCGCCGAGCCGTTTATCAAGTCTGGGGCTTTTGCTCGGCTTCCACGACTGCTAGCCTGCAAGGCAGGTCCGGCCTGGCAGCTACAGAAAACACCTGGCACCGTCTCACGCTTTCATCGATAAACACTATGGCAGAAGGTTTTGTAACTCAGCCACTCTCCGGCTGGGGTCGTTTCCCGGTCGAATGTTGCAATGTCTACCGACCCGAAAGCCAGCGCCAACTGGCTGCCATCCTGGAGTCCGGTGCCCAGCCATCCTTTACATCGTTCGGGCTGGGGCGTAGCTACGGCGATGCGCCCCTGAACAGCCAAGGCGGCGTCATCTGTCACACACGGCTTAACCGGTTTCTCGCCTTCGATGCGCAGGCCGGCGTACTGGAGTGTGAAGCCGGTGTCAGCCTCGCTGAAATCCTTCAGTATTTTCTGCCCCGCGGTTTCTTCCTGCCGGTGACGCCGGGGACGAAATTTGTTACCGTGGGAGGAGCGATCGCTGCCGACGTGCACGGCAAGAACCACCATCAAGATGGCACCTTCGGGAATTTTGTTCTGGGTTTCAAGCTGCTAACACCAAACGGCGAGACACTCTCCTGTTCACCGAATGACAACTTCGAAGTCTTCTGGGCAACGCATGGGGGCATGGGACTGACAGGGGTAATTCTCAGCGCCAGGATCAAGCTGCGGCCCGTCGAGTCAGCGTGGGTGCTGGTTGATTACCAGAAAGCGACAAACCTGGAAGACGCGCTGGGGAGGATGACCGAAAGCGACATCCGTTACCAGTACTCGGTGGCCTGGATTGACTGTCTGGCGACCGGCAGGCATATGGGAAGAGCGGTTTTGATGCGAGGAAACCACGCGCCCGCGAATGAGCTGCCGGCAAGTATTCGGGATCCCCTAGCCGAGCCGCCCCACCGTCGTTGGACGCTCCCTTGCGATTTTCCTTCACTGGCGTTGAACAGTCTTACGGTGCGCGCCTTTAACGCTTTCTATTACCGCGTGCATCGGAATGCCGCCCGTCAACTGGTTGACCTCGAGAAGTTTTTTTATCCCCTCGACGCGATTCACCATTGGAACCGCTTGTACGGGCGCAGAGGCTTTGTCCAATACCAGGTGGCACTGCCTCTGGAGGGAGGAGTGGAGGGACTGAAAGAAGTCCTGACGCGGCTGGCCCGCTCGCGCCGCGCCTCCTTCCTTGCGGTGCTGAAGCGTTTTGGGAAGCCGAACCCCGGCCTGCTTTCTTTCCCGATTCAAGGTTACACTTTGGCCTTGGACCTTCCCGTCGCCAGCGGGTTGATTCCTCTTCTGCACGAATTAGACCGGGTGGTTCTGAATTACGGCGGCAGAATTTACCTGGCGAAAGACGCGGTTATGACTTCGCACAGCTTTGCCGCGATGTACCCGAAGCTTGAACAATTCAGAGCTATCAAGAGCAGGCTTGACCCGCGTGGTCTGCTTTCTTCATCCATGGCTCGGAGGCTCGCAATTGTCGAGAAGTGACGCAGCGCGGCACCGCCGCCACCAAACGCACCTTGTAGGGCCGAACGGCGTTCGGCCCTGGGCGAGCGCCGCTCGCCCCTACAGGCCATCGTCAACTGAGGAGGTATGGGCGTGCCAAGTGTGCTGATTCTGGGCGCGACTTCGGCCATTGCCTCCGCCCTGGCAAGAGAGTTTGCTGCTCATAAGTTCGACCTCGTTCTGGGGGGCCGCGACCGGGAAGAATTGAGCGCGCTCACCTCCGATCTTAGCCTTCGCTACGGGATTCGAGCCGGGGTTCTTACCTTCGATGCCCTTGACACACAGACTCATGCTTCAACCCTGCGATCTTTCCTTTCTGGAGCAGGCAACGCTCTGGCGGGAGTCGTGGTTTGCATGGGATACCTGGGCGACCAGGCAAAGGGCCAATGCGATTGGGAGGAAGCCCGGCGCATCCTCGAGACCAACTTCACCGGTTGCGTTTCTGCCCTCAATATTGTTGCCAACCATTTCGAGCCAAGGCGCGCAGGTTTTATCTGCGCCATTTCTTCCGTGGCCGGAGACCGGGGCCGGCAGAGCAACTATCTCTACGGCGCGGCGAAGGCAGGCCTGAGCACCTTTCTTCAAGGACTGCGCAATCGCTTATTCCATGCCAATGTCAAGGTCATTACCGTTAAACCAGGTTATGTCGACACACGCATGACGTACGGGCGTCCGGGGCTGTTTCTGGTGGCATCCCCCGAAAGCGTGGCCAAGGGCATTTTCCGAGCTATCGCCAAGGGGAAAGACGTCGTTTACTTGCCCTGGTTTTGGGGGCTCATCATGCTGATTGTCCAGTCCATCCCTGAAGCGATCTTTAAGAGGTTGCGCGCGTAGAGCCATAGCTTCCATGCACAGCGAGGCTTGGCGGTGTACCGTCGGCGCTCTCCGAGATTCCAAAGCGGGAATCGCGGGTTGGGCGCAGGGGCGCGGGGGCGCCTCGCCCAGAGTGAGCCACGGAGTTGCAACTATTGAAGATTGCGGAGTATAGTTGCACCTCTGGTTTAGCGGCGGCAATCTGCCCCGACGCGCGGGGGTCTTGTCGGCAGCAGAGAATTCCGCCAAGACCCACGCAGTGCGCGGCAAGCCGGGGCAGGCGGCGCTGCAAGAAATGCTTGTCGCTTTATTTTGCAGACATTCGGACGACACGCGGGGTGAATCATGTCGATTTCAAGGCGCAAGTTTCTGGAATCTTGTGCGATGGGCGCGGCGGCGGTTGGCGTGGCAGGAAGGCCCTCCGCGCTGGGGGTAGCCTTGCGGGGCGTGAAAGGCGGTATGGCCCCAGGGGGGTCTCCTGGCGGGGGTGAAGGCGGAACGCCGGATCCCGTCTTCCGGCCGCTCACCGACGCGGCGCTGGAGACGGCGCGCTCGCTGCGCGCCAGCTACGCCGACATCCGCGTCGCGCGCTACCGCGATCAGTCGGCGTTCCTGCGCACGCAGGCAGAAGCCGGCGGAAGCAAGATCCAGCATGTGCCCGAGGTGAGCGATCGTGAGAGCTTCGGCTTTGGCGTGCGCGTGCTGGTAAACGGCACATGGGGCTTTGCGGCAGGGAACAAAGTGGAGCGCGACGAAGTAGCTCGAATCACCCGCGAGGCAGTAAATGTCGCAAAGACGAATTCCGCCCTGATGCGCGAGCCCGTGGAGCTCGCCCCGGTTACCCCCGCTGTGGACCTTTACCGCACTCCCTTCGCTAAGGACCCCTTTGCTGTCTCGCTGGCCGAGAAGGTGGACTTCCTGCGCACCATCAACGACGATGTGATGAAGACACCCAAGGTCTTCATGGCCATGTCGTACATCTCCTGCCGCTTCGAGCACAAATGGTTCGCCTCGACGGAGGGCTCGTACATCGAGCAGTACATCCAGCGCGTTGACCCCGGCTACGGAGCGACCGCAGTTGACCGCGCGCAGCGGAGGACGCGCCGGCGCAGTTCCCACATCGCGCCGGTCACAGGCGGCTGGGAGTACGTCGAGGCGGCGAAGATGCTGGAGAGCGCACGGGGCGTGGGCGAGGAGTGCGTGGAGCGTCTTGGCGCGCCGCCGGTGAAGCCCGGCAAGAAAGACTTGGTGCTGCTGCCCTCGCACCTCTGCCTCACCATCCACGAAAGCCTGGGCCACTCCACCGAACTCGATCGGGCTCTGGGTTACGAAGCCAACTTTGCCGGCACCAGCTTCCTGACTCCTGACAAGCTGGGCAAATTCCGGGTGGGGAGTGATCTGGTGAATGTGGTAGGTGACCGCATCCTGCCCCAAGGCCTCTCCACCTGCGGCTACGACGATGACGGTGTCAAGACCCTGCGTTTCGACATTTTCAAGAAGGGCATCTTCGTCGACTACCAGACCATCCGGGACCAAGCCCACTTGATTGGCGAGAAGGCGTCGCACGCCTGCTGCTACGCGGATAGCTATGGCTCCATCCCGTTCCAGCGCATTCCCAACGTATGGCTGAAGCCGGCGGAGAAGGCGGTAAGCCTGGAGGAGCTGATCGGGGGCGTCGAGGAGGGCGTCTTGATTGACGGAACGGGCAGTTGGTCGATTGACCAGCAACGCTATAACTTCCAGTTCGGGGGTGACGCCTTTTGGGAAATCAAGGGTGGGAAGAAGGGTCAGATGATTGACCGGGTTGCCTATCAATCGCGCACCCCTGACTTCTGGCAGGCGTGCGACGGCATCGCGGACCAGCGCTTCTGGCAGAACTTTGGGCTCACCGGCGACGGCAAGGGTCAGCCCATGCAAACTAACGAGATGAGCCACGGGAGTGCTCCGGCGCGCTTCCGGCAGATCAATGTACTGCTGACGGAGTAGCGCTGGGGATTTGGGATTTCAGATTTGAGATTTTGGATTTGGGATTGAAGACCTGCGGCAAAAGGCACTGAAAGGAGTCGTCATGAAATAACCATTCCATTAGTCACTGAACAACACCCTCACCCGGTCCCGCGAGGCGGGACCACCCTCTCCCCCTTGGGGGAGAGGGGCTGGGGGTGAGGGGGTGCCGATTCGAGAATGGAACGGTTATTACGCGACGACGCCTAAGCACTCACGCCGCTTCTCGGGACTGTAAACGGCGTGCGGGGCGTGGCGCGCTCTCGCCGCAAAGATAGGAGTTGTCATGCTGAGTCGAGATGAAGCACGTAATCTGGTGGACCGGATCTCCAAGATGAGCAAGTCGCCCGAGATGTCTGTGAACCTCCGGTGGGAGCAGGAGTGCAACACGCGTTTCGCCAACAACCAGATCACCACGGCCGGGTTCACGAGCGACCTCCGGCTGGATATTTCGGTGACCCTGGGGCACAAGACCGGTAGCACCTCGACCACCGAGACAAGTGATGACGGCTTGAGCCGTGCCGTGCAGCATGCGGAAGAGCTGGCGGCCTTGACGCCTGAGGACCCGGAATACGTTGTACCCCTCGGCCCCCAGAACTACCCTGAAATCGCTGCCTTCGATGAGGCGACGGCCGGGGCGCGCTCGGCGCAACTGCTGCCGGCGCTGCGTTCCTCGATCGAGGCCGCTACGCGCGAGAAGCTGAACGCCTCGGGCTTCTTTGAGGTGAACACGGTGGCTGCGGCCATTGCCAATAAGCGGGGGCTCTTCGGCTACACCCAGCGGACTTGGGCGGATTACTCCGTCACTGCGCGCACGGGGGATGGCACGGGATCGGGGTGGGCTGACAGCCAGTCGCCACGACTCGCCGAGGTTGACGGTGCGCGCGTCAACTCGGTGGCGGTGCGCAAAGCGCTCGAGTCGCAGAAGCCGCGGCGGCTGGAGCCGGGCAAGTACACGGTGATTCTCGAGCCGGCGGCGCTCGATGAGATGTTGATGTTCATGAGCTTCGGCATGGATGCGCGTGCCGCCGACGAGGGCCGCAGCTTCTTGAGCAAGCGCGGCGGGGGCACGCTGTTGGGCGAAAAAGTTTTTGGGGAGAACATCACCCTGCGCAGCGATCCGTTCGACTTGCGCGTGCCCGGTTTTCCCTGGAGCGGAGAGTTGCCCGCGGAGAAGACGACCTGGGTGGAAAAGGGTGTGGTCAAGGCCATGAGGCGGGACCGTTACTGGGCCGAGAAGACCCAGATGAAACCCGTACCCTTTCCCTCCAACGTCATTATGGAAGGCGGCTCGGCAACGCTGGACGAGCTGATTGCTTCCACGCCGCGCGGCCTGCTGGTTACCCACTTCTGGTACATCCGGTTTCTCCAACCGGACACCGTGCAGTTGACGGGACTTACCCGCGACGGACTCTTCTTTATCGAAGAGGGCAAGGTCCTGTATCCGGTTAATAACTTCCGATTTAATCAGAGCGTGGTGGAGATGCTCAAGCAGGTTGAGGGCATGACGGCTTCCCTGCCCGTGAACAACAACCGCTTGCCCGCCATCAAAGTCCGCGACTTCAACATGTCGTCACTTTCGGACGCGATCTGAGCGGGCATAGCCTGGCCATCTAGCTAATTGCTGTTACCAGGGCCCCTGGGCCGGGGCCCTGCCTAAGCAGGATGCCGAGAAACCTTTGTGAATCCGTCAGCCGACGGATCATTCCGACCCAGAGCAGAGCGATAGGAGCAGGATTGCGTCAAAGTCCCCGAGGTCCAATATTCGACGCGGCTCTGCCGTCCGTCAGCTGACGGACGGCAGAGCCGCAGCCCGTGCGGATGGGATCGCGGCGCCAGTTTTGGTGGCCCCGACCAGCCTGACTTTGACGGAGCCATGGCGGCTGTAGAAGCCCTCGTTGACATAGCTCCACGCGGCGATTAACCTAGCTGAAGAGGGGCGATGGATATTTTCGTCGAGATTGCGAGGCTCAGGAAGGAAGGGCGCAAGGCGGCGTTGGCCACCATTATCCAGGTGCAAGGCTCCATTCCGAGCTACGAGAGCTCGAAGATTCTGATCCGCGACGATGGGTCCATGGTGGGCACGGTGGGCGGAGGGTGCGTGGAAGCGGAAGTGTGGTCCGTGGCGCAGGACGTGATGCGAGAAGAAAAGCCGCGCCGCCTGCACTTCAACTTGAACGCCAATCCGGAATACGACAACGGCTTGGTGTGCGGCGGATCGCTCGATATTTTCGTCGAACCCATCCTGGCCACTCCCACGGTGTATCTCTTCGGGGGCGGGCACGTTTCGCTTTACGTTGCGAAGATGGCAGGGCTGGCGGGATTCGACGTGGTGGTTTCAGACGACCGGCCGGCGTTTGCAAACCCCGACCGTTTCCCGGAAGCCGTCGAAACGCACGCCGGGCCCTGGGAAGAGATTTTCTCCAAGCTCAGAATCAACGAATTGTCTTACTTGGTGCTGGTCACCCGCGGGCACAAGGGTGACCTGGATTGCCTGCGCTGGGCGCTCAGCACACCGGCACATTACATCGGTATGATTGGCAGCAAGCGGAAGTTCATCGAAATCAGCAAGGTGCTGGAGCGCGAAGGCGTGCCCGCAGAAAAGCTGGAGCGCGTTCATTCCCCCATCGGTCTCGATATCGGGGCGCTGACTCCGCAGGAGATTGCAGTCTCCATTGTCGCGGAAATGATCGCGGTCCGCCGCCATGCCGCGCCCTCCCATCCCTCTCTTGCTTACAAATCCAAAGCCACCGAAAACGCATGATTGCAGGCTTGATCCTCGCTGCGGGTGAATCCTCCCGCATGGGAACCGACAAGGCCACGCTCACCTACCGTGGCCGGGCATTTCTCGAGCTGATGGTGCAGACGCTCGGAGAGGTTGACATCGAGCGCATCGTGGTGGTGCTCGGCCATCACGCAGAGGATATTCAACGACAGATCAAGGTTGAGGCTGCACAGGTCGTCATCAATCCTGATTACAGGTCCGGCCAGACATCGTCATTGCAAGTGGGTTTGCGATCCCTGATCGCGGATGACCTGGAAGCCATCCTTCTCTGTTTGGTGGATCATCCCGCAGTCTCCGCAGAAACAGTGAGAAGAATCGTGGCAACTTTCCGCCAGTCCGGCGCTCCGGTCGTGATCCCCACCTATCAGGGTCGCCGGGGACATCCGGTGCTCATCGGACGGCAAGTCTTCGATGAGCTATTGCAGTTGGCCTCCGACGCCGGCGCTGATTCCGTGGTCAGGAGATACCGCCCAGTGACGCAGTTTGTCGAGGTCGAGGACGAGGGAGTAGTCATCGATGTGGACGACCCCGAAAGCTACCAGCGGCTGACTGGCAGGGAGTGAGGAAGAACAACAATAAGAGCCTGCCCAGGCCGGAATGCCAAGGCAACGCCTATCCGCCTATCATCACCCTCCTTGATTCGCCAAAAGAGATATTGTCTCGCGAAGCCGAGGGTGCGTCTTTTCGAGGACGTTTTCCGTATACAGGGATAGAATGGGACTCGCGATTTGCTGGTTTATGAGCACGATTGAACAGGAAGCCGGGGAGGTGGCCCGGGGGCTGCGGCGACGCGATCCCTCTCTGATTGACGATCTGATCCAGCAGTATCAGTACCGCCTGTTCCGTTATTTGCTCATGCTTACCGGCAGTCGCGAGGAAGCTGAAGATCTATTCCAGGAAACCTGGATCCGGGTACTCGAAAAGGGCCACCAGTACCAACAGCGCTGGAAATTTGAAACCTGGCTTTTTACCATCGCCCGCCACTTGGCGATCGACTTCATGCGGCGCCGGCAGCCGCAGAGCCTTGATGCCCTGCTGCAACCGACTGGAGCTAACCGACCCCTCGAACTTGCAGACACTACTTCATCATCCGCATTTGACCAGGCATTCCAGGGTGAAGAAGCAGCCAGCGTTGCCACAGCGCTGAGGCATCTGCCTCCTTCATATCGCGAAGTGCTGACCCTGCGTTTCCACGAGGACATGGAGCTCGAAGAGATTGCCCGGGTGGTCGATTCACCTCTTTCAACCGTGAAATCGAGGCTCTACAGAGGCCTGGCAATGCTCCGAGAGTGGCTGAAGGACCTATCCGCATGAGGGATGATATCCACGAGCGAGCCCTACAGCTTGTCGACAAGAGGCAGGTGGAAGGCCTCACCGCCGAGGAGCACAACTGGTTGGAGGCGCACTTGGAAAGCTGCGCCCAGTGCCAGAAGGGGGCTCTCGAGACCGAGCGCGCCCTGCGTGCGCTGCGTTCAGCCGTGCCGCGGTTCGACGTCACGCTGGTGCTCACGACCCAAATGCGAGCTCGGATTCGAGCCCGCGAACTCATCGAAAACGCGGCGCGGATGCGAGCCCTGTGGATTTCCTGCACCTTGTCGTGGCTCCTTGGAGTGGTCTCCGCGCCTCTGCTGTGGTGGGGCTTCGAGTGGGTTGGACATCGCTTGGCGATTTCAAGGGCTGTGTGGATGACGGGCTTCGCGCTTTCGTGGGTGGCGCCCGCCGTCGTCGCAGCGGCGGTTATCGCGTGGCGGCAAGCGCGTGGCTCGAGCGTGACAGAACCGCGCTGACCAGTGACGAGCAAAGGACCAGGAGTTGGAAGTCAGGAGACAGAAGACACGGTCCTGCGAGGTCAAGGAAGGAGTGGATGACTATGTCTGAAGTGAAGCCTAACATCGTTGAAGAAGTCAAGGTGGTCCCCTGGTGGGCCATCGGCCTTGCCATTGCTCTATTCGCGGGGTTGCAGGTGCTGTTGCACGTTGTCCTGTTCCCTCGCGACCCACACCTACCTCCCTTAGCCTGGCGCATTTTTATCGGCTTCGTCGCTGGCATGGCACTCGCTTTCTTCGTGCTGCTCGTCGGTTATGTGAACCGTGATGCCAGAAGACGGGGAATGAGCGTAACCCTGTGGACGGTGCTCGTGATCTTCGTCCCCAATGCCATTGGGTTTATCATCTATTTCCTGCTGCGGCAGCCCTTGAGAATTGCATGCCCCCAGTGCGGAGCCATGGCGGACCCGGCCTTCAATTTCTGCCCGAAGTGCAAATTCAACCTGCATCCTGCGTGCCCACAGTGCCACCACCCAGTGCAGGTGGGGGATAGTTACTGCCCTTACTGTGCGATGGCGCTACCGGCGGGCGCAACCTCCCAATGACGAATACAGGAGTGTGGCCTGGTATCCTGCTAACCCCCTCCTGACCCAGGAGGGGGAAGCTGTGAAAAAACCAACAGTCTCTCGCAAAGACGCCAAGGCGCAAAGACTCGCAAAGAACAACTGCTTTGTTTTCTTTGCGCCTTCTACGACTTTGTCCCGCCACGCGGGATGAAATGCTTTTGGTCATCCAGGGATTATTTCACAGCTTCGGGAGTCTGGATCCCCTCTTGCCGCGGCGGGGGGAGGCAAGGGGGTGGTAAGGAAGTTTGGGCTGCACACAAGGCGGTTTTTCGAAGCGGGTCGCGAAGCTTTTCCCGAGGCGCACTCGCCGTAGAAGTCACTCGCAGAACACCCGCACCTTATTGCCATCCGGGCCGTCGACGTTAACCAGGAGGTCTCGCAGGGCCTGCTCTAACTCCTCGCCCTTGAGATCGCTGATGGCCGACAGGTCGATGCCCTTTTCGGCGAGTTTTTCGTTGACTCGAGGAGGGAGGACCGCCAAAAGCTTCATCCCACTCCTCAAGAAAGCTAAGGGGATGCGAACGTTCACCTGCTCGCTCTTCGGGTTCTCGACCAGAACCCTCAGGTAGCGGAGTTTCTGCGCTTGCGAAGAGGATGAATCGTGACCTGTATGCGGGTCGGCGCCAGCACTCGCGCCTCGATCCAACTTCTCCAGAAGCTTTTCAGCGTCTGCGGCGGTGATCTGGCCCGCCGCCAGCATCTCCAGAACTTTTTGTGTTTCTGCTGCCATGGTAATTGTCTCCTTTTCTCATGATAGTTTCTCCAGAGCCTCCTCCACCGTAATCTCACCGCGGGAGAGTTGCTCGAGGACGAAGAGATTTGGTGAAGGCGCCTGGAAACTCTTATCGAACGAAGCGCTGATCGAGTTCAACCGGTTCTTCACCGTTGGGTAGCTGATTCCGAAAATCGATTCCATTTTCTTGATCGAACCGTGATGGCGTACGAAGGCCATCACGAAAGCTTGGTCGTCCAAGCAAAGCTGCGCGAGAGGGGATATCTCAAAATCGTCCTCCATCGCCAAGTCGCAGGACGGACAGGTCATCCGCATTACCTTCAGGGGCTGGTTACAATCAGGACAGCGAGCTTTGGAAATATCCATGGGCGGCCTCACATCCTTTGGCCAAAGTATCAAAATCAATTAAGAAAGTCAATCTAAATATTAAGTTTTATTATCTAATTTCGCTTCTTCCAATGTTTATGCTATATGTTCATTCACATTCATTATCTTTGCCTTGCTGTCATTCTGAGTCCTTCGCTGTCATCCTGAGCGCAGCGAAGGATCTCGCTCTGCCCGCTCAGGATAAACTGCGCGAAGAATCTCGCTCTGGACTTTTTCGCCGACAAACAGCAGGGCGAGAGGCTTCGCGGAGTTTACCCTGATCCCGCAGCGGCGGGAGAACGGGCTCAGCATGACAGTGAGCGGATGCTCGCCAAGGCGCCGGGGCCTAAATCCATTGCTTTCAATGGCTTGATTGCGCCCGTTTCGCGCCGACGCCCTGAAATCGCGGATAGCCATTTTCGGCTACGCCCGCTCAGAACGACAGGCAGTGGCGTTTTCTTCTACGAGTGACCAACAATCCGGCAAAAGAGGCTTGGTTCATCTTCGCAGAGTCGTTCTTGTTGTCTGGGATTCGCGCTTAAGGCAATCGGGCGAGGAGTTGTTTCAGGGCATCGGAAGCAAGCACCGCAGCGTGTTTCGAGGCAACAGGTAATCCCCCCAGGCCGGCGTCAATCTGCTCAGGCATTAGACCGGTCAGCTCCGTGACCGGCTTGCCTTTGATTCTTTCCGTCAACCACGACCCGCAGGCGACCGCCGGAACGCACCCCTCCACCTTGAACCTGGCATCAACGATCACGCCGTCCTTGGCCACCGCCCACAATTTCATCAGGTCGCCGCAGGCGGGGTTTGTGGTTTCCACCACCATCGTCGTGTCCCCAATCTCGCCGACGTTGCGGGGGTGATGAAAGTGGTCCAGCACTTGGTCAGAGTACATGGCGGTATAAACGTAGTCAGTTGTCAGTGGTCCGTGGTCTGTCGATGAAGGGGCTAGGGGAATTCTGAATTCTGAATTGTGAATTGCTCGCCGCTTGCGGCTTACTGCCTGCCGTTCTTCCCTAACCCTCAGCAGACAGAAAATACGAAGTAAGCAGAAGGCAGTGGGGGCAATGGAGAAACCAATTCACCATTCACAATTCAGAATTCCCCTGACCCCTGACACCTGACACCTGCTGTCATGGTACGACCGACCCAAAGAAACAGAACCGCAGCAAGAGGACGAGCGCCACGCCCGCCCCAACCGTCAAGGCCACGCGAGGTCCAGGCAGCTTGTTGACCTCGGGGATAAGATCCGAGGCAGCCACGTACAGGGTGACACCAGCAGAAAGCGCCAAGCCATAGTTCACCCACCGGTCCGCGACCGCCATTGCCAGGATGCCCGCAATCCTCGACATCCCCAGCCCGGCCACCGCCCACATTCCGGCGGCCCGGCTTTTCTTGGCCGCCGCCATGACCGAGGCCATCGTGAATCCCTCCGGGATGCTATGCAGGATGACCGCGCCAAAGGCGACAATTCCGAGCCAGTTTGAGATCATGAAGCCGCACGCGATCAATACGCCATCGAAAAACGTATGGGTCAGCAACCCTCCCAGCGCCGCGTAGGCGACTCCGGCATGCAGAAACTCCTCGGCATGGGTTTCCTCGCCGAAGTGGAAATGTGCGGGCAAAGAGTGTTCGAAAACATGCACGATGAAGTAGCCCACCAGAATCCAGATGGCTGCGCGAGCCTCCTGCATGCGCTCAAAACTTTCGGGAATCATCACCGTTATCGTCGTCGCGAGCATAAACCCGGAGCCGAAAGCGATGAAGGTGGCAAGAAAACTCCGCCGCCAGGCCCGGGCGTTGACAATGACGCCACCCAGAATATTCGCCAACCCGGCGACCATGCCCAATGCGAGGCTGATCCAGAGATAGGACATACAGCGACCAGTGACGAGCATAAGTGCAGGTGCCAGGTGTCAGGTGTCAGCGAAGAGCAGGTGGGAAGTTTGCAAAAACCAACTCCTGACTTCTGCTTTTCTGCTCGTCACTCGCCACTTGTCACTGCTCTTATCCGGAATGCCTGAAGCGCACGACTTCGCCGTCGTGCACGATATAGTCTTTCCCTTCCAGCTTGAGCTGGGCGCGTGCGCGCGCTTCGGCGAGGCCTCCAGCCGCCATAAGGTCCTCGTATTTCACTACTTCAGCGCGAATGAACCCACGCTGCATGTCGGAATGGATTTCCCCGGCTGCCTCGAGGGCAGACGTCCCGGCACGGATGGTCCAAGCCCGGCATTCGTCATCACCGACGGTGAAGAAAGAAATCAAACCCAAGAGCTGATAGCTGGCGTGGATCAGCCTTGAGATGGCGGACTCCTTCAGACCATAACTTGCCAGGAATTCTGCCGCCTCGGAATCGCTCAGTTCAGCCAGCTCGGCTTCCACTTTGCCGCAAATAGCCGTGACCGCAGTGTGGGGCCTTTGTTTTAGCCCCGCTGCGACTGCAAACTGTTCCGCAGCATTAGCACGGGCCGCGTCCTTCTCCCCCAGGTTGAGAACATAGAGCATGGGTTTCAAACTAAGGAAGGTGAAACCTCGGATCAGCCGCTCTTCTTCCGGTCCGAGGGAAGCCTCACGCAGAGGTGTCTGCTTGTCGAGGACGGTCTTGCACACCTTCAAGACTTGGAGCTCCTTTTCAAGGGAGGGATTCTTCTGCTTCTTAAGATCCCTTTCAAGCCGCTCAACGCGTTTCTCCACCATCGCCAGGTCGGAGAGCATCAGTTCCAGCTCCACGTTCTCAATGTCGTGCTGGGGATCGACCGCTCCGCCTTCAGCAGGGATCGCTTCGTCCTGAAACGCCCGCACGACGTGCATGAGAGCATTCAACTCACGCAAGTTTTGGGATTGGACGCCTGTCCGCGCCAACTCGATGATGCTGCCGGGGGTATCGACGTACTCGATGGTGGCGTGGATGGTTTTCTGCCGCTGAAACATCTCCACCAGCCGGTCAAGACGCGCGTCGGGCACACGAACAACACCCACATGTGTTTCGGGCCGCCCTGCGCCCTGCCCACTCCCGTGCGCTCGGGTAAGAATTTGAAACAAGGTCGTCTTGCCCACTTGGGCCAGCCCAACGATACCAATCCTCAGCAAGGTCGCCTCAGGACGCTCAGCGTGAAATTTGAAATGCTCCGCACTGCCCGACAAATCGACAGTCGAAGGTCGAAGGTCAAAAGTGGACCGGCTGGAAATGTGTGCGACACATTGCACAATCTCCAGACTCATGAATCTATCATACTAATACAACCGCACTTAACGGTGTTACATTTCAGAGTGCGAAGGGTGTGCGACATAAAGGTGGGAGTCCTGCCGCTGTTGCATGACATATTTGTGAAAGCTTACGGCGGCAGCAGCAGGGTCGCCCCGGGAGCCCGCCTAGCGGGCGATAGAACTTAGCCCAGGGCGCAAGCCCTGGGAAACCAAGCCCCAGCGCCGGTCAAGCCCCGGAAGGGGCGGCAGAGCCCGGGAGAGTTCCCGCGTCGAAACCTTTTCTTTCGCCCCGCTGGGGCTCCCGCGAACAAGAGGGCTTTCTGGACCCAGGGCTGGCGCCCTGGGCTAAGTTCCTCCGGCCCTCCGGGCCTTCACCGTTGCGTACCGGTCCGTCCAGAAGAGTGCAACAAACCAAGAAAAATGCCCTGACCCCCACTTCTACGTCGCGCACCCGAGGGCGAAGGGCGGAAAGACGTGGCCAGTGCGCCAGGCGCTGTATCGTCGCTTACTGCGTTTGTATTGGGGTTGCATTCTCCCTCGGTTCGAGCGACTGTAACGCCATGGCTGACTTGAAGCTCCAGGTACCCGTCACCGAAGAAGTCGAAGTTGACGCCACGACTTTGGCTGCCATTGACCGCGGCATCAAGGACGCCGGCGAGGGCCGGACCCTGCCCATCGACGAAGTCCGGAAAATGATTCCGCGGTGGATTTCTAAATTCGAATCACAAAAGCCGCGCTAGCCTTTTTTGCATCCCACTCAAACTCCAGACTCATTCTGTGCGGATGAATCACCACGGCGGCGCGGCCAAGCGCCGCGGCCCTGGTCCCTCATCGCTATGCCGATTCACTGGGGGGCGGCGTCAAGTCGCCCACCGTCAGCCAATCGTCTCCCTGCAAATTAACGGAGCAGCCTGCATTTTGGAGCCGGTGGGCCAGGTCTTTTCTCTTAGCCGTTGAGTTGTCCATACGGACCACGTGCTTGCCCGCTACATCACTGAAGGGACGGACTAGTCCGATCTGAACGAGCACTGTGTTGCCTGGGTGAAATGCAAACGCCATTCCCGCTTCGAACAGGACATTTGGACGAGCTTGGCCCGTCAGGGATTTCTCGTATGGAAGATCGTCCTCCCTAACCAGGTCGGCCCGCAATCTTGCCTCGTCGTCCGGAGTCAGAAGGGCTATTACTGCCTGGGCATGCTTGAATGCTGCATCAAGAATCTCTCCGATGTACGGGCTCGCTTTGCCGGTCAAGGCAATGGCGTGGCCCCACTCAATGGGATCCAATCCGATCGCACGCAGAAAATCAAAAATCCCCTTTCGGAGTCTCTCATCTCTTCCATGCACTACAAAAACCCGTCGCGCCCTTCCAATGGTGTCGGAATCGGCCGGACGGGGGGAGTCTGTTGTGCCAGACCCCGCCTCCACGGAGCCAGCTTTTGCCACCGCTGGCTTGGGGACGCTTAGCCGTCGGCTAAGCTCCGCGAGCCTTATGTGGTCCGATAGGGAATCGACGAACTCTACACAACGGACCTGCAACTCCTCTTGCAGGGCTCCGGCGACAGACACGGGCACCCCGAAGGACTCCAACAGGCGGGCGAGCAATGAGGTCGCGCGGTTCTTCTGGTCGGGCAAGACAGATATCAGCTTCCTGTTGAGCCACCTCGCGCCTTGGGATGTTACGCCGCCCTCGGTGGCTTCAAAGAGATGGATGAAGCTTTTCTCGAAAGTCCCTTTCACGCGAGCGAAACGCGCAGTGACTAAGCCCGCCAACTCGTGGGGTATGGCCTGAGACGGAACAACATTCCAACCTCCGAATTTCACCCCGATTGCCCTCCTCACGCCATCCCCCTCCACGATGTCGTCGTAGAGCCCCTTGACCGCTTGCTTGAACTTCAGGTCGCCCAACTCCAGGAGCCGAAACAACTCATCCATCTCGCTGTTCCCCAATTTGGTCAGTCTGAGATCATAGAGCGCCCCCACCTTGCCGGCGGCACCGGAACGCACAGCCGTCCCCTCGACTAGGCCATCTCGCGAGAGCGCCTCGAACATTGAATGCCACTCACCATCAGGGAGGCCTGCGTACTCAGGCAGAGTGGCCCTGAGTGCCTCCAAGCTTATAGAGTCGGGAAAAGACCTGTGGAGCTGCTCAAGCACCTTGTCTCCCAAGTCTTGCTTATACATTTGCTTCACCCTCGCCGCCGCCCCGGGCGCGCCTCCAATTTTGGAACCCTGGGACAATGTCCCAGGAATTCTGGACGCAAGCGGCGGTTTGCTTCATTCTACGCCATTTGTTGCTAGGATGAAGCTGGGTTCATCCAAGGCTACTTTACGGACCCACAGATGCCGAGGGTCGATGATTTTGCGAAAGTGCTGTTCGGTCATCACCTAGGCCGCGGCGGCTCAGTTGGGCCGTACGACGCCACTTTTTCGGCGGGACAAAACCGTTGCTGGCAGGCGAGAGGGAAAAGCAGGCAGCCACGGCATGAAACATCTCCGTTGCGGGGTAGGGCACAAATCGCTCCGTGATGTGTGTGATCGATAAGTAGGCGCAGCGCAGACCTCCCTCCTTGACGGTCTGCGGTTCTTCCTCAGCTTCGCGCTCCCGAATGCAAGGGCAAACTGGCAATCGTTAACCCGCAGCGGCGCATTTTTGCGCCGCGCTCATGCCGGAATACTCGTTCGCGCTGGACCATCACCCCCAAGAGCAGTGCCGGGTGATCAGTGGCAAGTGGCGAGCCAAAACCACTGCCTCGCGGCGCATGGTGACGAAAAAGAACCGGTCGGAAAGAAACGGGCGAACCCGCATCGCGGGACGACACGGCGCTAGAATACAGCACCGTCGGCGGAATGACCAGTCGAGCCGCAGACCTCAAAGGCGGAGGTCTGCGCTACCAGATGCCGGGTCAGGGCGAATCCAGCTCTCTCCATTACGGCGGCAATCTCGCGGGCTGTGAGGCGTGGCAGCTTCGGCATCAGACGGCAATTTCAACGGTGGAGAGGCTCACGGATACCGCTTGGGGAATTTCTTCGCCGTCAGCCAAGCGATCTTCGATGTGCAACCGAATGGCGTCCTTGATGTTCGTGATCGCCTCTTCGTATGTCTCCCCTTGGCTGTAACAGCCCTGGAGCGCAGGACAGGTGACGAAATAGCCGTTTTGGTCGCTCTCAACTATAATAGGAAGCGTCAGGTGTTGCATGCAGGAAGTATATTCCTTCTACTGAACAAATGCCAAATAGTCTCTGCTAGCCACCCGCCGGCGAGCAAGTGTAGCTCAGACCTGCCTCCCAAGGTCTGCGGTTCCTGGGCGCCAAGGACCGAAAAGAAGTCTTGACGACCTATGCTTATTATGATAGCCTAGAGCGTGATGCCTGGCTGTCCTGCCATGACCGTAGTGACCTCAGGGACGAGGGCCCCATCGTTCTTTCCAAAGAGACAATATGTCATTGCCTGCCCTCTGCCACGACGACGGAAGTAACTTTAAAAAGTGAAGGAACGACGCGGGAATGTCTATGAAAACAAAGGACCGCCGTGGAAAACTTGGGAACGAAGCGGGAATGTCTATGAGAACAAAGCAACTTAGCCGTTAAAAGCGGTAATGTTGTTGAAAAGAAAGGTAGTTAGTGTCTGGTAGGTGGTATGTCGTAGGTGGTAGGTGGGGAAGAGCGGGGGCAAGTTACGGAGGACATGGAAAGGGGCCAATTCTGATTGTGAATTCTGAATTGTAAATGGACTGTGAGTGGCCTTCTCACTTCTGGCAACCGCCGACTGCCTACCGCAGTGTAGGTGGGGAATGAAGAACAGGGGCTAGGGGCTTGGGACTGGGGACTAGGGGACGAAGGCCTGCCTGCCGCCGGCGGGTATTCCCGGGCTCAGGATGACAGCCTTGGACGCCCGACGGGTCCGGGCAGCACGGCACAACTCCAAATCCCGGCTCAATTGCTATGGACACTAGAGCCTGGCGACCCACTGTCGTCGCGGCGTGAGCTGCACTGGGCCTAGAAGGCCGGAGGGAGGGATCGTCTCTGGCTTGATCTCACCATACGTCCCCCATCGGATCCCGAAGGTTTCTGCTAAAGCTTTCCGGTCCGGTTTCGGGAGAGACTGGACCCGGTGAATCCACAGATTCCCTACTTCCACTTTCAAATGGTTAGCCCCCGGCTTTAGAGCATTTCCGCAACGCACGGCCCGTGAACCCGTCCAAGCGCTTCCCAGATCGATTCCGTTCAGGACAACTTCGGCGGTCTCGTGCACAATGCCCAGATCCACCGCCCACTCAATCTGTTTGCCCAGGCTGGTCAATTCAAAATCTGTTTCGTAGACTGCCCATCCGCTGTAGTCTTTCCCCTCCGGCAAGTCATTCCAGGACTGCAATTGCGATAGCGCAAGCTCGGTCTTGTCTCCAAGAGTCAAGCGCCACGGTCCAAGCAAGGAGATAGGTTCGGGGATCGCCTTGACCTGAAATCTGTGAGTCTTCCCCGCAGCATCAGTCAGAGAATACTCCCCGTTTCTCGGAATAAGGCCAGTCACTTGAGTCTTATGGCCGACTTTTCCGATCTTCAGGGCGCCGGGCCAATTTGTATGCGTAAGGGTGGGGCCATCACCTGTTGGGCTGAATATCACAAAGCACGATTCAAAGGGGGCGAGCTGGACTTGAACTTCCGTCACGGGCGAATTCGAGCCTGCGCGCGCGGCATGCTTGAATACCAGGGTATCGTCGATTTCGCCGCTTTCAGGATTCCATCGCTGAGGTATCTTGTGCCCCACGGAGAACTGTAATCTTAGCTCTTGCAGAAAAGAGGATATGTTGCTGACGAAATAGATATCAACATCATCCATCTTTCTGTGGAGGAAGCCGACATTCTCCCGAGCCTGTTTGCGCGCCGCGTCACTCGAATCCCCCGCCTGGAGGACTTCAAAGTCAGGCATGAGCGCCGTGCGCAAGTGTGCCAGCACAGTTGAACGGTCATGGCATAAAACGACCTTACCTTTGCCGCAGGTCTCGACGACATCCGCCTGGGCCGGTTTGTTCCCCCAGAGAGTTTTGAGGATGGAGCTCAACCGCGCCGTCCTGGTGTCGTTATCCTTCAGCCCCGGCGCGGCAGCAGGGACTCGCCCGGCGAATATCAGAAATCCACCCTCCTGAACGAATCTCATCAAACAATCCAGCGACTCCGGAGGCATATACTGAACATCGGGGACGATGACAACCGAGTAGGCTCCTGTGCCGGCATGCAACATCCCTGCCTGCACCGAGGCAATGCGCGCCAACGCATCATCGTTGAGGAAGTCGAAGTCATACCCGGACCGTCTCAATTCCAGAAACAACTCCGTCCCGAGTTGCCTTTCAATCTCAACATCCATATTCAGAGAGCCGATGCCGAACTTGGCGTAGACGTCCGCAAGGGGAACGTACACACCCACCGGATTGACCGATACCCCCTGCTGAAGCAAGGCAGAAACCCGCTGAACGTATTGAGCAAGGTGGTTATAGTGACGCCACCAAATATTATTGTGATTGATGACCGTGGAGGCATAGAACACCCAGCCGGGTTGTCCTGCTTGGGGGGGCGAGTATGAATAGCCCTGGTTCACGATCTGGTTGATGCCATCCAGGAATTGCGCGTCCGAGGCTGCCTTCATCATTTCAAGGGTTACCATGAAAAGAGGCATCCGCAGCCACGAGTAAGTCTCTGCCGAAATCACCGGTTTCTGATAGATATGGCCGGCCGAGGAAGCGAGCCGCCGATGCTGAATGTCGACCGCGTACTCGTCTCCCTGCATGATGTGCTCGCCTTCAGGGATGTCTGCCAGCGCATATCCGTGCATCACATCTGCCATGGCCCCGTGGGCCTGGATGCGCGCCGTCATGCCATGCCTCTGGCTCCAATCCGCCAAAGGGGCGAAAAAGTTCTCCAACATCAGGTCCGAAAGAGTGAGGTGATAGTCGTAACGTATATGTGGAGTCAGGGGGCCGGCATCTTGCCACAAAGCGGGGAGATAAGGCGTCAATTCATAGCCGCGGCGTCTTTCGAATTCCTTAAGGAGGCTAGGAGTCCAGTCCGCCCCATAAACTTCCAGGCTGTCGCAGAAAACCGAACGGAAGGGAGGGTCTGCGACATCCTTAATTCCATTGAGAACCTGGGTTCCCGCTGCCTCGAGGAAGAGATCCATGGCTTCGCGATTGAAATGGTCAATGACGTACCCTTCCATGCCAAGCGTCGGTCGCTTCACTTGCTGACCCGTGGGACTGTCTACAAACACCATGATTCTCCACTGGCCTGGCGGAATCGGCCAGCTTTCGAATCCAATCCCGATCAGATCGCCATACTTCGTCTCCTGCTTAATTTGGTCTGTGATCACTCGCGACTGTTGGATGCCAGGCTGGCCTGTGGGGAGAACGGGAACTGCCAAGGCTGCGATGATGCTTTCCGATTCGGCTAGCTCAGGAGTAAGAAGCCACGAGAAACTCCCAGGTCCTACGATCTCTTGAATCAGGACCCGCGCTTGGCGCGCGGCTAGTTTGATGGGGATGAACGGCCCACCGTAAGGCCACCCGCTTCCCAAAGTAAAATCAAACTGCATGCCCAGACGGCGCGTTTCTTTAGTGGTGTGTCGCAACAGGTCAAACCACTCCGAGGAGAAATATCGGATGTTCCGAATCCCTCGTTTGGGGTCATCTACTTCAAGGGGGTAAACAGGTTGAAGTTCCACTCCCCGCAATCCACTTTCCGACATCAGTTCAAGTTCACGCGTAATCTCCTGCGGCGTGGCCGCTCCACCAAACCACCACCACCGGGTCATAGGGCGGGCTGAATGGGGAGGATTGAGGAACAAATCTCTCCATCTGGCTGCTTCTCCGCTGGGCGACGCATGTTCGGGCAAGGACCCCGGCGCAGAACCTGCTGTCAGTGCCGGCGTCGACCACACCGTTGCCAGCGCAATGCCAGCTTTTCCAGATTTGCAAATGAATTGTCGTCGGGTGAAGGAAGTCGATTTCATTGAAAGGGACCCCGATCTTTAGGTAGAATGACCAGGGTGGAAAATGCTCAGCCGTAATGGTGGGCGGTAGAGGATTCGAACCTCTGACTTCTACCGTGTGAGGATAGCACTCTACCGCTGAGTTAACCGCCCATGCAGCGTCATCAAACATAGCAAATTTCCAGGCGTCGGTCTAGCCCCGCCAAAGGCGACGCCAGCGAACATATCAAATGGGAAAAGCGATGGTAAGCGATCAAGCAGCGGTGACCCCCGATCTCCTTACGCGGGTGCAACAATCCGTCCAATCCGTCATTCGGGGTAAGGATGAGGCGATCCGACTGGCGCTGGTGAGTCTGCTTGCCCGCGGGCATCTGCTCATCGAGGACGTCCCGGGGGTTGGGAAGACGACGCTTGCGCATGCCCTGGCCCGCTCGTTTAACTGCGCCTTCCAGCGCATTCAGTTCACCTCGGACATGCTCCCGTCGGACGTCATCGGCATCAGCATTTTCAGCCAGCAGACCCAGCGCTTCGAGTTCCGCCCGGGGCCGATCTTCGCCAATATCGTCCTGGCCGACGAAATCAACCGCACTACGCCCAAAACTCAGAGTGCCCTGCTGGAAGCCATGAATGAAAACCAGGTGACCGTGGACAACCACACCTCGCTGCTGCCTCAACCCTTCATGGTGATGGCCACTCAGAATCCTATCGAGCACCACGGAACCTATCCGCTCCCCGAATCCCAGCTCGATCGCTTCCTGATGCGGTTGAAGATCGGTTACCCCAGCGCCGATAGCGAGAAGGAGATCCTTCAGAACTTTGCCCAATCCGACCCGCTGGCAAACATCAGGCCCGTGATGACGGGGGCTGAGGTCGTCGAAATTCAGAACCAAGTCCGCCGGGTGAAGGTGGATGAAGAGCTTGTGAATTATGCGCTGGCCATCGTGGAGAAGACCCGGCAGCATGAATACCTTAGCCTGGGAGTGAGCCCGCGAGGGTCCATGTCGCTCTACCGCGCTGGGCAGGCCCTTGCCTTCCTCGAGGGCCGCAACTATTGTATCCCCGACGATTTCAAACGCCTTATTCTCCCCGTCTTTTCTCACCGATGCGTAGTGAGTTCGCGCTATATCTCCACCCTCAAGAAATCCGACCAGACCGAAGCCATATTGGAAGGAATCATCGACTCTACCCCTGTTCCGTTGTAGAAAGGCAGTCGACAGTTCACAGTTTACAGTCGACAGCCCTTAGCTGTCCTGCCGCGGAGGGCCAGCTTTCGGCCCTTGAAAAGACGGTGCTAGGGGCACAAGGGCATTGAGTGATTGACCCATCGAGTCATTGAATCATTGAAAAGCGGTTGCGAGGCGCCGGGGGATTTTGGATTTCAGATTTTGGATTCTGGATTGCCCCCGGCCACCACCTACTGCCTACCTTCTGACTCCTGACTTCTAGGCCCAGCATACGCTACAATCCCAGAAGATGAGCAGGCTTCCTCATTCAACGAGCGGCGGGGCCTGGGGAGACTTACGGCTTCGAGTTCGCCAGCAGTGGGCGCGCACCGACCGCCCAGGGTGGCGACGATTCTTCCTGGGTCTCTTCGGACTGAGCGCGGCTTTTTTCCTGGCCCTCTATTCGACGGCGCTCACAGAAGCCGGCCGGGTGGGGGCGGCCGTCTGGGCCGCTGCCAGCTCACTGTTACTGACCGGGATTGTTGCGGTCAAGGTCGTCCCCTATCTGGCGCGGCGGACTGCCCTGGAGCGTTGGTTCGTCAAGATCGAGTACGAATTCACTCGCCAAGGGGTGCTCTATCTCATCATCATTGCCGTCATCGCGATCGCGGCCTTGAACACAGGGAACAACCTTCTCTTCATCATTCTGGCCAGTCTACTCGCCGCCATCCTGGTTTCAGGCATCCTCTCGCAAATCGTCTTATCGCAACTGGAGCTGGATTTGGTTCTACCCGACCACGTCTTTGCCGCACAGCCCATGATTTCCCGGCTGACGGTCGGCAATCTGAAGTGGGTCTTTCCTTCCTTTTCCGTTACGGTCTCGGCTCGTGATGCAGATAGGAAAAAGCGCAAGAAGAGTTTGGGCCCGCGGCTGCGGCAGATCCTGGAGGCGCCGGTCTACGTCCCTTACATTCCTCACCGCTCCTCCGTGACGCAGCACGTTGAAATCACCTTCCCGCGCCGTGGCCGCTACACTCAGGAGGGCTTTCGCGTAAGTAGCAAGTTTCCTTTCGGCTTCCTCCGCAAGTCCCATGAAGTCCCCACCAAGCAGGAGATCCTTGTACTGCCCAACATACAGCCCACGGAGGAGTTTTACGAGATCCTTCCACTGATCGGTGGCGAGATGGAAAGCTTCTATAAGGGACGAGGTCACGACCTCTACGCCATACGTGACTACCAAGAAGGCGACACGGCGCGGCATGTGGATTGGAAGGCGACGGCGAAGGCGCAGGCTGTGAAGGTGCGGGAATTTACCCGCGAAGACGAGCGCCGTTTGTTGCTGGTCTTTGACGCCCTTTTGCCCCGGGCCGAGCCAAGTCTCGAGGCGCAGTTTGAAAAGGCCGTCGCCTTTTGTGCCTGCCTGGCGTGGCATTTCTACGAAATCGACGCGCAGATGCAATTCCTCACGGCTGGGTTCGAAACCGCTATGGCGCCCTCCCAGGAGATCATCTATCCCGTGCTCGAGGCCCTGGCGCTCATCCAGCCGACGACCGGCGTTTCCACCCACACCCTGCTGTCGGAGGTTGCGTCCGCGCCGCGGGCGTTCAACATCATCATCACCGCTCAGCCCCGTGGATCGATTCCCACCAGCCTCTGGGGTTCCTCTTACGTGATTTTCATCGATTCCCTGTAGCTGCCAGTTGGCACGCCCCACCCCGACGTGGAGAGCAGAAGTCAGGAGTCAGAAGTTAGAATGAACCTGAATTCGCAAGTTGAACGCGAATTCGTAAGCTGGATGGAGTTCTACCCCCATTCAAAGGGACAGGACCCCTCACCCGGCTCGCTACGCTTGCCACCCTCTCCCCAAGGGAGAGGGCCGCTATCTCATCTATTTTCGGTGGCCAGCCCTCTCCCGAGGGGAGAGGGTGGCCCGCTGCCGGCGCTTTCACCAGCCGGAGCGGGCCGGGTGAGGGGTTACTTGGAAAGGCGCGAAGCCCAAAGTGAAGCGAAACAGCATGGGACGAAGTTTCATTCCCGGAACATCCCCGAACGGGAACTTGGCGAGGTAAATTTCACCGGGGCGCAGTTACCGGCTTTCCGTCGTCGAGGGTGTAGATGTCCTGTTTGGGGTCGCTCATTGGTATTGGCCCTTCCTGAAGCGCTACGAAGCTGCATTTCCCCTTAGTTCATCGCGGAATTCAACTTTGTAAATCTCGACCAGCACCAAACAAAGGGTGACGAGGAATGGCCCCAGGAACAAACCCAGGAAACCGAAGACCCCAATGCCCCCAAGCACACTCAGGAAAATCCAAAAGGTGTCAATTTCCGTCCCACGCCTGATTAAGGCCGGCTTAACAAGGTTATCCACTGTTCCCACCACTCCGACGAAAACGACCAGCAGGATAATCCCCTTCCACACTGCCCCCGTCAGGACGTAATACACCACGACCGGCGCCCAGACCAGAGCCGTCCCGACCACCGGGACTAACGATAGGAAAGCCATCACTGCACCCCAGAGCAAGGGAGATGGCAAGCCGAAGAAAAGGAAAATCAGTCCACCCGCCGTGCCGTGAATCAACGCTGTGGCGAGGCTCCCACCAAGTGCCGCGCGCGTGATAGCACGGAATTTCTCAATGATTTTTTCTTCGTGCTCAGGGCGAAGAGGGCTTAACTGTCTGAGCTCATGGAGTATTCCCGGGCCCCTCAGGAGCAGATAATAAAGAGCGAAGATCATCACAAAGAAGTTGACCACGAAGTGAGTAATACCCGAAAAGATTGATGCGCTTCTGCTGACAAGGAACTCGCTCACGATGCCGATGGCCTTCGCTGCCACCGCGCCCAGGTCAGGCTCGGGCATTCCCACCCCCTTAGTCCTGGCAAGAAACCACTGGTAGGAGGATGTTTTCCGGACGGTTTCAAAAGATGCAGGACCGCCGGCCGCCACACGCGCCTCAAGCATCCTGTAAGCGCCGACGGACTGTTCAGCCAGCATGAACAAAAGAAACATCGCGGGCAGCACGATCACCACCGTGAGCAACACGCACGACACAGCGCTCGCCCAGCGGGGATGACGCAGCCGCCGTGAGAGGGCCGAAAACAGTGGGTGGAAGACCGTGGCCAGAATAGCAGCCCAGGCAAGAGCGGGCAGAAAAGGCTCCAGGATGCGGAAGACGTAATACAGCACGATAACGAGGACGATCAGGATTGCAATCCGGCCGTAGTCTGTGCGCTGCATCGTAGTTGTCCCGCCGCGGCGGGTCAGTTGTCAGTGGTCAGTCGTCAGTTGTCAGTTGTGAATTGGCTGGAGCCACTACTTGGTTCCCGATTTCGGAGCGTGGCACATCAATGCTCAACATTCGACTCTGGGGTTTCAGCTTTAACACCCCTGACCACTTCCCCGCCCTTCAAAACCACCTTTACGTTTTCCAGTGTGGTTACGTCTTTGAGGGGATCACCTTCGACTGCGATCAAATCTGCGTACTTCCCGGGTTCGAGGGTACCGATCTGGTCCGACCACCCAAGCAGGTCGGCGGCATTAACGGTCGCAGCTTGAATAGCTGCCAGTGGTGTTAGGCCCAGCTTCACCATGACGGCGAATTCATGAGCGTTCAGTCCATGCGGGTAGACGGCTGCATCGGTGCCGAAGGCGACCTTCACGCCTTCACGAAAGGCCCTGGCAACGTTTTGGCGGGCAGCGGGCATTACAAGTTTTGCCTTTGTCACCATATCGTCCGTAAGGCCAAGTTTCTGGTAGTTCTCCAGGAACCAGTCGCCAAGGTAAAGCGTCGGCACAAGGTACGTCCCGTGTTGCTTCATCAGTTGAATATCTTCTTCGTCGATAAAGCTGCCATGCTCGATGGAGTCCACACCGGCCAGGACGGCGTCCTTGATGCCTCGCGCGCCGTGGGCGTGGGCGGCTACCTTTCGGCCCAGGCGGTGAGCCTCTCGGACGATGGCCTGCATCTCCTCGGGGCTGTATTGCTCAAACTCGGCATTGTCACCTTTTGAGAGGACGCCGCCGGTGGCACAGAACTTGATCAAGTCCGCGCCATACTTGATGTCTTCCCGGACCTTGGCCATCACTGCGGGAACGCCATTGGCCACCCCTTCACTGAAAAAGTGGAATTCCGGGGCCAGGAGATTCTCATCGCAATGTCCACCGGTGATGCCAAGCGGTGGGCCGGAGGCGAGAATTCTAGGACCAGGGACATCGCCGGCATTGATGGCATCGCGCAAGGCGATGTCGGCGAAGCCGCTGGCCCCCACGTTCCGTACTGTAGTGAAACCTGCCTCCAGCGTCACGCGGGCGTTTCTCGCACCCAGGAGCGCTTCACGGGGCACGGACACTGCGAGGCCTCTGTAACCCATGAGGTAGGGCGAGCCGGTAAGGTGTGTGTGGGCGTCGATCAGTCCAGGCAACACCGTGTAACGAGAGAGGTCCACAACACGAGCGTCCGAGGGCACATGGGGAAGGAGTTCACGCTCATCGCCGACCTCGCGGATCCGGTCGCCTTCGATGAGGATCATTTGGTGATCCCGGTACACCCCCCCGCGGACGTCGAGAACTCGTCCAGCTTTTACGACCACGCCAGCATGTTGGTTGGCTGGCTCTCCTGCTAGGCCAGCGGGAACACATAGCAATAAACTCCAAAGCAGCACAGACCACCTAGGCATGACTCCTCCCCTCTGATATGGTTCCTTCCTTGTGAGGCAGGTTCAGGGGAACGCCCCTGATTCAGTTGTGGGGCAGTCCGTTCGCCGGCTTGCCCCCCAGCCGTTGTCTGGCCAGGACCACCGCTCCCAGCGGTCCCGCGTCGTCACCGAGTACCCCGGGAACAATCTTCACACGCCGGGCATCGTGGCGGCGAAGAAAATACTGGTAAGCTGTCTTCCTGATCGGCGTCACATAATCTCTGCCGAGCCGTCCGGCGATTCCTCCTCCAATAATCACGTATTCAGGATCGAGCATATTGACCACGTTAGCCACCAGGATGCCAAGGTAAAACTGTGCCCGCCCCATCACTTTTTCCATGACCGGATCACGCTCTTTTAAGGCTCTCTGAATAATGCTGCTGGTCATGCGGTCCCTGCCCCGTTCCTTCATAAGCTTCAGGACGAGGCTCTTTTCTCCTCTCCGTATGGCAGCGCGGACGTCGCGCTCCATCGCGGTGCGGCTGGCCAAGGCTTCTGCGCAACCGCGGTTGCCGCAGCCACAGCGAGGCCCGTTGATCTCCACGACCATGTGGCCGACCTCTCCGGCGGCGCCGCGAGCGCCCAGGTAGAGTCGTCCTCCGCTGACGATGCCTCCCCCAATTCCCGTCCCTACGAAGATCCCCACCAACTCCTGCGCTCCCTGGCCAGCGCCCAGGGCGTATTCCCCCATCATTCCGACGTTGACGTCGTTTTCTACAAACACCGGGACCTTAAGTAGAGCCTCCAACTTAGGTCCCAGCGCAACCTTTTTCCACCCCAGGTTCGGCGCATGATGAACAACACCGCCCATGGGATCTACCGCTCCCGGCACCCCAATGCTCACCGTGCGCAGGTCAGATAGTTTCAGGCCCGCTGACTGCACAGCGGCCTGCACCAGAACAGCAAGGTCCGCAACCAGGCGGTCAGGTTTCTGCCTGGGGTTGGTTGGCGCTCTCTGCATACCAAGAATCTTGTTTTCCGCATTCACCACCAAGGCGCGTAAACGCGTTCCCCCCATGTCGATTCCCACCATGACTTCCTTTTTAGCAGGCATCCAATTGTCCCTCCTGGTAACACTCCGAACTCCGGTCAGCAGAGTTTACCTTACTTACTGATTCCGCGAAATGCCAGATTGGATACTGGTGCAGTTTGGTGTCGAAGCGGCGAGTTTACCTCGCCCTCCCGCCACGGCGGGAGCGTAAAGCCACCGCTACATCAGAATTGCTTTATACCCCGAAACCTGTTCTTCATTCTGCTGACTCCTGAATCCAGTTTTGACTGAAATCGTTGACACTGCTCGGATTGGGAAGTAATCTTTGCGCACGTCTCGGGTGAAAGTGCGCCTATGTTTCAACTAAGGGAGGTTTAACCATGTTAGAAAACAGGATTTCCAGACGTGATTCCTTTTTCCTGATCGGAACCGGAGCTGCCCTTGCAGCGTCGGGCATCAGTGTGAATTGCGCGAGAGAAAAACGCCCGTCCGCGGCAAAGCCGAGCCAGGCTGAGGAGGAAAGCCCCGAGGTCCAGGCAGACCGTGCGCGCCGAATGCAATGGTGGCATGAAGCCAAATTCGGCATGTTTATTCACTGGGGCCTTTACAGCGTGGTTGGTCATCATGAGTGGGCCATGGAGATGGAGGGCATCCCGGTCCTCCAGTACCAGGAGTTGGCCAAGGTTTTCAAGCCGCAGCCCAAGGCTGCCCGGGCATGGGCCAAGTTGGCCAAGCAAGCAGGCCAGAAGTACATGGTGATGACAACCAAGCACCATGAAGGCTTCTGCAATTGGGATACGAAGCTCACCAACTATTGCGCGTCAAAACAGGGGCCGGGTCGCGACCTGGTTGCGGAATATGTGGAAGCCGCCCGGGCGGAGGGACTTCGTGTAGGCTTCTATTACTCGCTGATGGATTGGCACCATCCGGACGGGGCCCGCTGCGCTACCGACCAAGCGGCACGAATACGCTTTGTCGAGTACACCCACGGCTTGATCCGGGAACTGCTGACCAATTACGGCAAAATTGATGTCCTCTGGTATGACATGGATTGGCCTCTGACCCCTGAGCAGTGGGAGTCCAAAAAGATGAACGAGATGGTGTTCAGACTCCAACCGGACATCATCGTCAACAACCGGAACGGTCTGCCCGGAGACTTCGCGACCCCCGAGCAGGAGATTCAAGCTGAACGGGCAGGGCGCGCGTGGGAATCCTGCATGACCATGAATGATAGTTGGGGTTACACTGAGGCCGACGACAACTGGAAAAGCGCCAAGACTATCGTCCGGAACCTGGTCACTTGCGCGAACGGCGGAGGCAACTACCTGCTGAATATCGGCCCGAAGCCGGACGGCTCCGTGCCTGAGCCGTCAGTCAACGTCCTTACCGAGGTGGGCAAATGGATGGGCAAGAATGGGCCCACCATTTATGAAGCGGAACCCTGCAAAGCAAGTTGGCACACGTTTGCAGGATACACGCGCAAGGGGAACACGCTCTACATCCACGTCCATTTTTGGCCCGCGCAAACGGTGGGAACCAAGGCGCTCGAGTACTACAAACCGCCCACGGTGGTAGCCATCGGCGGACTTCGCACAAAGGTAAAGTCGGCGCGCTTGTTTGCCTCGGGGAAGAAGGTGGACTTCGTGCAGGACGACATCTCCGTAAGGTTTATGGGACTTCCGCAAAACGCGCCGGACCACCCTGTGACAGTCATCGAGGCGGAGTGTGAATCCGAGCCCATGATCGATAGCAACTATGTCCGGAAAAATAGACCGAGAGCTGGCGTCGGGGTATAAGGACCAGCTCTGACGCGATCCATAGCGGGGGCTTGCGGGCAAGCACGAAACGACTATCTTGGCGTGCCACCCTCTTCTCATGCCGTCGGCCCGAGCTCCGGGCACAAGCCGCCGTCGCCAGGCTAATCCGGAGAATCATGAAGGGGAGAGGAGACGATTGCGTAAGCAGGTTAGAAGGTGCGAAGTGTTTACGCACACAAAGATGCCGCGGCGCGCTGCCTCACCTGGCGGCAGATTTGAATACCATCGAGCCCGGGCATCATCCAATCCAGGATCACCAAGCGGGGGGCATCGGGCTGTTGCAGCAGGGCCCAAGCCTCGAGACCATCGGTGGCTACAACGACCTCGTAATCCGCTTTGCTCAGAAACGCCTTGAGCATGCAGCGGGAAACCGGATCGTCTTCAGCAATTAGGGCTCTCATGTTCAGTATTCGACACGTTGGGGGTGGTTCTTCACGGGTGCACCTCGCTTTCAAGCCGTTGAAGAACCTGCACGAGGCCGGCGATTTCTTCTTGGAGCACGGCGTATGCGGTATCGGCGGCGGCGAGGTTCCCCTCACGACCCATAGTCTCCAACGTTTGCGCAGCTCTGACTGCCGTCGGAATGACGAAATTGCCGACCGAACCCTTCAGGGCGTGGGCCGCGCGCTCTAACCCCTGGGCGTCGTCCTGTTCGATGGCTTGCTGTATCGCCCACAACCGTTTGGGAGACTCTTGGATGAACAGCCCTGCCAGCTCCGCCAGCAGTTCTTCGTCACCATCCAGGCGGGCCAGGACGGCCGCTCTATCCAGGCCCGGCTGCTTCCGAGCGAGCCTATCCTTTTCTGGCGCCGGGGATTCGTAACTGTGGCGTTCGACTGCGTCGAAGAGTTCCTCCCTCTTGACAGGCTTGGAGAGGTAACCGTCCATCCCCGCCGCCAAGCACTGCTCCCGGTCGCCTTTCATGGCGTGGGCCGTCATGGCAACAATCGGCAGATGGGTTCCCGTCCCCCTTTCTTTCTTGCGAATGGCCGTGGCTGCTTCGAAGCCATCCATTTCGGGCATTTGCACGTCCATCAGCACCAGATCGAATGCCCCGGGCCCTGCCTTTGCTAGAGCGGCCAATGCCTCCTTGCCGTTTCCGGCCACGACCACGTTGTGGCCCGCTTTCCCCAGCAACCGCACCACCAGGGTTTGGTTTACCTGGTTGTCCTCGGCCAGCAGGATCCGGAGCTTCCGCCGGGCCTCGCGTAAGGAGTGGCGGGTGATCACGTCCGCTCGTTCTCGGGAAGCTTGGCCGAGGAGGCTAAGAATGGCTTCCACAAGTTCCGACTGTCTAACGGGTTTGATCAGGTAAGCGGCGATGCCTAATTCCCGACAACGCGCAACATCGCCGCGAAGGCCGCTGGAGGTCAGCATCATGATTATCGTGCCCGCCAGTTCAGGGTCGTGCTTGATCCTTTCCGCCAGAGCGAACCCGTCCATGTCCGGCATGAGGGAATCAATCAAAGCCACGCGGAAGGTTTCCCCGGCCTTCTTGGCCTGTGCCATGACGGCCAGGCCTGCCATCCCCCCGGCGGCAGTCGTCGGGACCATCTTCAAATGCCGGAGCATCATCTCCAGGATTTGGCGGTTTGTGGCGTTATCGTCTACTACCAGGACCGGCAGATTGTGGAGGATTTCGGGGGAAGCCCGAGGGGGCCGCTCCGCCGGAGTTGCCGCCAAATCCACGCAGGCGGTGAAATGGAACGTACTGCCTTTGCCGGGTTCGCTTTCCACCCAGAGGCGCCCCCCCATCAGGGCCACCAGTTGGGAGGCGATGGCCAGCCCCAGCCCGGTGCCCCCGTACTTGCGGGTGGTGGAAGCATCGGCTTGCACGAACGGCTCGAAGATCGACTTCTGCTTCTCGGCGGGAATCCCGATGCCGGTGTCACTGACCGCGAAGTGTAGACAAGAAGGGTCCGGCCGTTGCCCTTCTACCGTAACCCGGACGACCACCTCGCCCTGCTCCGTGAATTTGATGGCGTTATTTACCAGATTGGTGAGGATTTGCCGCAGCCGTCCGGGATCACCCACCCACCACTCCGGCACTTCGGGCTGGACGAAGTCGGCAAGTTCCAAACCTTTCTGGTGGGCGTGGAGGGCCAGCACTTTCAGCGCGTCGCCAAGGGTGTCACGCAGATTGAACTCAATGCGATCCAAGTCAAGCTGGCGAGCCTCGATCTTTGAGAAATCCAGAATGTCGTTAATGACGGAGAGCAACGAATCGGCCGAGGTCTGGACCATCGCCAGGTACTCCCGTTGCTCCGGGGTGAGTTCCGTTTCCAGGGCGAGTTCGGTCATGCCCAGGATGCCATTCATCGGGGTCCGGATTTCGTGGCTCATACTGGCCAGGAACTCACTCTTGGCCTGCGTGGCGGCCTCCGCCTGCCGCTTCGCCTCGCCGAGATCCTCTACGAGTTGGCGGAGCCTAGTTGCATTTTCTTCCTGCACGGCCTTGGCTGACTCCAAATCCAAGGCGTAAAGGCGCAGCGCCTCCTCGTCTGTCGCTTGTCGGACGACCAGAGCGACAGCACTGCCGAGTGCGTCCAGCATGGCATCTCCATCGGCTGGGATGGCGTGTTTGGCGAAGAGGGCCAGAACCCCCAGCGTTTCTCCGCCGGGAGCGCGGAGCCGGTATCCTGCAAACGAGACGAGTCCGAGCTCGCGCGCCCATTCGCGGTTGTGAACGCGGGGATCGTTCTGTACGTCGTTGGTGATGAACCCGTGCTCCCTGCCCGAGGCGACGAGTCCGATCTTGTAACAGCCGAACGGAATACGGCGGTGGCCTTGGCCGTCGGTGTGGGTATAGCGGCCGGAGCTCGCAAGCAAGTGCAAACACCGGTCTCGATCACGGCAGACGTGCGGCCCCTCCTGCACCGCGGCATGGATGCAGCCCTGTTGGCAAAGATCTCCGGGGCGGATCAGCCAGATGCGGCAGAAATCGGCTTCAAACAGACGGACGATGCTGTCGGTCACAGCTCGGAGTTTATCCGCCAGCGGCAGTGGCGCGAGCAGCGAGCGCTGAAGCAGGCTGACACCCTGCTGCCGCACGAGTGCCTTCTTGCGTTCCTCCTCGGCGCGCTTCCGCTCGGTGATGTCCCGGGCAATGCCGCACAGACCGATGATTTTGCCGGCGTGGTCGCGCATGGGTACCTTGACGACGTGGAATGTGCGCTGCGCGCCATGCACCGGCATGGTGCTATCCTCCGCGATGGTTTCGCCTGCCAGCACTCGAGAATCTATGGCTTGGTGGTGCTTCTTCGTACCCTCCCCAAAAAGATCCGCCTGAGTACGGCCGATGAGTTCCGAAGTCCGCCGGTCGAAAAGCCGCTCCATGGCGGGATTCACTAGGGTATATTGTAGGGTCGTGTCCTTGATGAAAATGGGATCCTCGGCAGCCTGAAAGAGGGCCCGGAACCGCTCCTCGCTCTCGCGTAGCGCCTCGTCGGCGCGTTTCCGCTCCGTGATGTTGTCAATCGCCACCACCACGTGTTTGTGGCCATTGAGAAGGACCGGCTCCGCGCTCACTCGCAGCCAAGGATGTTCCTCACGGCCACAGATTAGCAGGGTCGGCTGGATCTCCAAACCATGCACCCGCGTGCCGGAAGATAGAACCTTATTAATGCTGTCCCTCAGTTGACAGGCTGGGCAAGCCGGGGAATAACCGCATCCCTTTTCGGTTTCGTGGCTGTGCTTACAGCCCAGCCCGGCCCCAGCCCGCTGATTGATTATTTCCGCAGGGTCGCGGAAAACCATGGCTGCCACCTCGGCGTTGGCGCCCACAATCACTGTCTCCTCATTGAGCAGGAGCATGCCCACCGGGGCCGAAGCGAAGATGGCGTTGAGGTTGTCCCTTTCTATCTGGAGCGCGTCCTCCGCCCGCTTGCGAGCGGTTATGTCGCGGATGTTGCATTGAATTACTTTCTGGTGGTTAACGAGGTAGACGCCACTAATGAATTCCACTGCAATTTGTCTTCCGTCTCGGGTTTCCAGGGGGAGATGCTCGTACCGGATATGGTTTTCGCTCTGCAATTCTCCGAAGCTAACCTTGCTTAGCAGGGCATCTTTCAAAGGACCGATCTCCCACAGTTTCCTTCCCAGGAGTTCCGTGTGGGAGAATCCCAGCAGCTCGGTCAGGAACGGGTTGACATCTCTTATCTCCCCCGAATCCGCATCGAGGATCAGAATCCCATCCTTGGCGGCCTCAAAGAGCCGGCGATAGCGGGCTTCAGAAGCCTGCAGCGCCTCCTCCGCCTGCCTGCGAGCGGTAATGTCGGTGAAGAAACCGACGCTGCAATCTTCTCCGTCGACCACCAGCCGGCTGGCATTGATGTCGGCATATATCGTAGTCCCGTCTTTGCGCAGGCACGGAAGGGCTGGTGCCAACGTTTTTTCGCCGTGTACTTGGGCCATGAACGCAGCCCCAACCCTCTCCAAATCCTGTTGGGGATGGATATCACTCACGCCCAGGCGTACCAGTTCTTCTTCCGTGTAGCCCAACATTCGGCACACGGCGGGATTGGCATATACGAACTTCTTGGTCTCGATGGTCGAGACGAGTATCCCCTCCGCCGCACCTTGAAAGAGGCCACGGAACTTCTTTTCGCTCTCCCGCAGCGCCGCCTCGATTCGCTTGCGAGCGGTGATGTCGGTGAAGAACGCGACGCAGCAATCTTTTCCGTCGACCTCCAGCCGGCTGGCGTTGATCTCGGCATAGATCGTAGTCCCGTCTTTGCACAGAAACGGAATGGCTAGCGCCAGTGTTTTTTCACCGCGGGTCTGGGCCATGAACCCAGCCACAACCCCCTCCAAATCCTGTTGGGGATGAACATCACTTATGCCCATGTGTACCAGTTCTTCTTCCGTGTAGCCCAACATTCGGCACGCGGCGGGATTGGCATACACGAACTTCTGGGTTTCGAAGTTCGAAACGAGTATCCCCTCCGCCGCACCTTGAAAGAAGCCCCGGAACTTCTCTTCGCTCTCACGCAGGGCCTGCTCCGCCCGTTTGCGCTCGGTGATGTCCTGATAGACGCCAAGCACCCCGATGATGTTCCCCCCCGTGTCGCGAAGAGGAATCTTGCTGGTCAAGACATGGATAGTGTGCCCTTCCGGCGTCGTCTCCGGTTCCTCGATGAGCAATTTGGGGATGCCGCTCTCGATCACCCTGCGATCATCCTCCCGGTAGGATTCGGCTTGGTCACGCCAAGCCAGTTGATAGTCATCCTTCCCGATGATATCCTCCGGCCTGTCGATCCCGGCATCACGAGCGAAGAGCGCATTACAGCCAAGATAGTTCAAGTCGCAATCCTTCCAGAATACCCGGATGGGAATCGCCTTCAGCAGACCTTCCAGGAATCGCTGCGACTCCCGAATGCGGTCTTCGGCTTGTTTGCGTTCGGTGATGTCACGAGCGATGCCCTGGATCCCCACGGGCTTACCGCCCTCGGTAATCACTCGGAAGGTCACTTCCAGCAGGACCCGGCGGCCATCCTTGGTGATGATCGTCCACTCGGCGGTCGGGGGTGCGACGCCTTCGCGTGCCAGATTCAAGCCGCGGACGGCCTGTTCAGCCTTCTCGGGCACGATGATCTGCGCCAGATTCAACCTCAGCGCTTCCGCGCGCGTGTAGCCGGAAATCGTCTCGGTGGCGCCGTTAAGTCCCGTCAGATTTCCGTCAAGGTCCACCGTGTAGATGATGTCATTGGCGTTCTCAAACAGGTCTCGGTAATGGTCCTCGCTCGCACGCAGTGCCTCTTCCGCCTGCTTGCGCTCGGTAATGTCGCGATTGATACTCAGGATCGCGGTGCGGCCGTTGTACTCAATCACCGACGCACTGGCCAGGATCTCAATTTCACACCCATCGCTGCGGGTGTGAACCGTCTCGAAGTTTCTGTAATTGCTGTCAAGCAGGAGCTTCGCGATTTGCCGTTCGCCGCGCGGCACATCTTTGGTAATCCGCTTCAGGCTCATCCCCACCAGTTCTTCTTTGGTGAACCCGTAGGTCTTGCAGGCCTGGGCGTTAGCCTCCAGGACGATTTCTTGCTCGGGTTCCAGAATAAGAATGGCATCGTTCGCGTTCTCAAAAAGGTCGAAGTACCGCTTCCTCAGGGCGGCTTCGCGCCGCAGCCATTCCCGGATAACGGGGGTATGTTGGCGGACGCGGCGGCGCAGCGACACTCCCCAGGCCAGAGCTGCCAGCATGAGGGCCGCCATGATCCCCAGGATACCAGGGATGTGCTTCAGGTAGAATGACGGAGGAAGCGCCAGAACGGTCACATCCTGCGCGGAGCCATCCAGGAGGTGCCCGGTATTCAGTGCGAACTCACCCCCGTGCATCCTGGAGCGCGCGGACTCGGCCGCACCACCTGTTCGGTGGGGCAGCGGCGCCGGCCTTGGCCGTTCCGGAATGGCAACCTGCTGAATAGGGGAGCGCTCGCCCACTGCGCACAATTCCACCGCGACGACTGGAAGTATTCCCAAGATCAGCAGCAACGACCAGCAGAACTGCCTCCGCCAGAGGTCTCGTCCCCGAGATGTCATCAGCATCTTCATGGGTCTTTCTCGAAGCAGGCTCAGAGCTTCTCCAATTCGGGCCGCGCGAACTTCTCGAAGCAGTCCGGGGGAATGCCATCGCTCAACCGGGCTTCTCGCCGTTCTCAGATGTAGTTTTCGAGCTGCTGCCAATACTTCCGGTCGTTACAGATCTTCTTGCAGTTCGGGCAAATCGGGAGCAACCCCCGCAGTCGCTTGACGCGTGCCAACGCTTCTTCCAGCTCGGCAGCGCGCGCAACCAGGCTAGTCTGCGACCCGACGGCGCGTACTCCCACCTGGAGTCGGGCACTCAACTCTTCGCGGCTAAAGGGTCTAGTGGCTCAAAACCTCAGCCGAGACCTCCCTTCGCGGAGGGCGCCGCGAGCAGGCGCCACTCCCCCAAAAGCTTCATCGGCGGGTTCCCGTTTCCTCTTGACTCTGGGAGTTGCGAATGGGGCTTGAGAGGAGGGACTAATTATCCGCAACAGCCATATCGAAGGTTTGCCTTAACCAACATTTCCGTTTTTAGATCTCGACCGACCGATAACATACGTCTGACTGCCTCTGGGTACTGTCCCAAGCCCAGGAAAGTGAGCTTTGAGTGAGGTGCTGGGCGCATGGTCGTCCTGAAGCGCGTAATATGTTCCTCGGGCGGGCCGGTATAGGTAAGCGGGGTGGTTAGAGCGGGGTTCTCGTCGGCCTTTGCCAGAGCGGGAATGACGTTGATGCGAATTGTCTTGTCGTCCACCTTGGCCACCGTGATGAGCACAGTGCGGCCGGCAAGAAGTGGCATGAGTTCAACGAACATAGGACCTCCTTTTCGTGGCACATGCGCTGACTTTCACCAGCGCCACGGGTGTTATTTGGGAAGAGGATTGGGTGTTGGGTCAGTTTGCGAGAAGCGACGCTTCGTCCATGTGGCTGTTCGCAAGAGCTAAAGGGGCTACGGCAGATGGTCTCCGAGTTCGCGACGATACGGCCGGGACACCCGCGCGCAGCCATTGTCGCGCACTTATTCTGATCTATCTCGCGGGCAGTTGGTTTTCCTGAAAAGCATGGCCCAGCAGTATGCGCCTAATGGCGTTGAGGTGTTGATAGTGGGATGCAACACGCTATTCGGCGGTAAACCGCTCGATCCCAGTGCGCTCCTCAACTTCACCTACGATTGGCAGCTTGATGGCGTAACCGTCCTGCGGGACGACGACGAAGGCACAGCCTTTCTCTATGGCGTTTCCAGGCTTCCCACTACACTCCTTATTGCGTCTGACGGTCGCATCCAGCGGCGTTGGGATGGATTTGTCGCTCCCGCCCAACTTGCATTCGCCTTAGAATCTCTAGTCGGTCCCCCGCGCTTTCGGCGATGATTCTGCATGCTGCGCGATGGGAAGTGTTATCGCTAACTGGACTTGGGCTCCCCGCTTACCACCAACTGGCCCTCTCCCCCGACCTTGTAGCTGCGAGCGAGCTGAGATTTGTTTGTCGTATTCATGCGTGGTTTTCGTGGGTATGAGTCCTTTCGGGAGATTGAAACCGCCAAATCAGGCTTCTCTTAGGGGCATTTGGCGTGAGTCTACGACCTGTGGTCATTGACCTGTCCGCAGAGCGGGGGAGGTTGTTGATGAGATTGGAGCGGGGGACGGGGATCGAACCCGCGACGTCCAGCTTGGGAAGCTGGCATTCTACCGCTGAATTACCCCCGCTCGATGCAAGACCTACAAAACTATAACGTCAGAAAAAATCTACAAAATGCGTACAACATCCGTACAACAAACAAAGCCTCCTTCCGGATCACCCCCTCGAACGGCTTTGAGCGGCGTGGCAACGATTTGTCCCGGCCATTGACCATAGGCGAAGCCGCACCCAAAGGCATCGAAACCGAAATCCGGCCAATCACGACTCATAATCTAACCCTTTTCCCTGGTCCTTGCAAGCGGACTCATAATGTCCCCACGAAGCCATCTGGCGAAGGCGCGAATTGGAAGATTACTGCCAGCGTCGGGGCTGGTCGCCACCTCACTGTCATGCTGAGTCCGCCGCGGACGAAGCATCTTGCCCTGCTGTTTCTGCGCGGAAAAGTCCAGAGCGAGATTCTTCGCTCCGCTCCGCTGCGCTCAGAATGACAGCAGGGCAGACGAGTGCATGGATGTAATCCTGACCAGCGCAACCGATCTGTTGAAACCGAAGAATTTACGCGCCGACGCCCTGGAGAGCTTCGACTCTAAACCTAGTTTCTGCTGCTGGGACGCAACGGATAATACGGCTCGTGTCGATGGCGCTCGGTGTCGTACCGTGACGTGAAGGCGACGAATACCATCTTCCGGTCCTGAGCTTGGGGGCGCGGGTTGGGCGCCAGCGTGACCCTCACCTCGGTGGACTCTTTCTCCGCCGCGAACATGCCGTACGAGTCGCGAAAAGAGCAGGCGGCTACGCAACTGCTCGCCTCGCGAATCGCTTCTTCAACAGCCTGGCGCAGCGTCCCCTCGGCACGCTCTGCCGAGCCGTAGATGATGCGCAATTCTTCGATGCCGTAGCGAAAGCACTCGCGGATCCGCTGCCCAGCCACGCTGCGGCCTTCTTCCATCGAGCATCCGTGCAGGTCGAGTTCGAAGGCATTGTTGGACCGGTTGAAGTTTTGTCGGGCCACGGTCGTCCTCTCTCCACCGGTCGGATCAACTTCCCGGCCACCGGATGCCCCGCCTTCAAACAGGTGACTGAGACTCCGGCCGCGGAGCGCTGGGACACGCCCTCAAGGCGCTTCCCAATCGAGGGCGTAGATTTCCTGGATGCTGGCATCGCGGACAAACAGCGGAGATTCGTCCGGGGCGAGGCCGCTCCAGTTTCCGAAGGCTCCTACGGCCTGCTGAAACCCTTTCAGGCTGAGGACTTGCTCCAGTTTGCGGTCGGTGATTTGCACGCGGAAGTAGCCCTGTTCCTTCTCGAGAATCCCGTGAAAATACAAATAGTGTCCGTCTCGGGACCAATTCGGCCAGCCTAGGAAACCCTTGGCCTTGGCGAGCTCAGTCCATTTCTGAGTCGTGAAATCAAAAAGCATGAACTGGAGAGAATCCAGCGTAATGGCGACTACATAGCTTCCGTTTGGAGACCAGCGGGGAGAAAACAGGCCATCGGACCCGGGCAGTTTCGAGACGTTTCGCGTTTTCATATCGAGCACGTAGACCGCTGACCCCTGATTGCTAGGCGCATTCCCGCCGAAGACCAGTGATTTGCCGTCGGGTGACCAGTTGGGGTCCGCCAGGTTAGTTTCACGGCGGTAGATCAGTTCGGGTGAGCCTCCAGCGGCGGAAACGACATAGATTTGCCAGGGTTCGCCGGGCGGATGACCAAAGAAGGCGATCTGCTTGCCATCCGGAGACCATCGAGGCAGGTAGGCCTGCATGGGCGGGAAAGTAAGTTGGAGCTTTTGGGTTCCGTCCGCCTTACTTCGCCACATGGTGTCATCGGCGTAGTCATTGTAGGCGACCCACTCTTTATCACGAGAGAAGTCGAGTGCCACCGCCGAGATTCCCGAAAGGTAAGGCGCGAACTGTCCTGATTTCGCATCGTAGCGCACCAATTCCGCCCGGGGCTGCCAGCCTTGGACGAAGAGCTTCTTACCATCCCGGCTCGGGACGGGCTTGCCGGTATTCATCGGCCCCGTCGTCAACTGCACGGGCTCATGGCGGGTGGACCGGAAAAGGCCAGCGTTTTCGCGCAGGGCCCAGACGTTTGCCGTCCCCTCGCGTACTGCCTCGAAGACGAAATACCTTCCGTCCGGCGTCCAGTGGCCACAGCATTCGTTGGGTGGGTTGTTCCAACCGGGAAGCAGGGGATGAAGATGGGATCCATCCGTGGAGGCTTGCCAAAGGGAGCGGTTATTGGTCTGGGGATCGTTCACGGTAAAGCGCAGGATCGTTCCGTCGGGCGACCAGCAGAGGTAGCCAGACCTTCCAGCCGTCGTCAAGAGCCGCCGTGGTTCGCTCCCATCGCTCTTGGCCAGGAATATCTCGTTCCCCTTGGAGTAGGCAATCCTGTTTCCGTCCGGCGACCACGCCGCGCTGTGACCTTCGAGGTTGCCTAATCGGCGAGGCGAGCCGCCCAGCACAGAAAGAGTCCAGAGGGGCGCCTCGGGGGTTGATTCATTTAGGAAAGTAGGCAGCAGAAGTTGCGATCCGTCTGGTGAGATATCGTACAAGTAGCGCCAGCCAAGGTCCCCCAATATTAATGAGGTCGGTATGGGCACCGTCTCACCACCGGTCACGGAGGTTTGGGCAGGGCCCAACTGGTTGTCTAGGAAATAGAGCCGCGTGCCGTCAGTGACCATACCGCTTTTCGGCCGGTTGGTGTTGGTGAGCTGGACGGTTCGCAGCACACGCGGTGGGGGCAGAGGGCGCGTTAGAAGATACCCGAGAATTGCCGTCATGGCGAAGAAAGCGCTGCCGAATATCGCTGCCCAGGTGCGCCATCGACGAGGTGGGCGGGTTTCGCGAAGCTCCTCGACCCCACCCAGTAGAGCCGCGGTCGCCCCCGTGCGACCGGAATCCGTATCACGCTTCAGGCGCTTCAGGTCGGCGCGCAATTCTGCGGCGGTCTGGTACCGCAACTCGCGGTCCTTCTCCAGAGCCTTGTGGATAATTCGTTCGAGTTCGGGGGGACACTCGGGATTCAGTCGAACCGGAGGCACAGGTGCACGGTTTAAGATAGCCGCAAAGATGACGCCTGAGGTATCACCGCGAAAGGGCAACATCCCTGTCGCCATCTCGTACAACACCACACCAAAGGAGAACAAATCACTGCGTGCATCCAGTACCTTGGCCCGCACCTGCTCCGGCGACATATAGGCCACCGTCCCCAGCGCTGTCCCCGGGCTGGTCAGATGCGGCTCCTCCACGGCGGCTGCGGTTAGAGTATCCAAACCTGCACCCTGACCGGAAGGGCTGCCCGCCGCTGTGGCCTTGGCCAAGCCGAAGTCTAGCACCTTGGTGTGTCCCCGTTTGGTTATAAAGATGTTCGCCGCTTTGATGTCCCGATGGATGATACCCTGGCTGTGAGCTGCATCAAGGGCGTCGGTGATCTCGACGGCGATCTCCAGGAGTCGTTCTAACTCAATTGGCCGGCCCTGAATCTGGTGCTTCAGCGTCACGCCATCCAGGTACTCCATGGCCATGAACGCTTGGCCTGCGTATTCGCCGATGTCGTGTATCGTGCAGATATTGGGATGATTCAGGGCTGAGGCAGATTGCGCTTCGCGCTGGAAACGCGCCAATGCCTGGGGATCCTTGGCGACGGCCTCAGGCAGGAATTTGAGTGCGACAAACCGGTGGAGGCGAGTATCTTCCGCCCTATAAACGACACCCATCCCCCCGCCACCGAGCTTCTCCAGCACGCGATAGTGGGAAACCGTCTGGCCGATCATGGATGAATGGCTATGCATGATTGGCAATCTCGCCCCGCTGGAAACTATTATAGACTGCACGTGCAGCCAAATCAAAGCGTTGGTGACATGGGGGTGTGCGACACAAAAGTGGGAGTCCTGCCGCTGTTGTGTGACATATTTGTGAAAGCTTACGGCAGCAGCAGGGTCGTCCGGAGAGCCCGCCTAGCGGGCGATAGAACTTAGCCCAGGGCGCAAGCCCTGGGAAACCAAGCCCCAGCGCCGGTCAAGCCCCGGAAGGGGCGGCAGAACCGGGGAGAGTTCCCGCCTCGAAACCTTTTCTTTCGCCCCGCTGGGGGTCCCGCGAACCAGAGGACTTTCTGGACCCAGGGCTGGCGCCCTGGGCTATCCCGCAAGGCGGGATCGGCCCTCCGGGCCTTTGCCCTTGGGTACGCGGGTCGCGCATACATTGTCTTTCATGTATGCGCCCCACGAACACGCGCAACATCCCTGTCACCGCGTCCTGTCCGTGGCCTGTCCTGGCCTCTTAAGGGTCGCCGACATAAAAGGCGATGTCGGCGCCACCCACGGTTAAGGCTATCCAGGGTTGCGTGTCGTGGGTCGCCCGAAGGAAATCCGATGTATTCAAATAGCTCCCAATGGGGAACTGTCTATCAATCGCGCGATGTATATCGGTAGCGGTCACGATGGGCCACTAGCCGCCGGCTATGGCCCCAACGACCAGAAAAGGCTCAGCCCCGGTCGCGACCGCTTCGGGCAGTGGGGCGTCCGGCGGCTCATGGGACAGATCCTGCTCGCAGGCGAAGAACCGCAAGAACGGCCGGCGCTGCTCGGTGACCTGGTCGCGGATCGTCCCGCGCAGCATGGGATAGCAGGCCTCGAGCGCGTCGAGGACCGAGCGCTGCGTCACCTGACCTTCGACGTCGAGCTTCACCTCGCCGCCGACGCGCGCCAACATCCGCAGATGATACGGAAGCACCACTCGGATCATGGCAGTGTCTGGACCTCCACGGACAGCACGGCCGGAAGATATCGGACAATGGGCGCCCAGGTGTCTCCGGCGTCGGCCGACGCGAACACCTGCCCGCCGGTGGTGCCGAAATACACGCCGCACGAATCGAGCGAGTCGACGGCCATCGCGTCGCGCAGCACGTTGACATAGCAGTTCCGTTGCGGCAGACCTTTGGTGAGCGCCTCCCACTCGTTTCCGCCCGTGCGGCTGCGGTACACGCGCAGCTTTCCTTGGGGCGGATAGTGCTCCGAGTCGCTTTTGATCGGGACGACGTAGATGGTGTCCGGCTCGTGCGCGTGAACGTCAATCACGAACCCGAAGTCGGTCGGCAAGTTCCCGCTGATCTCTTGCCACGAGTCGCCGGCGTCGTCGCTGCGCATCACGTCCCAGTGCTTCTGCATGAACAGCACGCTCGGGCGCGACCGGTGCATCGCGATGCGATGAACACAATGGCCCACCTCGGCATTCGGGTCGGGGATGTATTGGGACTTCAGTCCACGGTTGATCGGTCGCCACGTCTGGCCGGCATCGTCGCTCCGGAAGGCGCCCGCAGCCGAGATGGCGACAAAAATCCGTTCGGGATCGCTCGGATCAAGAAGAATAGTGTGCAGGCCCATCCCACCGGCGCCTGGGTGCCACTCGAGGCCTGTGCCGTGGCCGCGCAGCCCGGCCAGCTCCTGCCACGTCTGCCCGCCGTCGGTCGACCGGAACAAGGCGGCGTCTTCCACCCCGGCGTAGACGGTATCCGGATCGGTCAGCGACGGTTCGAGATGCCAGACGCGCTTGAACTCCCAGGGGTGCTGCGTGCCGTCGTACCACTGGTGCGTGGTGAGGGGTTTGCCGGTTTCCGGAGAAGTGTCGTAGACGAATTTGTTGCTCTCGGCAACGGGCATGCCGCTTGGCGCGGTCGTCAGTCCGCCTCCGGGCGCCTCCCACGTCTTGCCGCCGTCGCTCGAGCGCTGGATGATCTGCCCAAACCAGCCGCTGGTTTGCGATGCATAGAGGCGATTCGGATCGACGGGCGACCCCTTCAGATGGTAGATCTCCCAGCCCGCAAAGTGGGGGCCACTGACCCTCCACCGTTTGCGCTTTCCGTCCGACGTTAGGATGAACGCGCCCTTGCGTGTACCCACCAGAACCCGTACTCCGCTCATTTTCTCACTCCTTTCTGTGCTTCGCGCCAGCTCGGTAGCGCAGAGTTTGTGCATTTCAAACTCTGCGGTTCTTGATCTTCCGCGGATAAAAAGCCGCAGAGTCTCTGGGATGCGAGACTCTGCGCTACCGCTCGTCCAGCCACCACCGCGCAAGTGGTTCCCGGTGCATTTCAGGGGGCGCTACGAATTCTTGCTCTACGAAAATTGCTCATCCGCCGATGGCCCGTAGAGCGCAGGCACCGGCACCTCGTTCAGCCGCAAAAAAACACCAAGCTGGGCGCGATGATGAATGGCATGGTTCATGAAGGGGCCGCGCAGGACGCCGGCCCGCGGCAAGGAGAAGACGGTTTTGCCGTTGAAGAGCAAGGTCCATGTCTTCATCAGATGCTCATCCGAAGCGCCGGCAATGGCCGCCCGCGCCGCGTTCCGGTTCCTATCGAACGTCTCGAGCACTTCCTGCCGCGTCTTCAGCTTCGGCGGCCCCGAGGGCGGCTGGCCCCCGGGCGCAATCTCGAAAGATTCCTTCTCAATCGTCCTCACCGCCAACGTCGGCAGCGTCGCCAAGTGCGACGCCAGCCAGCCCATGGTCCCCGACTTCGGGTGCGGTCGCCAGTCGAATTTCTCCTCCGGCACCCGTTCGAGCGTCCGCCTTACCCCCGCCATCTCATGATCAAACTCCGGTAATAACGCCTGTCCCAAACCCATACTTTCCTCCTCGCAATCTTGGTTTTGTTGTGGATTTGACCGCCACAGCATCAGTTATCCGATGCGCCGCAACCCTTCAAGTTTCATCGCTGTCGCGATTCTAAGGCGCTGTTTCAAGCTGCACGCCGGCAGACTCAACAAATCCGCAGATTACGCAGATGACGCAGATGAGTGAAGAAAGACGCGACGCGAGGACCTGCGCCGTCATCGGGGCGGCGGTGGAGCTGAAAGCATTGGGCCGGCTGACGGGGGGTCGAGCAGGCTCAACTGCTCAACTACCTCAAGGCTGCGGGCTTTGAACTCGGCCTGATAGTAGTCTGTGTCATCTGCGGAATCTGCGGATTATAACGGGGCGAGCTCCGCGCCTGACCCGATTGATGTCACCGTGGCGTGCCCCGGTGCATCCAATAGAGGATCAAAAGGAGGTTGACCTTATGTTTGTCATTACAGGTGCAACTGGAAACACCGGAAGTGTGATTGCCGAAAAGCTGCTGGCTCAGGGGGAAAAGGTTCGCGTTATCGGCCGGGACGCCGTTCGGCTAGAGCGGTTCGTCCGGAAGGGCGCCGAAGCCTTCCCCGCTGACGTCACAGACGCAGCCGCGCTGAGCAGGGCCTTCGATGGGGCCAGCGCCGTCTATGCGATGCTGCCGCCCAACATGGCCGCAGCGGATCCCCTGGGTTTTCAGGAAAGAGTGAGCGATGCTTTGGTCTCGGCCCTCGGGCAGGCTTGCGTCACGCACGCGGTTGTTCTGAGCAGCGTCGGCGCCGACAAGGCTGAGAAGACCGGCCCAGTGGTAGGGCTTCACAATCTGGAGCAGAAACTGAACGCCCTTGCTAGCCTCAATGCCGTCTACCTGCGGGCGGGCTATTTTATGGAGAATCTGCTGCCTCAGGTGGGAGTGATCCGGAATTTCGGGATCGTGGGCGGACCCCTCCGCGCGGACCTGCCCGTGTCCATGATCGCCACGCGCGACATCGGCGCCACCTGCGCTGAGATCCTGCAGAAGCGAGCCTTTGCCGGGAAGCAAGCTCGCGAGCTGCTCGGCCAGCGCGATTTGGATTACAAGCAAGCGGCGTCAGTGATCGGCAAAGCTATCGGGAAGCCCGGCCTTGCCTATGTGCAATTGCCGCCGCAGCAACTGAAGGCGGCGCTCACCCAGATGGGCATGTCCGCCAATATGGCTGACTTGCTTCTGGAAATGGCAGAGGCGCTCAACTCCGGGTACATGGTGGCCCTTGAGCGGCGCTGCCCCGAGAACACTACGCCAACTTCGATCGAGACCTTCGTGGCCGAGGAGTTCGTGCCTCGTTTTCAGGGAAAGGCGGCCTGAGCGTCGGATACGCTGGGTTGCTCAGCAATCTAGGTACGAAGAGGATGCACCCTCTTGAAGAGAGCGCCGGCTGAGCGCCGACAAGGCAACGCTAGTGGTCTGCCCGATCCAGATGGATTCGGCACGACTGTGCCGGACGGTACACTGGTCGGCCTGGCTTATGCGGCTGGCTAGGGAATGCACCTCCCGGATGACGGCTGTATACCGGAGAGTGTTAACACGGCTCGAAAAGGGTCGAAGAGAATTCTTGACAACCCGCACTTAGCATGGTAGGCTACTTAATGATGCTCGACTGTTCTGTCATGAGCGTAGAAACCTCAGAGATGACTCCCCCATCCTTCTTTCCAAAGCGACAATACGTCATTGCCTGCGCTTCCCGACGACCGTAGTAACTTTCAAAAATGCTGGAACGACGCGGGAATGTTATTGAAAACAAAGGACCGCTGTGGAAAACCCGAGGCGGAAGCGGGAATGTCTATGAAAACAAGGGAGATATCTGTTTAATGCGGGAATGTTGTTGAAACTAAAGGTAGTTAGTAGGTCGTCGGTGGGAGGTTGGGAAGGGCTTGGCCAAGCGACGTGCATTGATCCTGGATGGCGCAGTTATAGGACCATCACGGCATGCCACCTCGGCGTTTTCGCCTACAAGACCAAACGCACGATCCACTGGGATGCTACACCGCCCGTAACTGTGGGATTACACCAAGACAAAGGTTTTCCTTCTCCAGATTCGCCCCGGCATCTTATAATTGCGATTAATTCAGATGGACAGGCTGCGAAGCACAAGTCGTTTGGTTATGCCGTGTGAAAAGACAACGGGCAGAAGTCAGACGTTCTTGCTTGTCACTTGTCACTCGTCTCGCCACGGCGAGTCGCCAATCCTAATGGCGACGCTTGTCACTTGCGCCCGGTTGGAGGACCGATGAGCGTCCGCGTCTGTGTTTTGGGGAGCGGCAGCAGGGGTAACTGCACCCTCTTGGCGACCGAAAAGACGCGGCTGCTGATAGACGCAGGCTTGAGCTGTAGGGAGACGTACGCGCGACTGGCGGCGATTGGCGAGCCTGTCGATGGTCTGGACGCAGTGATCGTTTCCCACGAGCATACCGACCACATCTACGGTTTGCGGGTGCTGGCTCTTGACGGGAAGCTGCCCATTTATATTTCGCCTCCCACGCGCGACGCCGTGAACTGGGACACCAGGATTCAAAGCTTCGAACACTTCGCCGCCAGTGAAAAGTTCAGCATCGGCGACATTGAGGTCACGCCTTTCCCCATCCCGCACGATGCGGTAGATCCAGTTGCCTTCACGTTTGATACCCAGGGCATCCGAATTAGCCTGGTCACTGATCTCGGATATGTTCCGGAAGTCGTCAAGCAGCGCGTGAAGGGGTGCCATTGTTTGATTTTTGAATCGAACCACGACCTGGATATGCTGAAGGTTGGCCCTTATCCGTGGTACGTGAAGCAACGCGTGATGAGCCGGCACGGGCACCTTTCAAACAACGCCACCGCCGCCTTTCTCGCCGAAGATTTCGATGGCAGGGCGCAAGTCCTGGTGCTCGCCCACTTGAGCGAAACAAATAACCATCCAGAGATTGCGCGCCTCAGCGCCGAGCAAGCTCTTGCCCAGCGTACTCGCGGCGGATGCGCCGAGCTGCACCTCGCCTGCCAAACGACCCCTACGCTGGTCTTCAGGTTTTAGAGGGAGGATTCAGGAGTCAGGATTCAGGATTCAGGAGTCAGTAAAGGGGTAGACAGTCGACAGAGGGCAGTAGGGGAGGATAGAAAGCAATTCAAAATCACCCAGCCGCCAATTACCAGCCCCTGTCACCTGACACCTGAAAGCCGAATTTCTGTCCCCACCTACCATCTACCACCTACCTTCCACCTCCTTCTCACTCCCGAATGCTAACCCCTGAATCCTGACTCCTGAATCCTGTCCTGTGCTACGATTGGCCACTTGGATTCCTAGTCCAAATTGGGAGACGCAAAGTGATTCCTCGATACACTCGCCCGGAGATGGGTAGTATCTGGACTGATCAGAACAAATTCCAAAAATGGCTGGAAGTGGAAATCGCTACCGCGGAGGTTGAAGCGGAAGCCGGCCTGATCCCGAAGAGCGCGGCGCGGGCCATCCGGCGCAAGGCGGGCTTCGACGTCGAGCGCATCCTTGAGATCGAGCGCCAGGTGAAGCACGACGTGATTGCCTTCACCACCAACGTTGCCGAGCACGTTGGGCGAGAGGGTCGCTACCTGCACTACGGCCTCACCTCGAACGACGTCGTGGACACCGCCCAGGCGCTGCAAGTGCGCAAGGCTTCGGAGTTGCTGCTGGCCGGGTACAGGCGCCTTGGCGAGGTCTTGAAGAAGCGCGCCTTGGAATTCAAACACACGCCGATGATCGGACGCACGCATGGTATCCACGCAGAGCCCATCACCTTCGGGTGCAAGCTCGCCATCTGGTTCGAGGAAAACCGGCGCAACACGGAGCGCCTGGCTTATGCCGCAGAACATATGCGGGTGGGTAAGATCTCCGGCGCCGTGGGCAGCTATACGCATCTGGCGCCCTCCATCGAGAGGAAGATTTGCGACCGCCTGGGATTGCGTCCTGCCCCTGTTTCCTCCCAGGTCATTCAACGCGACCGGCACGCCTTCTACCTCTGCACGCTGGCCGTCGGTGCCGCTTCACTGGAAAAGATTGCGCTGGAAGTTCGCGGCTTGCAGCGCACGGAAGTGCGCGAGGTGGAGGAATACTTTTCGCCGGAGCAGAAGGGGTCGTCCGCCATGCCCCACAAGCGCAATCCGGTCACGGCGGAACAGATCTGCGGATTGGCGCGTGTGGTGCGCGCCAACGCGCAAGCCGGGCTCGAAAACGTGGCACTCTGGCACGAACGCGATATCTCGCACTCCTCCGTCGAGCGCGTGATCCTGCCGGACTCGACCATCCTGCTTGATTACTTGCTGGCGAAAACCACCAACCTCGTGGAGAACATGTTCGTGTATCCCGGCCGCATGCGCGAGAATCTCGACCTGTTGAAGGGCCTGATATTTTCCGGGCAGTTGCTGCTCGATCTTGTGGAAAAAGGCGCGTCGCGCGAAGAAGCCTACCGCTGGGTGCAGCGCAACGCCATGCAGGTTTGGGAAACACGCGAGGATTTCCGCAGCCTGGCGGAGCGCGATGAGGACATCCGCCGCTACCTTAAGCCGGACGAGATCGCGCGCGTGTTCAACGTGGAGCGCTACCTGAAACACGTGGATGAGATTTTCCGGAGAGTGTTCGGGAAGGCGTAGAGGCGACCCTGGTGTGCGATGCTAGGGCAGGCCGTAAGCAGCCAATAGTGAAAAGGGCGCGGAGGCCTAAACAGGGAACGACACCTTATGTGCCGAAGCACATCCAGCGTGGCCGGGCTCTCACCCCCGTGCCCGACTCTTCGGTGCAGGCTCAACCGCGCCCAAGCAAATACTACCTCTACTCCTTTCCTAGTGCAAGTGGGAAGGCCAGGCGGTGTCCCAATTCGCCTGGAGTTTCTACAATTCTGATGAGGACCTCGCCCCTTGCGTCCTTTTGTTGAGCTGAGCGGCTTTGCCGCCTGCTGTGCGGAAAGGCTCCGCCTTTCCGGGCCTTGCCCTTTATGTTAATTTCCCAGGGTGAGGCTGCGCCTCACCCACTGTCATGGCTACGATTTCCAGGGACACTCCGTGCCTCTCGGTCACCAGCGTGGCGCGAGATCGCCTCCTCGTATTCCGGAAGGACGTAATGAAGCAAATCGTGTGCGCGGCCCTGGACGAAGCCCGCCACTCCGGTGGGTTCGCTATCTTTGCCTACGTGATCATGCCCGACCACTTACACATCATGACTGACAGGGCACGCAAGCCCTCGGACACTTTACGCTTCATTAGCGGCATCACGAGCCACAGGGTGATTGGCTACCTGAAAGAAAACAACTACCGCACCTCACTCGCAAAGTTAAGGGACACCAAGAAAGCACGCGGATATGAATACTCCCTTTGGGATGGTCACTCTAACGTCCTGCTGGTGACCAGCGAAAACGTGTTCACGCAGCGGGTGAACTATATCCATCAGAATCCGGTGCGCGGGGGATTGGTGGTCCGGGCCGAGGACTACCGATGGTCTAGTGCGCGCTGTTGGAGTGGCCGGGTCCTGGAAGACGAGCCGCTCCTAACGGACCTGGATAAGATCATCTGGCGGAAAGCTCGATGACCCGCGGCGAGGCACAGCCTCGCCGAAAAGGAAGGAAGTAGCTGGGCGGCAGGCCGGAAAGGCGGAGCCTTTCCGCACAGCAGGCGGCAGAGCCGCTTAGGCTAAGGATGAGAGGAAATGGGCGGACGGCAGATGAAAGATGTAGAAACTCCAGTGGCCGGTCCCGCCTTGTGGGACCGGCCCTACATCTTAGGACACTACCGAAAGGCAGGTGTGCCCCGTTTGAGTTGCGATGGCTCGCTGCCTGCTTTTCCCCCTCCCGCAGCCACGCTTCTTTCTGGCAGCGGCCTTTCGGTAAGGGCGCGTAGCTGCTGGGCACACAGATGATAAACCCACTCATACCTCGGTGCGGAGGAGACCATGAAGGGAGTCTTCATTCGGTTCTTCCAGCTTGAATCCCACGGCAGCACCCTGCAGCGCGAGGTGATTGGCGGCATCACCACTTTTCTAGCGATGTCTTACATCATCTTCGTCCAGCCGGGAGTGCTTTCGCAGGCCGGAATGGATTTTCGCGCCGTCCTGGCGGCCACCTGCCTGGCCGGGGCGCTTTCCACGTTGCTCATGGGCTTGATCGCCAACTATCCAGTGGCCCTTGCTCCGGGCATGGGAGAGAATTTTTTCTTCGTGTACACACTCTGCGGCGTGGCGCCCCTGGGGTTTGGTTTGACCTGGCAGCAAGCGCTGGCGGCGGTGCTTCTGGCGGGGATTTTCTTTGTGGCGATTACGCTGACCGGCATTCGCGCCCAGATTGTGAACTCCATTCCGCAATCTTTGAAATGCGGGATCGCCGCAGGGATCGGCCTGTTCATCACGCTGATTGGACTTGAGTACGGGGGCTTGGTGGTCGCCGCTCCGGGAACGCTGGTTCGCCTCGGCAATTTCCGGCAACCGGCCACGCTGGTGAGCATTCTGGGTCTTCTCGTCATGCTCGTGCTTCTGGCTTTTCGGGCTCGTGGGGCGATTTTGATTGGCATCCTTGCGACCACGGCAATCGCCGCTACTTTCCGGCTGGTCCATTACCAGGGGGCCTTCTCATCCGAACTCCACCTGGCGTCCACGTTTATGAAGTTCGACCTGCGCGGGCTTCTCGCGCTTCAGCCCACAAAGCTCGCTTCCGCAATCTTCGTGCTTTTCTACCTTGCCTTGTTCGACACCGTGGGGACGCTAGTGGGCGTGGGGCAGCAAGCAGGATTGCTGCGCGAGGGAAAGCTTCCCCGTGTGGACCGCGCTTTGCTTGCAGACGCAGTCGGGACCACGGTGGGGGCTGGACTCGGCACATCAACGATTACCTGCTATATCGAATCCGCCGCCGGGGTCTCGGACGGTGCTCGCACCGGTTTGGCGAGCCTGGTCACGGCGGCGCTGCTCTTCGCCTCAATGTTTTTCAGCCCGCTTGCCTCCATGATTGGCGGAGGAATCCCTGTTGGGGTGGACGCCGGCCACAATCCCATCATCCGCTATCCTACCCTCGCGCCCGCGCTCATCGTAGTGGGCTCCATGATGCTAAAGGTGCTTCGGGAATTTGAATGGGACGACCCCACGGAGTACCTGCCGGCATTCCTGACCGTGGTGGGAATCCCTCTGACCTTCAGTATCGCGGATGGGATTGCCTTCGGTCTCATTTCTTATTCTGTCGCCAAGCTGGCGACCGGACGTTGGCGGGAGTGCCCAGTTCTTACCTACATCTTCGCTGCCCTGTTCGTAGTGCAATTCTTGATCTTATGAACCTGAATTCCGAAACTGAGAGCAACAATTGCCTTCTAATCCTTCGGGACGAGCGTAGTTAAACACCCACTGAGGATGGACAGGAGAGTTCAGGCAGGCATCATCCGTCGGCCGACGAACGGCGCGGATTCAGCGCCACACGCCGTGCGCAGACGCTGTCATGCTGAGCCCGTTCGCTGTCATCCTGAGCGAAGCGAAGGATCTCCGCAGTTCGCTCAGGGTAGAGTCCGCGAAGCATCCCTGCAGTCTGTCGCTGATTGCAAAGCGCAAAAAACAACTGCAGAGATCCTTCGCCCCGACAGGTCGGGGCTCAGGATGACAGACGGGTCAGATTTCCGGATTCGGAATTAGGCGACTGGGGGCAGGGCCTCTTCGAGGACGAAAATTGCTGTGTCAGCCCGCAGGTTGGGGAGAAGTCTGACCTCGGTGCACTTTCCGGGGGCCGAGGTTCGAAGCGGGATTTCTCGCAGCACCTTTAACCCAGCTTTTCGGCAGAAATCCCGGAAGTCATGGAGGGTGGTTAGGTGGATGTTGAGCGTCTCGTACCACTCATAGGGCAGCTTTGGGGTCTTGGGCATGTGACCTTTGAGGGCAAGCTGTAAGCGCGCCGGCCAGTGAGCGAAATTCGGAAAACTGACGATACATCGCTTGCCTACCCGCGCCATCTCCCGGATGAGGACCATGGGCCGATGCAAGACTTGGATGGTATTGGTCGAGATCACGTAGTCCACCGACTTGTCCGGGTAATCCGCCAATCCTTCGTCCAAATCACCATGGTGAACGCTGAACAGGCCCTTGGCGACACAGGCCTGGATGCAGGCCTCCGACAGCTCAATGCCCTCCGCCCGGACTCCTTTCAAAAGCTTGAGCGCCAGGAGAAGGTCACCCTCGCCGCAGCCCAGGTCCACGACCCGTGTGCCTTCTTCGATGAGGCTGATAATCCGCTTGTGTTCAGGAGTAAGGCGTACGACAGCCCCGGTCCCAGGCAATCGAATCTCTTCTGTTAATTTACTCATAGACGATCACTTCTGCTTCCAACCGTGGCTAAGAAAGTTGCGGATGAGCGAACTCAGTTGTTCAGATTCCAGCAAGAAGGCATCATGCCCGTAGTCAGTCTGAATTTCCGTGAAAATCACATAGGCATGCACGCGGCGCAGAGCGCTGGCAGTTTCTTTCGACATGTAGGTTGGGAACAACCAGTCCGACGAAAATGAGATGATAAGGAACTTGGCTTTGACCCCGGCAAAAGCCTCTTCCAGACTCCCGTAGGCTTGGCTCAAGTCGAAGTAGTCCATCGCCTTGGTGATGTAGAGGTAGGAGTTTGCGTCGAAGCGATTGACGAAATGATCCCCCTTGTAGCGCAGATAGCTTTCCACCTGGAAATCGGTGAGAAAATTGTAACCATAAGCAGACTTGTCTTGCAGCTTGCGGCCAAATTTCTGGTGCATCGAACGGTCGGAAAGATAGGTAATGTGGCCGATCATCCTGGCAATGGCCAGCCCCCGGCGGGGGAGCGTCTTCCCGTAGTAGTCTCCTTCCCGCCAGTTGGGATCGGATTGAATAGCCATGCGACCGACCTCGTTGAAGGCAATGGCCTGGGCTGACAGCCTGCTCGTGGTGGCGATCGGGATTGCGAGGCGCACCATGTCAGGATAACTGACCACCCACTGCAAGACTTGCATTCCGCCCGTTGACCCGCCCACCACACCGAGCAACCGCTTGATCCCCAGGTGGTCGACAAGAACCTTCTGGGTGTCGACCCAATCGCGTATCGTGACCATCGGGAAGGAGAGCCCATAGGGTCGCCCGGTGCGAGGGTTGATGGAACTGGGTCCGGTCGAGCCCTGGCATCCCCCGACAATGTTCGAGCAAATGACAAAGTACTTCCGAGTGTCGAAAGCCCTCCCCGGGCCGATCATGATATCCCACCAACCAGGCTGCTTGTCACGAGGATGATGATATCCGGCCGCATGGGCGTCCCCGGAGAGCGCATGAACGACCAGAATGGCATTGTCCCTGGCATCATTCAGTTCGCCATAGGTCTCGTAGGCAAGAGTAATGGGTCCCAGGGTTCGCCCGCACTCCAGGGTTATCTCGTTGGGGGGCGTGGCAAACGTGAGGTACTGGGTTTCGACGATTCCGACTGAGCCTTCTTCTGCCATACTCTCTTCGACCCCCTCACCCGTCCCGCGCCGGCTGAAGAAAGCGTCGGCGCGGGCCACCCTCTCCCCCAAGGGGGAGAGGGCCAGAAACTTCAGCCGACGGTCCCGCTAGCTTACCGCCCGGATGCCTGGAGTGCCTGTTCAATGTCCGCGATGATATCTTCGATATTCTCCAGGCCGATCGAGAGCCGGACGTAGTCCTCCGTCACGCCCGTCTCTAGCTGTTCCGCCGGAGTCAACTGCTGGTGCGTCGTGCTGGCGGGGTGGATGACCAGGGACTTGGCATCTCCTATGTTGGCCAGGTGGGAGAGCAACTTTACGGCATTGATGAACTTGATTCCGGCCTGCAAGCCGCCCTTGATGCCAAAGCCCATAATGGCCCCGAAACCGTGTTTTAGGTACTTCTTCGCCAGCCCATGCGTGGGGTGGCTGGGCAGCCCGGGATAATTCACCCACGTCACGGCGGGATGATTGTCGAGGAACTGCGCCACCTTCAGCGCATTATCACAGTGTCGCTGCACCCGCAAGGAAAGAGTCTCGACTCCCTGCAAGATGAGGAAGGCGTTGAAGGGACTCAAAGCCGGGCCGAGGTCACGCAGGAGTTGAACCCTCACCTTAATCATGTAGGCAAGATTTCCGAAGGTCTCCACAAACTTCAGATTGTGATAACTGGGATCCGGTTCGACCAGTGATGGGAACTTCCCGTTCGTCCAGTCAAAATTCCCTGAATCGACGATGATGCCTCCGATCGAGGTGCCATGGCCACCCAGAAACTTGGTCAGCGAGTGAACGACGATGTCCGCGCCCCACTCGAAAGGACGGCAGAGGTAAGGCGTCGCCACGGTGTTGTCAATGATGAGCGGAATTCCAGCCTCATGAGCAACCTTGGCCACTGCCTGAATGTCCAGCATATCGTTCTTGGGATTGCCCAGCGTTTCCGCGAAGATGAGTTTGGTTTTCGGAGTTATGCATCTGCGGAAATTCTCCGGGTCCGACGGGTCGGCGAAGACCGCCTCAATGCCCAGCTTGGGAAAGGTGTGATGGAACAGGTTATAGGTACCACCGTAGAGGCTCGCGGAAGAAACAATCTGGTCTCCGGCCTGGGCAATGTTGAGGATGGCGAGGGTTTCGGCGGCTTGCCCGGAGGCTGTCGCCAGTGCCCCAACCCCGCCCTCGAGCGCCGCTACCCTTTCCTCGAGAACCGCCCAAGTGGGATTCATAATGCGGGTGTAGATGTTGCCGAATTCCTTCAAGGCGAAAAGGTTAGCGGCGTGAGTTGTGTCTTTGAAAACATACGAAGTGGTCTGGTAAATAGGGACGGCGCGCGCCCCGGATGTAGGATCGGGAAGTTGTCCTGCGTGCAAAGCGATCGAGTCGAAACCAAGTTTTCTTTCCAATGGATCCTCCTGTCTGATCTGACTTGGCCCGTTTGTGGCTGCGGAAACTAGGGAAGGTCGTCGAAGAGGCTACAAACTCAAAAGCCCCTTCCGGTTGGGAAGAGGCTCATTACAGACCGTTCGGCCCCTCTCATCTTCCCCATATCCGGGCGGGAGTTGGCACCTGTCCCCCGATCTTTTATCGGAGCGGTTGTCGTGGCGTCATCGGGCCCGTCCCTCGGCCACTCTAGATGAGATTCAGGGTTACTGAATCAAATATTCAATTGTCACCGACATCCTACGAAAACGCGCGAATCGTGTCAAGAAAAATCTGCACCAATTTGTCAGGTTTCTCACAATACGAGAGTCTTCCGTCAACCATTACCCGCCGGTTCCACTCGGAGCAGGCCGCGGTGGCGCAGGAACAACCGCCAGCGGCACTCTTGCGAAGGCAACGCGGTCATGCGCGGGATCGAGCACATTCACCTGCAAGGTGTAGCGGCCCGGGCGAAATTTCGCGAGTGGAATCTCGACAAAGTAGCTCGCCTTGCCCTCGGAGGATTTTCCCACCTTTCCAGGAAAGGGTCCGGCATCCGCCACCTTCGCGCCTCTTCGGAAAAAGGCCAGCGCCACCGAGGGTGGGAGCGCGGCGGCATTCGCGGCTTCCTCCGCACTCGCTTTGGAGGCTGATTTCCCCGCGTAGGATTGGAGCAGTACGAAAAGATGCTGATTGGTTCGGAATACACTCGTCACACTTGGCAATACAGATTTGCCTCCCAGGTTCAGCGGATTGTCGCTTTCACCTTTGGACTTGCTTCTGCGCCCATTGCTCGTCTCACTTGCTTTCACCTCATTGGAAAGTACCACCGAACTCAGGGCGAGTCCGCCCGGCGAGACGGGAGGCAAATCCAGCGATTCTTCGAAGGTCCCCATCTTTCCAGTTTGGTTTTCCCTGACCAGGACCTTTAGTTGGTACTTCCCCGGCGGGAGCACCAGACTGCCTTCATAGAGGAAATTGCCGGCCAGCAGTATGTCGTACGATTCACCGCTCACCTTTACCGGCAGCGTGTCCCGCAGCACTCCAACCGGCTTTCCGGACGGGTCGGTGGCCCGCCAGATGAAATCGAATTCCGTTTCATGCGTATTGGATTTCTTCAGCAACTGCACCGCTGAGCCCGGAATTTTCGCCGCCAGCACAACATAGTAGGTGTTGTCAGGACGGAGGAAGTACGAGGCGTTAACCACAAAGGGCAAGTCAAGAAATGGCTGATCCAGATTCACCGCCTGCTGAAGCTGCGCTTCTTTGTCTTCACGCGTAAACTGCCGAAAATTCTTGGGCGCGAAGTAGCCGGGCCGAGCTTGAACTTTCACGCCGGGCCGGGTTACCTCGACGCGGATTCTGCGGAACCGGCCGTCGGAGCGCGTGTTGGTGGGGGAATAGCCCAGCAAATAATAACTGGAGTTTTCCGACTGGACTTCCTGGAAAGCCTCGCCGAAATCATTGGTGTCGTAGAATGTCCTGCCGCCGGTATCCTGCGCCAGCGAGGCCAGGGTTTCCCGGCTGCTGTGCATCGAGGAAATCTGGGAGGACACTGCCGAACCACTGTACACCGCGGTACCGGAAGGACTTGCCGAAGAGGCATCGCCACCAGGCGGCAGCGCCATCAAGCCTCGCGTATCCATGGTGTACAGCGAGACGTTCGACTGGTTGGCAGCGGCGACGGTGGCCAGCAACTGCGCCTGGTTTTCGATTCCGGTGCCCGTGATGCCGCTCGAGAAGTGAATGACCGACTTCCGCCCCGGAACCCCGCGCAACATTTCTGCAAGGGATTCGATAGCCGCGAGCTTTTCATCGGTGTTGAAAATATTGAACTCGGTCTGGTCAGGTGTGAAGGCGTCGGAAACATCCTGCGTGACCACTTCTTCGCCCGACGCGCTGGTGGTGCCGGCTTCGCCCACGCTCCCGCTGGCGCTCAGGTTGGACGATTCCTCTCCCACCAGGATGCCATTCACGGCTTTGGTCAGAGCATCGCGGTTGTTGGTGAAGTTCTGGACCACCCGCAGGCTCGAGGTGTAAGTGACAACAGCCACGAGATCCGCCGGCGTCAGCCTTTTCTGCACGAACGTGGTGGCTGCTTTGGTGGCGCGCATCAGGTCGTCCGGCTGCATCGAGGACACATCGAAAAACAGCAGCGTAAGCCGGTGGTCCTGCAAGACGGTCGCCGGCGGAACATTGGGCGGGAGTTTATCCAGGTCAATGGTGGGTGGGGGACCGTTTGTGGTGTTTGCTTGCGCCAGTTTCTCGACGTCCTCCAGACTGAAGGACGTGATGGTTTGCGGCGCCCCGTCTTCGAAAACCCGGAAGTCTTTCGCCGTCAGGTCGGTGACCAGTTTTCCCTTCGCCGTTACCCGGACGTCCACCAGCACCACATTGGTCTGGCTGCGTAAGAGAAACCCTTGGCGGGGTGTGCCGGCCTGTTGCGCTCCGGCGCCTGTGCCTTGCCCCTCCAGCGCCAAAGGCGCCACGGACAGGCCAAATACCAGCCCGGCAATTGAGAACTTACTTAGAAGGATTCGTACGCTTCGCTGCATCTTAATGTCCTTCGAGTCCACGAGTCGAGGAGTCGAGAGTCGAAAAGGCAATCGTATTTGCGTGCGGGCGCATGGCCGTGCGCCCCTACATCTTGACTCTCGACTGCGCTTATCGTCAAAGGTCGCGGCCGAATGTCGACCTTTGACTCTCGACTCCTCGACTCTCGACTCCTCGACTGCCCTTAGAATCTCAGGCGAAACGAAAAGATCACGCTGCGCATTGCGCCCACGCTTGTAACCCGCCCGAAGCCCTGCCCGTTGTCTACCGTAGACAGACCGGCGAACTTTGGCGTATTAAAGATATTGTTCGATGCGATGCGGAAGTCGCCGCGAATTCCCCGCTCGCGGGAGAAAGTCACCAACTTGTCGAGCGACATATTGAAGTTCACCGTTCCCGGCCCAGGAATGGTGTCGCGCCCCGCGTCACCGAATTCGCCCGCCGCCGGGAGCGAAAACGCGGCGGTATTGAAGAAATCCTGCGCGGTCCGCTGCGAACGCGGGAGCTCGACAGGCAGACCCGTGGCGTCCGCGCGCAGGTTGGAAATCGCTGCCGTCCCAGCCCGGTTGCTGAGGTTTCCCAGGATCTGGGCCGTGTAGGGCGTGCCGGATTGGATAGTCGTGATGCCGCTGATCTGCCAGTTCCCGAACGCCCGGCCCATCGTTCCACCCTTATTGAGCCAGCGGCGCTGCTCGCCTAAGGGGAGTTGATAGGTGTGATTGATGAGCAGCCTATTTCGCACGTCGAAACTCGAAAGTCCTCGCTCGGCTTGCAAGTCGAGGTAGTTCTGCGCGACGGTTCTTCCCGCGCCGCCGACGCTCGCCGCATCGTCAATGGACTTTGAAAACGTGTATGTACCGCTCATCGAGAAGCCGCCATGGAACTGGCGGCGAAGCCCCACTTGCAACCCCTGATAGATGGATGCCGCGCCTGAAGTCTCGTACGTGAAGGCCAGGGTATTCTGGAGTGCGGTCTGGGTTCCGGTGGTGATCGGCGCTCCGGGCGGTGATTGGTTCGGCGCCAGGAGCAGATCCAGCTTGGTCCCTTTTGTGCCCACATACCCGAGGGAAAGAATGACGTTCCGGATGAATTCATCTTCGATCGTGAAGTTCCAGGTCTGCGCGTAAGGGGTGCGGAAGTTCGGGTCCAAGGCGTAGGTGTTGCTCAGAATATTCGGCCCTAATTGCGGGAAGCCGTTTTCAAGCGTCAACACTTCCTTCGGAGTCGTAACCAGGGTGGAAGCCTGGGCGAAGGGCGGCTGGCTGGCCATGTTCGTATAGATCCGGGAATAAATGCTGCCGTCGTAAAAAAGCCCATAACCGGCGCGCAGTACCAAGGAGTGTTTTGACCATGGGCGATAGGCCAGGCCGAGGCGCGGCGCGAAGTTGTGAGCGTCCCCGCGGACCAGTGAGCTCGGCAGATTTCCAGCATTCTGGCCTGTTACGACCGCCGGCGATGAAAAGCCCGGGCTGAACGTCAAGTCCGAAAGGTGGCCGTACTTCTCCGTGAAGGGATCGAAGTATTCATAACGCAGTCCGTAGAGGATCGTCAGGTGCGCAGCGGCTCTCCAGTCGTCCTGAATGAAACCCGAATACACCCATGACCGGAAGTAGTTGCTGGTGTCTCCGAAGCGGACTGAGGTGGTCTGCGGGAGACCAAGCAGAAAATCCGCAAAGTCGAAGCCCGTGTTAGCAACGGGAAGACCGTTGGAGGTGAAATCGCTGGTCGAATAGCCGCTGAAGGCGAAAGTCCCGCGCGCATTGGGGTCAGTCAGAGTGTTGACTTGGGGCCGCCGCAACTCGCCCCCCATTCGGATGTTGTGCTTGCCCACGTTGCGAAGAAAAATATCAACCACGCGGAAAGTCTGATTACGCGTGAGGGAGGGTATGGCCAAATTCAGTGCTCCGAAGTTCGTAAACTGAAGGGCTGGCAAGCCCCAGTCCAGGGGATCTGTCGCAATACCCTGAATTCCCAAGTCACCGGCGACATTTTGCTTGTTTGCAAAGGGATCAAGAAGGGAAGTCCTCTGGCGATTGAAATTTGCGGTAAGGGTGTTGATCGTGCGCGGGCCGAGGGTGTGAATCTCCGTAAGGCTCATGTTCTGGCCCCGGACCGAACTGGTCGAGGTCAAGGCGGGGAAAGTCGATACCGATTGGCTCCGTGCGGAATTGAAGTAGTAGATGGCGTTGAGGCTGTCTTTGGCCGAAATCTGCTGCCCTATGCGGCCCATTATCCGGTCGTTGGCGGTCGGCAAAGATTCCTGGAGGTGAAAGTTCTGGATCGAACCCGGCAGGTTTGGCAAGGGAAGGACCGGACTGCCTTCATAGATGTAATTCAGCAAGCCTAGGGCAGCCTTGTCCATGCTTGCCGGCGGAATGATGTTAGGGATGCCGTTATAGGAGAACTGGGTTGGGTTGTCGCAGAACGGGGTTCCCGAGCAGGAAAATGGATTATAGATTTTCGGGACAGTCCCTGCCGTGGTTTGAGCCTGGGAAAAATCTCCCGTGCGCTCGGCCGGCGTGGGCACGGTGGCAAAACTGTCAAATGGGCTTTTGCCCCGCGTGAGGCTGTAATTGACAAAGAAACTCGTTTTATTGCCGCCGTTATATATCTTTGGGATGACGAGGGGACCGCCAATAGTTGCGCCCAACTGCTCCGAATAGGATGGAATCTGGGGCGATTGGGCCACATTCAGCGGGTAAGGATGAGCATCAAAGGCCGAATTGGTGTACTGCTCGGAGATGTTGCCCCGCAGGCGATTCACTCGCGCCCGGCCTCTCGCCCAGTTTCCTCCGCCACCTCCCGCCATGGCAAGCATTTCTACCAGCGGGCCACCTCCAAATCCTCCTCCGCCACCAAATCCACCTCCGCCACCCCCGGGTCCTCCTCCGCCTGGTCCGCCACCCCCAAAACCAGGAGCGCCCTGTCCTTGCTGCATGAGGTCGCGAAATTGCTCGAACCTTTGCCGCATGCGATTCTCATCACCTCCAGGAGTCGAAGCGGAAATGCCCTCGCCTCCGGAAAGCAGGAATGAACTCGAGGCACTTGCGGATGAATCGGCATCCACGGGATTCTCGGCCTGCGGGGTGCCTCCAGCCGATTGCTCATCGGAGAATCGGACGCCGCCTCCGTTTCCGCTGCCATTCGCTGCAGCCATCAGAGCCGGTTCCATCCCCTGAGCTCCCATCGAAGCCTGCAATTGTGCCGGCAAGGCCTGGAGGTTCCCTGGCAGCCGTGCCCCCGATGGCGGGGTGGTTGCGCCGGAAGCGTTCGCCGATTCCGGCGTACTTATCATCAACGCGATGTTCACCTTTAGAGTCTTTCCTTCGGTGACGGGGATGGGTTCCCGGACGTCAGTGCGAAATCCCACTAGTGAGGCTTCCAGCTTGTAGTTGCCAGGCGTAAGTCCGTTGAAGACGTAATTCCCGGCTTCGTCCGTCCAGGTCGCCTTTCTTTCGCCTGACTGCGGATTGGTCAGGACCACAGTGGCGCCGGGGACAGAAACCCCGCCAGGCCCGCGCACGTGGCCGGTAAGTGTCCCTGTGCTGCCGGCTTGAGCGTGCAGTTTCGCAGGAGAAAGCCCCGCCAGCAGCGCCAAGAGTGGCGCCAACCAGAAACTACTCCGACCTCGCCTCAATGGAAGGCCTCCAAAAACAGTAGAACTCATATCGCGCCCTGACCCTCATCCATCAATAACGAACTAGCCCCGCGCATGGTTATACCGCGCAGTTCATGTCGCGCGCTGACCCTCTCCCATCATTACGAATTCGAGTGGCTCGCGGTTACACGGTAACCGGGCACATTTCTTAGACGTCGAAACCAGAGGAGGAGTTTTATGCGCAAACAGTTCGCTTTGGCCCTCGGGCTGGTTCTCATTGCTCTCGCAAGCCAGGCACTTGCGGCACAAAAGGACGATACGAAAACGCAGGCGGGTAACACGCAGCGGCAGTTTGGCGGGCCAGCGGTTTTCGGAACTATCACCTCTGTGGGCGTGGACCGCTTCGAAATCAAGAAGATGGATGGCTCAACGCAAACCGTGATGGTGGATGAGCACACTCGCTACCGCCAGGGACAACAGGATATCCAACTTGAAGATTTGAAACCGGGAGACCGGGTCTCTGTTCGGGGTCAAGCCAACTCCAACAAGGACTTCGTGGCGGAGGCCGTTCGACGCGCCACTGCCGATGAAATGCAGCGTTTTCAGAACGCCGGAGAGCGAGTTTTCGGCGCCATCGTCTCTATTGATAAGAATCAACTCAAGGTCAGTAATCCCCGCCAGGGTGAAAGAATCGTGCTGGTTAACGATCAGACGGAATTCATGAAAGATGGGCAACCCATCGCTCTCAAGGATCTCAAAGTTGGCGACCGCATCTTTGCCCTCGGAAAAGAAACCCAGGGACAGTTCCTGGCAACACATGTCGTTACCGGCCAATTTCGGGGTCCGGGCCAGAGGCGGGATAACCAGTGAAACTAACGGGACTGGGTGCTAGGGCAATTTTGGATTTTAGATTTTAGATTTTGGATTGACCCCGCCTGCTGCCTACTACCAGAACGGGGGCTAGGGGCTAGGGCGATTTTGGATTTTAGACTTTGGATTGCCCTCTCCCTTGTGCCGATCGCTTGCTGCTTACTGCCTTCTGTTTTTCCCTGGCCCCCAGCCCCCGGCCTGACTCCTGACTTCTTCGCTCGGAATGACGGCCCAACACCTTTTTCAGTATCCTGATAAACAATCAGCGCGGCTCGCATGGTCATGAAAAACAAGACTCATCTGGGCCTGCTCTCGGCCAGGCGCAACCTTCAGCCGGAAAGCGTGTTCATTAGGATATAATGGACAGAAGTCAACAGGACTCTTGGAATCCCCACCATGAGGAAAGAAAGGATCGCCGGTTCGAGACCGTAACGCCTGTGAGGAGGCCAAAGATGCGAGGAATGTGGATTCTGACCATGGCAGCCTGTGTGTTGGGCGGGCTGGTTGGAATTGGAGAGAGCATGTTCGCAGGGCAAGAGGCTGGCGAAGCGCCCCCCACCGCGCAACAAGCGCGCCCCGCCCGTGGCCGGGTGGAGCGCGAGCTTCAAAGGATGGGCGAACGTCTAAACCTGACGGACGACCAGGTGGCAAGAATCCGGCCCATCCTCCAGAACCGGAACAAACAGCTTGAAGATCTTCGCGCCAAATCTTCGCTCCCGCAAGGCTACGCGCGGGCGAAAGCCACCGAGGTCCGTAGGTCCGCCCGCCAGCAAATCGATCAGATCCTGACGCCGGAACAGAAAGAAAAGCAAAAGGCAATGCGGCGGGGGGTTCGCCAAAAGGGAAGTGGACAAGCAGGGTAGCCACCGCAAAATCAGTAAACGGGATGGCGGTAAGGGCGCCACTCGGAGCGAAGTAGTCCCGCCGCGGCGGGTCAGTGGTCCGTTGTCCGTGGTCAGCGGTTGGGAACCCACGGTCGGCTGCTGAGAAACAGTGTGCATGTCATTCTGAGTGCCTTGATGCCTCAAATTGAATCGCCTTGGAGATGTGGATGGGAAAATTGGAAGTCCGACTATTGAAGCACACGTGTAGAGCCGAGCTTGACCGCTACTTGCGCCTTTACAGCCGCAGTTTCAACCCGGATGAGCGGGTCAGCCCGCAGGTTCTGCGCTGGGTCATCCAGCCATCACCGGCCAGAGTCAACCCCGTGCACCTCTTTGCAGCTTACTTGGACAAGCGCTTGGTGGGCGGCGCCTGCACGCTGGTTCTCCCCATGTTTCAGGTTGTATTCGGAAGTTACCTCTTTGTCGATGCTGCACTTCGCGGGCGGGGCCTGGGCGCGAGGATTCTGCGCGAGGTGCTCCGCCAGGAGAGGAAGGGACCTCATGGCGCGAATTGGAGGCTTTACGGTGAGGTCACCACATCTTCAGGTGATTGGTGGCACAGACTCCTGGCCAAGGTCGGCTTCCGCTTTTTCAAGACGATGTGGCCGCTAGCTTCGTATCAGCATCCGAACCAAGTAGTGCCGGGCCGCCTCTGCTATATCAATTTCCGGAAACCGCCGGAACGGTTTTCTCAGCCCGCCCTGTTGACATACATCCATGCCCTGTTTTACGGACCTGAAGCCATGCACCGCCACCTGCTGCCACGGCTCAAGCATTTTGTAAGACTCGAGGCGTGAGATCCTATCAACTACTGGACACCACACCAAGTTGATGATCGAAACTTACGCTCCGAGGTGCTTGCGGTACTGCTGCAGGAGGTAGTTGTCCGTCATGCCGGCAATGTAGTCGCACACAACGCGATGCAGGGGCTCCTCTTGGCTCTGGGCGACGTAGAAGGGAGGGAGGCCGCGAGGATGCTCGAGGTAGTAATTAAAGAGACGTCTCACACACCGCACGATTACTTTCCGCTCCGCCGCAAGTTGATGGTGAGAGTATAGGTTCACATTCAGGAATTCTTTCAGCTCCTTGTTTTCGCGGGCTCGCCTGGGACCTAGACTCACCAGGCGTCTTGAATGGGCGCGCACGTCTGCCACCGACCTGACGCGGGCCTCGGCAAGGCTCCGGCGCGTCGAGTCGATGAGGTCCGTCACCAGAATGTTCAGCGTCTCCTTGAGGGCTTCGTTGAATTTCAGTTTCTCCCGAGCCGTAGGGTATTTCCGGTCAATGGTGCGATAGAGTGAATCAAACAAGCGTAGACCCTGGCGAATCAGGGGAAGGGTGAGGAGTTTCGCTTCATAGCCATCGTCAAGGTCGGCGCAGTTGTAGGCGATTTCATCGGTGATGTCGATCAACTGGGCTTCGAGCGGTGGTCGCGCGCTCAACCCGTAGGCGGCGAGTCCGGGATAAAGCGCGGGATCGTAGTCCCGCGAGTGCTTGATGATTCCTTCGCGGACTTCGAAGGTAAGGTTCAAGCCGGGAAACTCCACGTATTTCTGCTCGAAATGTTCAACGATTCGCAAGGCGTGCAGGTTGTGGTCAAAACTGTCTTTGAAATGCGCCATTTGCCGGTTGAGCTCGGATTCCCCGGCGTGGCCGAAGGGCGGGTGCCCCACATCATGCACCAGCGCCAGAGCTTCCACAAGATCGTTGTTCAGTCCCAGCGCCTTCGCCACTGTCCGGCTGATCTGCGCCACTTCCAGCGAGTGGGTCAGACGGGTGCGAAAATGGTCGGAGTAACGCCGAGTAAAAACCTGGGTCTTATTCTCAAGACGCCGGAAGGCCCGAGAATGGATGATGCGGTCGCGGTCTCGCACGTAATCGTTGCGGAAGGGATGCGAAGGCTCGAGATAGCGCCGGCCCTGCGACTCCTCCACTCGCATGGCGTAACTCGCTAGGTGGTTGTTCCAGTTGCGGCGCATCAATCCCTCGTTTGTTGGGCTTCTTCGGGCACCGCGAAGCGGTAGCCGACCCAGGGCTCGGTCAGCAGGTAACGGGGCTTGGAAGGCTGGGGCTCGATCTTCTTGCGCAACTGGTTGATGAATACACGTAGGTATTCCACCTGCTCTCCGTAGTCGGGGCCCCAGACGGCTTGCAGCAGTTCTCGGTGTGGCAGGGCCTTGTTGCGGTGGGTAACGAGGTAATGGAGGAGGTCAAACTCCTTGGGTGTCAGTCGCGCCTGACGGCCACGCGCCACCACCGTTCGCTGAGCAAAATCGATGGTGAGACCCTGCGACTCAAAAGTTCGTGGCAGCTCATCGGCGCTGGGGACGCGGCGGCGCAAATTAGCGCGAATCCGGGCGAGGAGTTCCTGGATGCCGAAAGGTTTGACCACATAATCGTCGGCGCCGGCGTCAAGCGCCCGCACCTTGTCACGTTCGTTATTCCGCACCGAGAGCATGATGATCGGGACGTCGCAGGATTCGCGTATTTCGCGACACACTTCGAACCCGCTCATGCCCGGCAGGTTGATGTCAATAATCAACAGATCTGGCATTTCTTCCCTAATCATCTCGAGGGCATCTTCACCGCTACGCGCCTCGCGCACCACGAAGCCGCTCGCCACTAAAGTGGTCCGAAGCACGCGGCGGATCTGCGCCTCATCATCGAGGATCAAGACCCTGCCCGAGCTCATAAGACTCTGGCCCTTTCCGGAGACAGCGGCAGATTGAAGTGGAACACCGACCCGCTTCCAACCTGGCTGGTGACTCCTATGGACCCGCCGTGGGCTTCGACAATCGCCTTGCAGATGGCGAGTCCCATGCCGGTGCCCTGCACGCGGTAACGCTGGTCCCTGCCTCGGTAGAACTTGTCGAAGATAAGAGCCTGCTCGAAGCTGTCAATCCCTGGTCCGCGATCGGCCACGCTGGTGACGAGAAATCGGCCGGACACTTCGCTGCTGATGAGGATAGGAGCTCCGGGCGGGGAGAACTTCGCCGCGTTATCGAGGAGTTGCGTCAGAACTTCCCTGATACGAGCCGGGTCCATCGGGACCGTGGGCAGGCCTTCCGGCAGGCGGACATCGACGCTATGACTCGCCAGGACATTTTTCGAAGCCTCCAGCGCCGCATCGATCACCTCGAGGATGGCGTGGGGTTCGATCTCGAGTTCGATCTCACCGGCGTCGAGGCGGGCCATCTCGAGCGCTTCCTCGATCAGCCGATTCAGGTGATCACTCTCCTCGTTGACGACAGAGAAAAGCTCCCGCCGCTGGGCGTCACTCAGTTCGGGTTGCGTCAAGAGACTCGAGACTGAAGCTTTGATCGCCGTGAGCGGGGTTCGAAGCTCATGCGTAACAGAATCCAGAAGGGCGGAGCGGAGGCGTTCCTCCTGCCGGGCGGCCTCGGCCTTGCCCAGCGCCTCGATGGCGCTGACTCGCTCGACGGCAATGGCGATGAGCGTTCCGAGGGCTTCGAGCGTCTCGCGCGCGAGAACGGCGCCCGAAATGCCAAGACTTCCCACAGGCCGCACGCCCATCCGCACGGGCACATAACAAAGTTGCCGGTCAGCCTCCACGACCGGTTCCCCGCGCGCCATGACGACCTTGAGCTGCTCGCCATCCAACTCCCGAAAATCCCTGCCCGAACGGTAGATTCCATCCCTGTCGGCCAGGTACAAAGCCGCGTCCTGAACTTCGTACGATTCGACGATGTGCCTCGGGATGGCGTTCAGCAATTCCACCACGCCTCCCGCCACCAGCATTTGTTGCGCGAAGGCATACAGACGTTCAATTTCCTGCCGGCGGCGGTTGGCGTCACGGGCCCGCTGGCGCGCTTGTTCGGAAAGGCGGCTGGCGGTGATTGCCGTAATCAGGAAGGCGGTGAGCGCGACCCAGTTCTGAGGGTCGGCGATGGTCAAGGCGCCGAGCGGCGGAAGAAAGTAATAATTGAAAGCCAGGGTGGCCAGCAGCGACATGAAAATGGACACCCGCAGGCCCCAGAAGGCGGAAACATAGAGAATCGCCAGCAGAAAGATAAGCGCCACGCTGGTGGCGTTGGCCGGCACCACGTGGCGGAAGATGAGAACTATGGCCAGGACCATGCCGGCAGCGGCAGCGAAGCGAAGGATTTGCCATCGGGGGAGTTTCAACACCAATGGTATTATAGCGGATGTCGCACGCACTTTCGCCATCGCTCTGGAGTGCGGCAGCTTGCTGCCGCTCTCGTTCAGGCCAGCTTGCTGGCTTTGCGCAGGAGCGCGGTGAAGCGCGAGCAAGCTCGCTGGAGAAAAGCGGCAGCAAGCTGCCGCACTCCAGAGCGGGCCGGCGGATGGGTAAATGATCAGAAGTCCCGAACAGTGGCTTGAAAAGGCTGCGCCTCCCGAAAAAAAGGAGGGCGTGCTTAAAGTGTTTCTCGGCTACGCGCCGGGTGTCGGGAAGACTTACACCATGCTCAGCGAGGCGAACAGGCGCCGCAGTCGCATGCAGGACGTTGTTGTCGGAATTGTGGAAACACACGCCCGCAAGCCCATCGAGGAATTGGCTGCCGGGCTCGAGCAAATTCCCAAGCGCAAGCTCGATTACAAAGGAATCATGTTCGAGGAAATGGACGTGGATGCGATTCTTGCCCGGCGGCCTGGAGTCGCGCTCGTCGATGAGCTGGCCCACACCAACATCGAGGGGAGTAAGCACCGGAAGCGTTACGAAGACGTGATGGAACTCCTGGCGGCAAATATTGATGTGCTCTCCACTATGAACATTCAGCACATGGACAGCCTGGCGCCGCTGGTTCAATCCATCACCGGAGTTCCCGTCCGCGAAACCATACCGGATTGGGTGCTGAAGCGTGCGGGCGAAGTGGTGATGGTTGACCTGACGCCCGAGGCGCTACAGAACCGCATGCGGCGGGGCGACATCTACCCGCTTGAAACGATCGAGAGGGCCCTGGGCAACTTTTTCAGGCCTGGGAACTTGATCGCCCTGCGTGAGCTGGCGCTCCGCCAGGTGGCGGACACGGTGGACAATGAGCTTGGCTCCTACCTCACCACAAAACAGATCAGCCGGAACTGGGGAGTGCGAGAGCGCATCGCTGTCTCCATCAGCTCGCATCCCAGCTCACAATACCTCATCGCCCGCGGGGCGCGCCTGGCTCGCGCCGTCGGCGCGGAACTCTACGTGGTTTACGTTGAAACGTCCGCGGACGCGAGCGAGGGAGAACTGCGCTCCCTGGCGGCCAATATTCGCTTCGCTGAAGAACTGGAAGCCAAGGTCGAGCGCTTGCGTGGAAATAGCGTGGGTGAAGCGGTGGCGAAGTTTGTAAAGGAAAGGAGGATTACCCAGGTAGTTTTTGGACATTCCGCCGCTCGCGGCTGGCGTAAGTACTTCTACCTTTCAGCGCTTAACAGCTTCCTTCGCCACGCCCCCGCCGTGGACGTCCACATCGTCACCCAGGAAGGCGACTCGGAGACGTAAAGTGCCGCAGGCGTTGAACGTTTCCTAGCCAACCATCACCGAGACGAACGGGGCCTAATCCCAAATTCAACTCAGGTTTCTTGTGTGGCGGCGAGTTCCCCAAACTCCCGGGCAGGTCACGCCGCTGGGGCGAGGTAACTCCGCTGCTACAGGCGCTTCAGGTGGACTGAGCCGTCGCCGGTGTGGACGCTAAGGGTTGGGCCGCCCCCATTCAGCTTGCCGCGCAGTGACGAGTGGTCCAGGGAGCCCGAGACCGTGATGGGCAGATCGGAGGTTATCCGGCCATCGCCGGTGTGGACGTCGAGGTCCGCGGAAAAGCCCTCGGGGAGGCTTAGTTCCACGTTGCCGTCGCCGCTGCGCACGCTCCAGCCTGAGACCATCTGTGAACCTTGACTGATCTGGGCGTAAATCCTTCCGTCGCCCGTCCTCAGGTTCAGGGAATCGAAGCGCCCCTGGACGCGCATGTTGCCGTCGCCGGTGGTGGCATGCAACGCCCCCTCGAGTGAATCCGCCTCGATTTTGCCATCTTGAGTGCAAAGATTGATTTCACCCTTGAGGCCGCGGACCGATAAATCGCCGTCGCCGGAATGGATATCCAGGCTGGCCTCCCGAGGAACTTTCAACTCGATTCTTGCGGACCGGGTATTGACGCCAATCACCCAATTCGTGCTCGGGATACGGACCTCCAATTCGACGCGATTTCCTGATTGAAAGTCCCGCACGCGCACTTCGTGAGTGTCCGAACTGCCCCACAGTCCGATCCGCACGCCCTCCGAAACGACACGCGCCTGGATTTCTTTTCCCTCCCAGGCCTCCACCTGCACGCTGGCGTCGTTCGTCTCGACGCGCAGGTCCGCCTTGCCGTTCAACTCGAACGTCTTAGACCACTCCTCCGCCCGGACGGGAATGGCAAATATCGCCAGCAACAAAACAAAACCTCCCACGATATTCCTCGGCATGTTTCCTCCTAAAAACCGGCAGGCGCTTCTCCGCTTGAATTTACGTATCCAACCGGCTAAAGGTTCCAGTCCTCTTCAAGGTTAGACTCCCCTCCACTACGCTGCTGAACATTGCCCGGCGCACCAACTGGCAGCAACTGTAGCACAGGTCCGCCTTCTGGACCTGCGGCTTTTCAATGGGCGGGGAGGAAGGAATTCTGAATTGGAATTCAACATTCAGAATTGCCCCAGCCCCCAGCCCCCAATCCCTAGCCCCGTTCTTTGGCAGGACTACTGACAGGCATGAAGCCATGGGTCGTTTGTTTGGTATAATGGCACTCCGAGGAGAAGTTGGGCGGGGAGGTTGAAAAATCCCGCCGGCGCTTGCAGGCAGCGACACTTAGAAGGGAGGGATAGCAACTCGTGGTTTCAGACACACTGGTGTGCCTTCTTGCGGGTGGAGCGGGGGAGCGCCTTTACCCGCTGACCCGGGATCGCGCCAAGCCCGCCGTACCATTTGGCGGGATGTATCGGATTGTGGACATTACCCTCTCGAACTGCGTCAACTCCGATCTTCGCAGGATTTTCGTGGTTACCCAGTACAAGGCCCTCTCCCTTAATCGGCACTTGCGCGAGGGTTGGAGTATCTTCTCGGATGAACTGGGTCAGTTCTTACAGGTTCTGCCCCCCATGAGGCGGGTGGGAGAACATTGGTACCAGGGAACTGCCGACGCCACCTACCAGAACCTCTACTCGCTCGGGAGCGAGCCCTGCAAGTATGTTCTGATTCTTTACGGCGACCACGTTTACAAGATGAATTACCAGTTGATGCTCCAGCAGCACGTCGAGGCCGGGGCGGACGTCACCATTGGCACCATCGAATCTGATCGCGCTACGGCCTCCCAGTTCGGGGTGGTGGAAGTCGATAAGAACAACCGTATCGTCGGCTGGGAGGAGAAACCCGCTGACCCCAAGCCCTCGCCTAGAAACCCTGAGAAGTCCAACGTCTCGATGGGCATTTATTGCTTTAATCGCGACCTTCTGATCGAGGCCCTCGTCTCGGACGCCGGTGATCCCGACTCGAGCCACGACTTCGGGAAGGACGTGATTCCAAAGCTTATCGAAAAGAAGAGGGTTTATTCGTACGACTTCCACGACGAAAACAAGAAGGAAGCGAAGTACTGGCGGGATATCGGGACCATCGAGGCCTATTACGAAGCCAACATGGACCTGGTTTCGGTTTCGCCGGTCTTCAACCTGTACGACTTCGACTGGCCCATCCGTACTTACCAGCAACAGTACCCGCCGGCCAAGTTCGTGTTCGCGCAGGAGGGCCACCGCATGGGGATCGCCATCGACTCGATGGTCTCGATGGGTTGCATCATCTCCGGGGGCCGGGTTACGAACTCGATTCTTTCCCATGACGTCCGCGTCAACAGTTACACCGAAGTGGATAACTCCATCCTTTTCTCTCACGTCACCATCGGTCGCTACTCGCGCATCCGCCGCGCCATCATCGACCGGGCCGTGCATCTTCCGGAGCGCACGGAAATTGGATTCGACCTCGAGGAAGACCGGAAGAAATATCACGTCAGCGAGAGCGGTATTGTAGTGGTCGTTCCTGAAGAGCGGATGTTCGAAGACCGTAGGCGGGCAGTAAGCAGTGGGGAGTGAGCAGAAGCATGTTACAATCGCACGTTTCAAATTCTTTCTGAGGACTAATCTTATGGCGAACATCGATCTGATTCAGGGAAGAGAAATACTCGATTCGCGTGGCAATCCAACCGTGGAGGCGGAAGTCTATCTTCGGGACGGTTCATTTGGGCGAGCGGCAGTGCCTTCGGGGGCATCGACCGGCGAGCACGAGGCTGTGGAATTACGCGACGGCGACAAGCGGCGTTATCAGGGCAAAGGCGTGTTGCGGGCCGTCGAGAATGTCAATACGCTACTGGCGCGGGAGCTGGGAGGACATGAGGCCAGCGATCAGGTGGGAATTGATGGGCGCATGATCCGCCTTGATGGCACGCCGAATAAGGGAGAGCTGGGTGCGAACGCTATTCTCGCTGTATCGATGGCCGTGTGCCGCGCAGCGGCTCAATCAGCACGTATGCCGCTCTATCGTTATCTCGGCGGACTCCAGGCCCGCATTCTTCCGGTGCCGATGATGAATGTGCTGAACGGCGGGGTGCACGCGGATAACACCGTCGATTTCCAGGAATTCATGATCATGCCCGTGGGCGCCGAGAGCTTCGCGCAGGCGTTGCGCATGGGCGCTGAGACCTTCCATACGTTGAAAAAGGTCTTGAAAGAACGCGGCTACAACACCTCCGTGGGCGACGAAGGCGGCTTCGCACCCAGCCTGAAGTCAAATGTGGAGGCCGTGGAAGTCCTGCTGGAGGCCATCGGACAGGCAGGTTATTCGGCCGGCCAGGACATCTGCCTGGCGCTCGACCCTGCCTCGAGCGAGATGTTCCAGGACGGCAAGTACGTCTTCTTCAAATCCGACAAGTCGAAGAAATCCTCCGATGAAATGATCAAGCTGTATGCCGACTGGGTGCGACAGTATCCGATCATCAGCATCGAGGACGGCCTGGCCCAGGATGACTGGGAAGGCTGGGTAGCACTGACCCAGGCCCTCGGTGATAAGGTGCAAATTGTGGGCGACGACATCTTCGTCACCAACTCTGAGCGGCTGCAGCGCGGCATCGAACTGGGAGCGGCGAATTCCATCCTGATCAAGTTGAACCAGATCGGCACGGTTACAGAAACCATGCGGGCGATTGAGCTGGCCCGGCGCCACGGCTATACTTCGGTGGTCTCGCACCGCTCGGGTGAAACTGAGGACGCTTTCATTGCTGATTTCGTGGTTGGCCTCGGCACGGGCCAGATCAAGACCGGGTCCGCCAGCCGTAGCGACCGCATTGCCAAGTACAACCAGTTGCTCCGCATCGAAGAAGAACTGGGCGATGCGGCGGAATTCCTGGGCCGCGCGGCAGTGAAGTGCGCCGGATAGATGGAGCGGAAAGCCTACGGCTCTTATAGCCGCCAAGTGGGCACCCTCGCGGCAAAGTGCCCGGCCGTGGTCTTCACATTGCAAGCACTGAATTCACATTGACAGATTTCATGGCCGGATGTAACCTGAGTCTTCATGTTGCGCACATTGGCACACCCTCATCCTCATTCGGCTTTCAAGGTGAAGTGTCAGTGGGCGAATCTATAAGTTATAAAGAACTGGTGAAAAGATGGCCCGCTGGCTAGGAAGCTTAGCGGGCCTTTTATTTTTGACTGACGGGGGGCGCTGATTAATGGATCTGAATTTTCAAGACGGGTTGATTCCGGCGATTATTCAGGACAGGCATAGTGGCAAGGTCCTGATGCTGGGCTACATGAACACGGAAGCTTTTGAGAAAACCCTGAAGTCCGGTTACGTGACCTTTTTCAGCCGCAGGCGGCAGAAGCTCTGGACCAAGGGCGAAACATCCGGTTACCACTTACGGGTTCGTGAAATCCGGGTGGACTGCGACCACGACGCTTTGCTTGTCCAGGCGGACCTCAAGGGTCCGGGATGTTGCCACATGGGTTACAAGTCTTGTTTCTTCCGCAAACTGACCGCCTCCGGCGAGGAAGTCTTTCTGCAACGGGAGTTTGATCCGACCGAAGTGTATGGCGACGAAAACCAGGTGAGCCAAACATGAACCAGTTGAAATTGGGTCTTCCCAAGGGAAGCCTGCAAGAAGCCTCCCTCCAACTCTTCCGTCGCGCGGGCTACGAAATCACCGTCAATCCGCGGTCCTACTTTCCCGCCATTGACGATGATGAGATTGAGTGCATGCTGATCCGCGCTCAGGAAATGGCGCGCTACGTGGAGGATGGAATTCTGGACGCCGGGCTCACTGGCAGGGATTGGATTCTCGAGAACGAAGCCAAGGTGGTGGAAATCGCGGACCTGATTTACGCCAAGCAGACCTTCGGAACAGTCCGCTGGGTGCTGGCGGCGCCGGAGAAATCCCCTTTCCAGAGTGTCAAGGACCTGGAAGGGAAGGTCATTGCCACGGAACTCGTGGGCGTGACCAGGCGTTACCTTGCCGAAAACGGGGTCAAGGCCAAAGTGGAATTCTCCTGGGGCGCCACGGAGGTCAAGCCTCCGGTACTGGCCGATGCCATCGTGGAGGTCACTGAGACCGGTTCCTCTTTGCGGGCCAACGGCCTGCGCATCCTGGAGACGGTGTTGGAATCCAACACCAAGTTCATCGCCAATCTCGTTGCCTGGGATGATTCTTGGAAGCGTCAGAAGATCGAAACGCTCGTTATGCTTCTCAAAGGCGCGATTGAAGCCGCTGGTAAAGTGGGCTTGATGTTGAACGTTCTGCGAGCGGACCTCGAAAAGGTGCTGGCGGTTCTGCCGGCGCTGAAACGGCCGACGATTTCACAACTCAGTGATCCCGAGTGGGTGGCTGTGAACACGGTCATCGAGGAGAAAACGGTGCGCGAGATCATTCCGCGCCTCAAAGCCGCCCATGCTCAAGGCATTGTCGAGTATCCATTGAACAAGATCGTACTGTAAGCGCTTTGGAGTGCGGTCCCGCCTTGCGGGACCGCTTTTCCCGCACGGCGGGACCAGCTTGCTGGCCGCCCACCGGAGCGCGCTACTTGGACAGGTGAGGGGCGAGCAAGCTCGCAGGAGAAAAGCGGTCCCGCAAGGCGGGACCGCACTCCAGAGCGCCTGCGGCGCTTTCCATTCGGCGTCTGCGTTGTCATTCCCTATGCTGGACATCATTCGCAGTGACAATGAGGAAGCAGTCAGCCGTCTGCTGAGGGCTCACGCTACAAACCTGAGCAGTGCCGAGGCGGTTGCCCGGCGTATTCTCGCCAATGTCCGCCGCCAAGGCGACCGAGCGCTGGTTCGCTATTCACGGCAGTTCGACGGTGTCGACCTGCGGAAAGTGGGCATGACGGTTACGCCCGATGAAGTGGAATGCGCCTACACTAACCTCCCGCAGAATCTCTTCAATGCCTTAGTGGTGGCGGCGAAAAACATCCGCGCTACGGCGCGCCGCCAACTCCCGCGGGCCTGGCAGTTTGAGGCCCTTCCGGGTGTGAAAGTGAGCCAGGTGCTTCGCCCTCTCGAGCGGGTAGTGTGCTATGTTCCGGGCGGGCGTTACCCTTTGCCCTCGACTGTCCTCATGAGCGTCATCCCCGCACAAGTTGCGGGAGTGCGGGAGGTCCTGGTCACCTCGCCCAAGCCTGCCCCCGCGGTTCTTGTAGCCGCTCATATGCTGGGGGTGTCCGGAATTTACAGGCTCGGGGGAGCCCAGGCTGTCGCGGCATTTGCCTATGGGACGGAGAGCGTGCCGCGCGTCGAGAAGATTGTTGGTCCTGGAAACCGTTACGTGGCCGCTGCCAAGAAACTGGTTGCAGGCGAATGCGGAATTGATTTCGTCGCCGGTCCATCGGAGCTGGTTGTAGTGGGCGCCGAGGGTAACCCCGAGTGGATCGCGGCCGACCTCGTGGCTCAGGCTGAGCACGATCCAGACGCGGTGGCCATTCTCATCACGCCCTCGCGCAAACTGGCTCTGCGTGTTCAAGCTTGTGCTGCCCAAATCGTCGCGCAGCTTCGCCTGCCGGTCGCGCAGAAATCGCTGGCCGGGCAGGGATGCATTATCCTCACTCGGTGTTTGGCGGAGGCTGCCGAGCTCGTCAACCGCCTGGCCCCCGAGCATCTCACTCTGCTCGAGGATGCTGAGGGTTTGCTCGGTCGAATCCAGTCTGCCGGTTCGATTTTCCTGGGCGGTTACAGTCCTGTCGCAGCGGGGGATTATGCTTCCGGCACCAATCACATTCTGCCCACCAGTGGGGCGGCGCGTTTGCGTGGCGGCTTGAGCGCGGCGGATTTTGTGAAGTGCATCTCGGTTCAGCAAATCACCCGCAAGGGCCTTGCGCGCCTTCGCCCGTCGATTGTGACGCTGGCGCGCGCGGAAGGCCTGAAGGCGCACGCACAGTCCGTGGAAGTGAGGTTCAAGAAGCGATGATTCGCCCCCGCAAGGCGGTGGAACGACTGAAGAAATACCGCCCCCCCATGGAAGGGCGGGCGGGGAAACTGCGCCTGGACTTCAACGAGAACACGGTGGGGTGTGCCCCGGAAGTTGTCCGCGCCTTGCGTCGTGCTCTAACCCCTGAAATGCTCACGCGATACCCGGAGTACGGGGAGAGCCGGCAGACCCTGGCGCGCTATTTCGGAGTCAAGCCGGAAGAGATGCTCCTGACCAACGGCACCGACGACGCGATCAAGGCGATCTGCGACGCCTTTGTTGATCCCGGTGATGTGCTCCTGGCGCCTGCTCCAACCTTCCCGGTTTACGAATTCTTTCACAACGTGGCGGGTGGCGACATCGAGCGGGTTCGCTACGACGAGCACTTCCGACTTCCAGTGGAAAGCATCGTGACCGCGATCCACAAGAAAACCCGCTGGGTACCTCTGGCCAGCCCCAATAACCCCACCGGGACGCAGATTTCCAAGCCTGATCTGCGCACTCTCCTGGAGGCTGCGCCGCACGTCCTGGTGTTAGTCGACGAAGCGTATTACGACTATTCCGGTGAGACGGTTCTGCCCTGGATCAGAAAGTATGAAAACCTTCTCGTGACCAGGACGTTTTCGAAAGCGTTTGGACTGGCGGCGTTACGAATGGGTTTTATGTTCGGCAACCCTGAACTTGTGGAACTAATGCACCGGGCTCAAAGCCCTTTCCAGGTGAATTCGCTGGCCCTGCTGGCAGCGTCGATTGCCATCCAGCATGAAAGGCATGTAAGGAAATACGTGGCGGAAGTTCGCGCTAACCGCGACCTCGTTTATCGCTGGCTCGGGTCTCGGGGGATTCCTTATGTGCGGAGTTCTGCCAATTTCATTTTGACTCGTGTCGGGGAGCGCGCGCCGGAAATCGCCCAGCGCCTCCGCGCGGAGGGGATTTTGGTGCGCGACTGGAGCTACGATCCGCATCTCAAGGGTTACTTGCGGTTCACCATCGGTTCCCATGCGCAGACGCGCCGCTTGCTCGAAGAACTGGAAAGGCAGGAGCATTTGATCGAGACCAGGAACGGGACAAAAGCCTGGCGCAACTTCGTCACCTATTCCCAAACAGGATGGTTCGCATGAGGGCGCGCAGGGCGGGCCTCCGCCGCAAGACCGCAGAGACCGACGTCCGCATCCGGCTGAACCTGGACGGGCGCGGTCGCTACAAGGTTTCCACCGGCATTCGCTTTCTCGATCACATGCTGGAGCTGTTTGCCCGTCATGGCGGATTCGATCTGGAAGTTGAGGCGCGCGGCGACCTGGATGTTGACCAGCACCATACGGTCGAGGATATTGGCATTGTCTTGGGGCAGGTGTTCCGGCAAGCACTGGGGGCGAAAAAAGGCATTAATCGGGCGGGTTACTTCCTGATGCCCATGGATGAAACCCTGGCTATCGCCGCCATCGACCTGAGTGGGCGGCCCTACCTGGTGCTCAACGCGCCGATCAAGGCAAGGTACGTCGGCGACTTGCAGACAGAACTGTTGGAAGACTTCTTCAACGGATTTGCGTCGAGCGCGGGGGCCAGCGTACACCTGAAACTGGCCTATGGGCGTTCGAGCCACCATGCCGTCGAGGCGTTGTTCAAAGCCTTAGCGCGTGCTTTGCGCTATGCCTGTTCGCGCGACCCTCGCCTCAAGGCCCAACTCCCCAGCACCAAAGGACTGCTGTGATCGCGTTACTCAACTACGGCGCCGGCAATGTTGGCTCGGTGCTGAAGGCCGTTGAGCACCTCGGACACTCAGCCGAGGTGATGCACAGGCCGGAGTCGCTCCGCTCCGCCGCGAAGATCATTTTTCCCGGTCAAGGTCACTTCGGCACGATGATGAGAGCCCTCGAGGAGCGCCGGCTTCTGAAGCCTCTTCGCGACTTGCTGGCCGGCGGCACGCCGTTCCTGGGGATCTGTTTGGGTCTCCAGGCGCTCTACGAAGCCAGTGACGAAGCGCCGGAGGTTCCCGGGCTCGCATTGCTCCCCGGCCACGTGACTCGATTCGAAGGAGTCTTCAAAGTTCCACATGTGGGCTGGAGCCAACTGGAGATTCGCAGCCGCAGCGGGCTCTTCAGAGGGGTTGCGGACGGCAGTTTCGTTTATTACTGTCACTCTTACTACGGACCAGCTACCAAAGAAAGTTCGGCAGTAACTCACTATGGGCAGACTTTCGCAGCGGGCCTGGAGATGAAGAACATCTGGGCGGTGCAGTTTCACCCGGAAAAGTCGGGAGAAATTGGGCTGAAAGTGTTGGGGAATTTCTTGAGCCTGTGAAACGCCTGTCCGTTGTCCGTGGTCAGTGGTCCGTTGCAGAAAAGGACAACGGACCACTGACCACTGACCACTGACAACTGAGAACTGACGACTGACAACTTCCTATGTTTGCAAAACGCATCATTCCATGCCTGGATTGCAAGAACGGCCGAGTGGTCAAAGGCATCAAGTTTGTGAATCTAAGAGATGCCGGAGACCCGGGTGAACTGGCCGAGGCGTATAACCGCGAGGGCGCGGACGAACTGGTCATGCTGGACATATCGGCTTCCCGCGAGGGACGCGCTACGCTGATGGATACCGTACACCGGGTGGCGCGCAGGCTCTTCATACCGCTGACGGTGGGCGGGGGCGTGAGGACCCTGGAGGATGCGCAACGATTGCTCTCCGCCGGGGCCGATAAGGTGGCCGTGAATACGGCTGCGGTTGAATCTCCCGAAGTGTTGAGCCAGATTGCGGAGCACTTTGGGCGGCAAGTACTCGTTGTGGCTATCGACGCGCGCCGGCGAGTGGCGACGGGCGACCAGGAAAGTGCGCCCCTGGAGGGTGGGGCCAGGGCCGCTCCACACTGGAGAGTATTGACTTACGGCGGCACGAAGCAAACCGAACTGGGCGCCGTGGAATGGGCTCGGGAAGTTGAATCACGCGGCGCTGGTGAAATCCTTCTGACTTCCATGGATGCGGACGGCACGCAGGCAGGCTTCGATTGTGAGCTGACGAAGACCATTGCCGAGGCCCTCCATATTCCTGTTATCGCTTCGGGCGGCGCCGGGGGGCCCGAACATTTTGCGGAAGTCTTCCTGAAAGGCCATGCGGATGCCGCCTTGGCGGCCTCGATTTTCCATTTCGAAACATATACGATGCGCAGCCTCAAGGAGTACTTGCAGTCACAAGGCGTGCCCGTGCGTTTATAAGGAAGGCAAAGGGCAAAAGGCAAATGGCAAAGGTCGAAAGTAAAAAGTCCAAACCAGTGTAGGGTTGTTTCACTTTTGCAGGATGCCGAAAAACCATTATGGAACGTTGTCATTCCGATCCCGCAGTCGCGGGAGAGGAATCTCGCTTTGGAAGCAAACGGTTAACGAGATTCCTCGCTCCGGTGGGAATAACAGGCCAGAGCGTACTTCGGTATCCCATTAGACTTCAACCGTTATCTTTAGCCTTTAACCTTTAGCCTTTAACCTTTCGACTTTCCCTTCGGCTGGATACGCAATGATAATTCCCTGCATCGACTTAATGGGTGGCAAGGTGGTTCAACTCGTCCAGGGGCGGGAGAAGTTCCTGGAGTTGCCGGACCCGCTGGCGGTGCTCGAGAAATTTGCCGCCTATCCCCAAATTCAGGTCATCGACCTTGATGGAGCGCTGGGCCGAGGAGACCACAGCGATATTATCCGTCAACTCTGCCAGCGAAAACCCTGCCGCGTCGGGGGAGGAATCCGCACGGTGGAAAAAGCAGTCCAAACGGTGCAGGGCGGCGCGCACAAGGTGATCGTGGGCAGCAGCGCGTTTACGCCCTGCGGCATCAACGCCGAGTTCCTCCGATCTCTCCTTGCCGTCGTCCCTCGCGAGAAGCTCATGGTGGCGGTTGACTGCCTGGGTGACCGCGTGGCCATTCGGGGCTGGCGGGAAACCTTGCCGCTCACTTCGGCGCAGGCGCTGGCGCAGCTCGATCCTTACTGCTCGGAGTTCCTCTGCACCTACATTGACGCGGAAGGTCAACTTCAGGGGACGAATCTGGCGTGGTTTAGAAGCTTGCGCTCCGTGACGCAGTTACCCATCACCGCCGCAGGTGGCATCACCACCGATGCAGAAATGAATGCCCTGGAAGAGATGGGGATGAATGCCGCGCTGGGGATGGCCATTTATCAAAAGGTCTTCCCCGAATTGTTCAAAAGCAGCCGGTAGCGCAGACCTGTTTCTTAGGTCTGCGGCTTTTCAGACCGTATAGAAACGGCGGCCACCCGTCAGCTGACGGGCGACCTGCCGGCAATTTCTCTAGCCCTGGGCCCGTGGGCAAGACCGAACGTCACCAGGCCAAAAGCCGCAAGAAAACGGGTCTGCGCTTGCTTACTCCAGCTATTTCCTCTCCCCGCGGGCAACTCTGAACTCTTGCTCGAGGATCTCCTTGACTTCCGCGCTCCAGGGCGCAACGACGAACGTGCCCTGCTCAAGCAGGAAGTCGATCCGATAGGTCTTCGCCGCCGGAGGGGCAAAATCTCCCGCGCACACGCCCATCTTTCCCCTGTGCTCTTCCCGGATGACCTTCGTCGTAATGCTCAGGTTGGGCGTGCCGTCATGATTCAAGTCACGTAGCTCGAATCGCGGGATGGACCCGACGATGGCGGTGGGACCGCAAGCCCCCCAGGTGCTGGTGACCGCGAATAGGTCGATCTCGCGCCAGCCCGCGGAGCCTTGAAATTCGAAAGAGAAAATCCACTCCTCCGCTTCGTCGGCGTGACCCATGAATCCCTTGCAGACCAGAATGTCCCGGCCGCTCGGCAGGCGGGCGACCTTGCACTGAGAGGTTTCAGTGCGCGCGTAGTCCAGCATTTGCCATCTGCCAGCTGTTTTTCGATAGAGCACGCTCCCCTGGAAGTCCGCCGTGGTGGCGTGGTCCTCGCAGCCCAAAAAGTCGCCGACGGCTTCCTGGGCGCCAGGCGCCGAGAAGCTGCCGTAAACGACCGTGTGGAGATCGAAATAGCCCTTCCATAGTCGGGCAGAAGCCCCCCGTGTGGTGAAGCGCGGACACGGGCTGCAGGCTTGGTACGTGATCGGCCCGAGGTGGTCAGCTCGGACTCCGTTGGGACAAATGGCCTTGAGTAGTTCCCGTGCCTCTTCATATGTTGGAGGGTGTGAAACCCTGGTCGGACTCTGGCCGGCTGCGAACGCGGCGACCGCCAAAATCCACGCAACCGCAAATGTGATTCCCAACGCCGGCCTCATGGCAGTATAGAGGCGCGGAGCCGCAGCTTCGCGCTCCACCCTTCTGTGGGTATAGCTTACCATTTCCATCAGCAGTCTGCCTATCGGCCATTGCCTCCCGGAGCGGTGCAGCCGCTAGCAGGTGGCGCAAACCTGTTTTTTAGGTCTGCGGCTTTTCAGATCGTACAGAAACGGCGGCCACCCGTCAGCTGACGGGCGACCTGCCGGCAATTTCTCTAGCCCTGCGCCTGTAGGCAAGACCGAACGTCGCCAGGCCAGAAGCGAGGTAGCGCAGACCCGCTCCTCAAGGTCTGCGGCTTGTCCCTAGGGGCCGGCAAGAAGCTCAGGGGGACTTACAAGACGGGTCCGCGCTAGACTTGCCAACAAGACCATGCACCGTACGACATTCCGCGCCGCCCCTGATGCCGAGGAATTGCTGGAACGGCGCAATTGCATGGTATCATGTACGTGGAATGAGTTTCGAGTTTGAGTGGGAGCGCAAGAAGGCCGAGGCCAATCATGCCAGCCACGGGGTTGATTTTGTAGAGGCGCTGACGGTCTTTCGTGACCCACTCGCTCGAGTTTTCGTGGATGAAGAGCATTCTGGAGATGAGCGCCGCGAGATTATCATTGGACACTCAGCGCAGCAGCGTCTGATTCTGGTCTGTTTCACCGTTCGCGGATCAAGAATTCGAATCATCAGCGCCCGCAAAGCAACACGCCTTGAGCGTAAAGACTATGAAGAAAACGTCCCCTAAGAAACGTCAGAGCGTACGCAACACCATGCGGAAGGAGTATCGGTTCGACTACAGCCGAGCCAAGCCGAATCGCTTTGCCGAGAGGATGTCGGAAGGTGTAGTAGCCGTGGTTCTCGAACCGGACGTGGCGGCGGTGTTCAAGTCGTCGAAGACTGTCAATGCCCTCTTGCGTTCCGTAATCGCTGCGATGCCAGAGTCCCAGCAACAACTGGGCTAACCCGCGGCTCAAGCTCAGCCGGGCGTTCTCCAACCAACCCGGACTTAAGAATCAGGTCCCGGCTGCCCTTTGCTTACTGCCTACTCTCTGACCCCTGAAACCCGCAGCTTGGTCCTCAGCAGTTAATGCTTGACAAATTCCAATTTGTGAGCTAGCGTACTAGCGTATGATTACGGCGTGGAACGGCCACAGGAACTACCTCCACCTCAGCGCCTTTGCCCATCCTGGCGACGAACATCCCCCGCACTCGAGGAAAGTGATTTGTTGGCGGGCTTCTTCTGTCAACCGTCAACTTTTGACGGTGAGCCGCACTTCGGAGAGAATTCTTTTTTGAACGAACGATGCGCGAATGTTATTGAAAACAAAGGACCGCTGTGGAAAACTTGGGGGCAAAGCCGGAATGTGCATGAAAACAAAGGCACTTAGCCCTCAGAGGCGGGAATGTTGTTGAAAAGACAAGAGGTTAAGGCTCGCCCGAGGGAGCGGGGATGACGACAATAGACAATTTGTCGAGGCCACCGCGCGTGAGTGCTGTCATGCTGAGCCCGCTTTGCGGGAGAAGCATCCCTGCGGTTTGTCGCTGGATGCTGAGCGCAAAAGACAACTGCAGAGATCCTTCGCCCGCCGGAAAGCACGGCGGGCTCAGGATGACAGACGACTCCAACTTCGGAATTCAGGTTCAATCCACATAAAGGCGGGGCACGCGTTTGCCAATCAAGCACAAAACCTCATAGGGGACGGTGTCGAGCATCTGCGCGATGTCGAGCGCGGTAATCGAGGCCTCCTCCGACCGGCCCATGAGCATGACTTCGTCTCCGATGTTGACACCGGGAATGTCCGTCACATCCAGAAGCGAGAGGTCCATACTGATGCTACCGACGAGCCGCGCAAGTCTGCCGCGTACGATGGCATGACCCCGATTCGAGAGCGCCCGGTTGAGGCCGTCCGCGTATCCCACCGGAACTGTGGCGATGCGGGAGGGACGCCGGGTATGGAATGCCTCCCCATAACCAAGCGGCGTCTCGCTGGGAACGTCCTTCAGGTACACGACGCAGGATTTGAAGGTGAGTACAGGTTCGAACTCCGGGAGGTCCGGAAGGTCTTTGCCCGGTGGGACAACGAGCGGAATGCAGCACCCGTAGAGCAAGCCTCCGATGCGAACCATGTTTTCAGGAAACTCGCGGCGTCCGAGCAACGCGCCACTGTTTGAAACATGAGTCCACGCGGGTTCAATTCCGGCCGAACTCAGTTGGGCAAGTGCAGCCCTGAACCGCTCACACTGCTCTTCCGTTTGGGTAGCAAGCAGATCCTCGGCGGAAGCAAGGTGTGTGAAGAGGCCGGTTAAACGCACGCCTTTGAGCGTCTGGTAATGCTCCAGGAACGCCGCCAGGCGGTCCGGCGGCACCCCCAGACGCCCCAGTCCGGTGTCCACTTTGAGATGGAACTCGATGGGGCGACGGTAGCGTCGAGCGCACTCGGCGTAGGTGTCAAGCCGGGCAGTGGAGGAAAGCGAAGGCGTGAGCTGAAACTTGATGAGGTCCGCAGGGTCGCTCATGTAGAGGCCGCCCAGCAGCAGTAGGGGCTGCGTGATCCCTGCGGCTCTCAATTCGAGGGCTTCTTCGACGCTCGCCACTCCGAACCAATCCGCGCCGCAGCCGGCCAGACAATTCGCCACGGCCACGGCTCCGTGACCGTAGGCGTCCGCCTTGATGACGGCCATCATTTTGCGCCGGCCGGCAAGTCGCCGGACTCGCTCATAATTCCGGCGCAGTTTTGAAAGAGAGATCTCGACCCAGGTGGGGCGCAGTAGTTTGTTAATTGGAACATTCACCGGTTTCTCAGGGTTGTTGGGCGTGAGGTTTGGCAGGATGCTGAAAAACGTTTGTGAACGTTGTCATTCCGACCCAGAGCGGAGCGAAGGGGAGGAATCTCGCTCTGGAAGCAACGCACTTGCGAGATTCCTCTCCCGCGACTGCGGGATCGGAATGACATCCTAGACGGGTTTTTCAGCATCCTGTCCGAAAAACGGGCGCACTGGCCGTTTGCGTCCCGCGTCCGCGCGATTGCCTCATTCCTCCGATGATTTCTGACCGCGAGCCATATTCTCAAACTTCGCGTAGGGTCTCATGAAGACGACCGGGATATCGCCGGTCGGGCCATTGCGCTGCTTGCCGATAATCAATTTCATCTCGACCCCGCGCCGGTCCACCTCGCCTTCCGCTTCGCTTTCTTGAGCCGCCTTTCGCTCTCGGAAAATGAAGATAACCACGTCGGCGTCCTGCTCGATCGATCCGGATTCACGCAGATCAGATAGCTGAGGTCGCTGGCCAAGTCGCTGCTCGGGGGCGCGGCTCAATTGTGAAAGCGCAAGGACCGGGACCTTTAACTCCTTGGCGATACTCTTCAAGCCGCGCGAAATGTAACTGACCTCCTGCGTGCGGTTCTCAAAGCGCCCCTGACCGGAGACGAGCTGAAGGTAATCCACGATCATCAGGTCCAACCCCTTTTCCATCTTCAGGCGCCGCGCTCGGGCGCGAATCTGCATGATGCTCAGGGCAGGAGTGTCTTCGATCAAGAGTGGAGCGTCCCCGAGTCGGCCCAAAGCGCGGGTCAGCTTGTTCCAATCTTCGCGGCTCGAGAATCCGCTGCGAAGCTTGTGGCTGTCGGTTTCGGCTTCGGAGCACAAGAGACGGATGACTAACGACTCCTTGCTCATTTCGAGAGAGAAGAGCCCAACCGTTTTATGGTGCTTGATCGCGGCGTGGGAGGCGATGTTGAGGGCCAAGGCGGTCTTGCCCAGGGAAGGCCGCGCGGCCACCACCACCAGTTCTCCGGGTTGGAGTCCTGAGGTCATGTTATCGAGGTCTACGAACCCGGTTTCAATGCCCGTGACGCGCTGGCCGCGGTCGAGGAGATCGTCGATCGTCCCGAAACTCGACTTCACAATGTCACGAATGTTGGTGAATCCGGATTGGACTTTCTGCTCGGCGATGTCGAAGACCTGGCTTTGAGCCAAATCGATCAGCGTGTCGGGGTCATCCGTTCCCTCCAGACAGCGTGAAATAACGTTGTTCGACGCATTGATAAGGCGTCGAATAAGCGACTTCTCTTTGACGATGCGGGAGTACTCCGAAACGGCCACGGAGGTTCCAATCGGCACGCCATCCGTGAGGGCAGCGAGGTAAGCGGCCCCGCCCGCCTTCTCGGTCTGCCCGTCCTTGGAGAGTTCCTCGGAGAGCGTGACGAGATCGATGGTGCGGTTCTTCTCCGAGATGCCGACCATTTTTTCGAAGGTAATGCGGTGGGCTTCCGAAAAGAAATCATCCCTTCCGACCACCTCCAGAGCCATGTTAAGGGCCGAATTATCCAGGAGAATGGAACCGAGCAGGGCTCGCTCGGCTTCCAAATTGTGAGGAACAGCTCGGTCACTGGCCGTAGTGCTTAGCATGGAATGAAAAGTGTCTCTGGAATGTCAGATAACCATTCCAAAGGGATTATACCAATTGGGAGAATGTCCAGAGGAGATTTTTGCCCGGCCCTCTTCGACCCGTGGGGGTTGGTGACAAGGTCGGCTCGCCGAGTCCAAGCCGCCTGGCGTCGCACGCCAGGGCGGTTACTCGGCCGACGGCTTTTCTTCCGTGGCAGGAGATTGCGGTTGGGCCTGGGCCTGAGGCTGGGCCTCTGTCTCCGCTTCGCCTTCCACCCTCACTTTGATGAAGGCCGTCACTTCCCTGTGCAGTTTTATCGGCACCTCGTATTCACCCAGAACCTTCAGGGGTGAATCGAGAGCGATCTTCCGCCTGTCGATGTTGTACCCTTGGGCCGCCATTTTCTCGGCAATGTCGATGGCCGTGACAGAACCGAAGAGCGTTCCTTTTTCTCCGGATTTTCGAGTCAGGGTTACGCTGACCCCCTGGAGCAGCTTTGCCAGGTCCTCGGCGTCGCCCTTTTCTTTTGCCTCCAGCTTCAGAAACCGGACGCGTTGCTGCTCCATCCGCTTACGGTTCTGAAGCGTAGCGGCGACTGCCAGATTCTTGGGCAGAAGATAGTTGCGCCCGTACCCGTCAGCCACTTTCACCACTTGCCCTCTTGATCCAAGCTTTTCAATATTCTCAAGCAGAATTACTTCCATCGTTAAACTCCCTTCGCCCAGGGGCTAGCCCCTAGTCCCCAGCCCCCGCCGAGTTGCTAGGCGCCGGTAGAAAACGGCAACAACGCAATGTTCCGTGCACGTTTGATCGCCAGGCTCAAAGATCGTTGGTGGGTTGAGCATGTTCCGGTCAGGCGGCGAGGGAGTATCTTGCCCCGCTCGGAAATGAACCCTCCCACCAAGCGGGCGTCCTTGTAATCGATGACGTCAATCTTTTCCTCGCAGAACTTGCAAACCTTTCGCCGGCGGAAGAACTGCTTCTTGGGACCTGAAGGCCCACCCTCCCGCCTTGATTGCGGGCGCTCCGACTCTCCAGAATTGGTTCTCGGCACTGCCATATTGATCTACTCCTTCATCCTTGGGGTGCTTCCGCTGCCGGCTGTGGAGCCGGCGCCACGGCGGGCTTGGAGCGGCGCTTCTTAGACTCCTGCTTTGCCCGGAGAGCTTTGAACTTCTCGGCGCGCTCCAAGTCTTCGTCAATCCGCACGCTCAGATATTTGATCACCGTGTCCATAACCTTCAAGCGGCGTTCAAACTCTTTGACGGTATCACCAGAACCCTGCAACCGGAAGAGAACATAAAATCCCTCACGTTGCTTCTGGACCCGATAAGCAAGCCGGCGGCGGCCTAGCTTTTCCACTTTTTCGAGCTTGCCGCCCGTGCCCGCAACCACACCTTCCATTTGCGCGATCAGCTTGTCAACGTCTTCTTCGGTGACGTCAGGCCGGACGATAAAAATGATCTCGTAATTACGCATGGAACCTCACGATGGTTGGCTTGGAACCCGCCGGTTAAAGCGGTTCATCGCCTTTTGCGAACCTTCTCTAAGAATAACGTGCACAGCTTCACAGGCTTGGTCGAGCATTTCAGCTACGGTTTCCAGGTCGGCCTCACGGAATCGGCCGAGGAGGTACGAAACCATATCCTGGATCGGCTGATCGGGTCTGACGCCCATTCGGACGCGAACGAAATCGCCCGAATCGAGTGCGCCGATAACGGACTTCATTCCTTTGTGGCCGCCCGCGCTGCCTCGGGGCCGAATGCGCAAGCTGCCCAGAGGAAGATCCGCGTCATCCACTAGCACGATCAAATCGCTTACGTCCAGCCGGTACTTCTCAGCCAGCCTGGCCACGGCCATCCCGCTCAAATTCATGTACGTCTGGGGCTTAGCCAGCAGAACATCCAAACCATCTATCCGCGTGGAAGCCGTCAACGCCTGAGCTTCGTGATGGGCCAATTTCAAACCACATTCGGCGGCGAGGCGGTCCACGGCCATAAAACCCAGGTTGTGGGGTGTCAGGTAGTACTCGTAGCCGGGGTTTCCTAAACCCGCGATCAGTCTCATTTCGAAAAGCGACACTCGAAAATCGAAACTCGAAACTCGAAAAATCGGAAGGCATTTTCGAATTTCGCTTTTCGAATTCCAGTTTCGATTTTCCAGTTTCGAAACGCTTAGCTTTCCTTCTTGCCTTCCTTCTTGGCTTCCGGCGCTCCCGCTTCGGCTTCTTCTCCCTCTGCCTTGCCCTTGCGGATAACCTCGGGTTCGCCTGGCGCCGCCACTGCTTCTTCGGCAGCGGGCTTCACCTCTTCTTCCGCTCTCAACTCGGCCACATGAGCGACCACGCGTGTGGGATCCGTCAGGATCTTGACCTTTGGACCCGCCGGCAGGTCTGAAACGCGAAAGTTCTTGCCGAGCTCGAGCCCGCTCACGTCGGCGACAAAACGCTCCGGAATATCGTCGGGGAGGCATTCCACTTCCACTTCCCGTAGCACAAACTCGAAGATTCCGCCTTGGACCTTTACACCCACCGGCTCGCCACTCACATGAATCGGGACCTGAAGTTTCAGTTTCATATCGCGCGCGATTCGGACCAGGTCAACGTGGAGAAGATCGCCGCGGATGGGCTCGGTTTGCCAGTCCCGGATCATGACGCGAGCCGGAGCCTTCCCCCGAATCTCCAGAGTGAAGATGGCGTTGTGGCCGGACTCTGAGTGGAGAATCTGCAAAATCTCTTTGGGATCCACCGCCACGGGAATCGCGGGCCCTCCGCCCCCATAAACCACGGCCGGGATCCGACCCGCACGCCGCATGCGCCGTGCAGCGTTCTTCCCGAATTCTTCGCGCGCCTCGACTTCAACAGCTAGAACCTGGCTCATGACTTTCTGCTCCTCAATTCCAATGCGCCCCGCGATCCGCAGGCGCGGGCTCTCCACCGCTTCAGATAAAGAGTTTGCTGACCGAAGTTTCCTCGTGAATCGAGCGAATAGCTTCCGCCAGCAACTTGCCCACGCTCAGCACCTTGATTCTTCCGCACTGCTCCGCCGCCGGCGAGAGCGGAATGGAGTTTGTCGTCACTACCTGCTCGAGGGGCGCCGCGCAAATCCGCTCGATGGCGTTTTCAGCAAACACGCCATGCGAACAACACGCGTAGACCTTGGCGGCGCCCTTCTCGCTCAGCGCCTGGGCGCTTTTCGCCAGAGTGCCGGCAGTATCAACCATGTCATCGACCAGTAAACACGTTTTGGCTTCAACCTCGCCGACCACGTTGAACATTTCCACCACGTTGGCATCTTCGCGGCGCTTGTCAATGATCGCCAGAGGCGCATTGAGCCGTTTCGCAAAGGCTCTCGCTCTTTCCACCCCTCCCGTGTCCGGGGAAACAACTACGGGGTCCTTCAGCTTCAGCCGCCGGAAATAACGCACCGTCACCGGCGTAGCGTAGAGGTGGTCCACGGGAATATTGAAGAAGCCCTGGATCTGGCCGGCGTGCAGGTCGAGTGCCAACACACGATTCGTGCCCGCCGAAGTCAACAAGTCGGCAACCAGTTTCGAGGAAATGGGCACACGCGGGCGGTCCTTGCGATCCTGTCGAGCGTAGCCGTAATAGGGGATTACGGCGGTAATCCGCTCCGCCGAGGCGCGTCGCAGGGCATCAAGCATAACCAGCAGTTCCATCAGGTTGTCGTTAACAGGGTTGCAGGTGGGCTGGATGACAAAGACGTCAGCCCCGCGGACATTCTCGAGGATCTGGAGGCGAACCTCTCCGTCAGGAAACCGTCCCACGTAAGCTTTCCCCAACGGCACCTTGAGTTGTGCGCATATCTCCCCGGCCAGAGCTGGATGAGCATTCCCAGTGAAGACCTTTAATTTGTGCTGAACCGGGTCCATCGTTCTCCTATCCTCACCACTGCCATGAGGGTCGTGCAAGATCGCAATATGGCTGGGAGGCCTGGATTCGAACCAGGGTTCCATGCTCCAAAGGCATGTGTCCTACCACTGGACGACCTCCCAAGAACCGTGAGTCGAGACAGGCAAAAAAGTTAGCACTCCTGAAGACGTTTTGCTCGTCACCTCTCACCGGAAGCACAGAAGTCGCCGGTAATCAGCTCGTGACAACGTGCGTGACCCGAATTTGAGCCACCCTTTGGGGATTAGCTTAGATGCGTGGAGCAACTGACGGGTAGATTCAAAAACTGAGTAGACAGCAGAACCACTCCCCGTCAAGGAGGCAATCTCGGCTCCGGCCCGGATGAGATGCCGCTTCAGCCGCGCCAACTCAGGCCACTTTGCGAAAACGACACGCTCGAAGTCGTTTTCGGCCGGTCCCCAATTCATCAAGGGAAATTGTGGCCACGCACCGACATTGTCAATGCTACGGACTTTGTCTTTGCTTGTCAACCGCAAACCCGCTTCCCGGTAAGCCTCTGCGGTGGAGATGGGAAACCCAGGAAAAACCACCAGGCACTTACGAGGAGGAAGATCGGGAAGCGGATAAACCTCCTCCCCGCGCCCGCACCCGAGAACCCTGCCGCCCAGCAGAAAGAGCGGGACGTCTGACCCCAATTGGGCCGCCAGGGAGAATCGAAGGCGCGGCGGCAACTTCTCACCGGTCAGCCGCTCCAGTCCCTCCAGCGTCGCCGCCGCATCGCTGCTGGCTCCGCCTAGGCCGCTTCCAGCGGGAATCATCTTCTCCAGCCGCACGCGCACTCCCCCTCGAAAGCCGCGCGCACGCCGCCAGAGATCGCAGGCACGATACACGAGGTTTTCCCCCCCTGAGGGTATCTCCGGATTATCGCACTCGAAGCGAATTCCTTGTCCGGCCTTGCGGAGCGAAATCTCCAGCCGGTCATGAAGCGCAATAGTCTGATAAATGGTGCGGATCTCGTGATAGCCGTCGGGGCGCTCGGCCAGAATCCTAAGCCCCAGGTTGATCTTCGCGAACGCACGGAGACGAATGGACTTTTCCAAAGTGCAAATCACTCCACGCGAGCCTTCTCCAAGGTCCGCTGTGGTTCCTTGAGTCCCTGGGTCTCTGGATGGCCAGAGGCGGGAAGAGCAGATTTAACAGTTTATTGAAAGACCTGTTCGCGCACGCCGGTCCACTTCTATTTCTGGACAGAACGTTGCTTCGCGAGGCGGAGCTTCAGTTCTTCGAGCTCCCTCTGCAGCTTGGCCGCCTGGTCGGCATCGAAGTCATTCGATACCGCCTGGGGCCAATCCTTGAGGGCGCGTTCCCATTCCTGTTCGGCCAGGGTTTCTTTACCCATCCGCAGGTAAAGGCGACCAAGATGTTCATGGATGGTCGGATCGTCGGACATTAACCGCGCGGCCTTTTCCAGAGGCGGCTCGGCGAGGTCGCAGCGATTCATCTTATAGTATGCCCAGCCCAGGCTATCCAGATAAGCTCCGTTGTTCGGTTCCAGTTCCAAAGCCTTCTGGATGTACTTAACGGACTCCTCCAAGCGCACTCCCCGGTCCGCGAGCATGTAGCCGAGATAATTCGCCGCCGAAGCATTTAACGGATCGGCCGCAAGGACTTTCTTAAATTGCTCTTCGGCCAGGTCGTATTTCTTCTGACGTTCATAAATGGACCCGAGCATGAAGCGTGAGTACCCTTCCTCCTCGGCCTTTGAGCTGTACCCCAGCGCCTTGTTGGCGGCCTGTTCCGCCTCGGCGAACTGCTTTGCCTGAGAGTACACTTGCGCGATGGAGAGGTAAAGTTCCCGGTCAGCAGGCGTATTATTCATGAGCGCCTGAAGCTGGCTTACGGCTTCGCCAACCCGCCCCAATTCGCCCACCACGTAGGCGCGGAGAATGCGCAGCGACCGCTCCTCCGGAAATTTCTGCACCGCCGAATTCACTTCATCCAGGGCCTTCGGCAGTTGGTGAGTCAGGCGCATCGTGTCCACAGTAAGCTCTTCACCACGTGGCGCCTGCGCTTTGCCGAGCGCCACAATCTGCTGGAAAGCTTGCAAGGCGGGCGGGTATTTCCGCTGCGCGCGGTAAATCAAACCCAGCCGCTCGAGGAAGAGGGCGCGATTGTTCGCCTCGGCAGGAGTGTATTGATTCTCTGCCTGCTCCGAACTCTTGACGAGTCCCTGCAAAAGCTCGATGGCTTTGTCCTGGTTGCCGGCCGCATCCTCAAGCAACGCCTGCTCGTACTGGATTTTCATGTTGTACTGGATCTTCGTGTCATCCGGCTGCGGCAACGTCCTGGCGCGCTCGAGCTCCTTTCGGGCTTGGTCGAACCGCCCTTCCTGTCGATCGAGTTGTGCCAGCCGCAGATAGGTTGACCCGTCATCAGGATCAGCTTTCAGAATCTTCTCAAACTCCGTCCGCGCGGCCGGAGTGTTTCCCATGTCCATCAAGGCGTCCGCGTAAGCCCGGCGAAGTTCCTGATTCTCGGGGTCTTTCGCCAAAGCCTTTTCGTAGGTGGCCACGGCAGATTCAAAGTCGTGCATCTGGCTGTAGGCGTAGCCCAGCATTCCGAGCAGCGACGGATCCAAATCAGCCTCGGGGATCTTCTTGAGCAGTTCCACCGCCCCCGCGTAGTCGCCTTGCTCGAAGTAAAGCTGCGCCAGACTGGTCAGGCCGCCTTTCGAATCAGGGTCCACATTCAGGACCTTCTTGAAGGCCTCCTCGGCCTTCTGCTCCTGGTTGTCCAATTTATATAGGCGTCCGAGAACCTGCCACGAATCCGTATCTTTGGGTTCCAGTCGGGTAAGGGCCTCCATGTGTTCGATGGCTTTGCGGAGGTTTTCCTTGTTGGTCTTTTCGGTCTGGCTATCACCTAGCATGTGCCAGTAAACCCGGGCCAGTAGCCGGTGGGCATCGGGGTAGTTGGGGTCGGACTTCAAAACGTCTTCCGCTTCATGAATCGCGTCACCGACGCGGGAAACCCGCCAGTAGAGCTCGGCCAGCTCAACCCGCAAGAATAATGATTCGGGGTCGGCCGTGATGGCCTGTTTGTACTCGGAAACAGCCTTGTCAATATAGTCGGTGCGGTTGTACACACCAGCCAGTTCCTTGTACCGCCTCGCCAGCATGAAGTGGTAATAGGCTTGGGCATGGTCCGCGACTGCCGGCCCCGCCTCTCCAGACGGTTTGGCCGCGCCCGATGGGCCGGAACCCTGGGCCGCAAGAAGAGCCATGGCCCCCGCCAAGAAAACGCCGACTCCAACCCCAAGTCTCTTGCTAAGTTTACGCATAGTCCCTTTCTGCCCCGCTTAGTCTCCCAACATTAGATGCAAAATTATCGCATAGGGGTACCGAAGTGTCAAAGATAGGGATCAGGGTCGCGTCAAAGTCGCGGAAAAAGCGGCTCTGCCGCCTGCTGTGCGGAAAGCCTCTGGCTTTCCGGCGCACACAGCCTCCCTTCTTCCCCTCGGCTCGGCTGGAAGGCTCAGCCTTCCAGCCGAGCCGAGGGGGTTAGTGAGGGCGGAGGCCCTCGGAAAGGCGCAGCCTTTCCGCACAGCAGGCGGCAGAGCCGCTTTGGGATGTCACCTTTCGGGGACTTTGACGCGACCCTGGATAGGGATTGTGCCCGTACTCCGAGCACCTAACCAAGCACCTAACGAACGCTTGACAGCCACCCAGGGCGGTGCTAGTTTGCTTGTTTGTAATTGTTCTTTGAGAAATTTGGTTCCCGTGGTGCCCCGGCTGATCCGGGGAAAAAGGGAAGGCCGTGAAAATCGGCTGCGGTCCCGCCACTGTGATCGGCGAGCCAGATCCTCGCAGTCCGTCAACCGACGGACAGCCACTTTTCTGCCGCGGCGGAAAGGGAAGGCCGAGGAGGAGGCGATGACCCGAGAGCCAGGAAACCTGCCTGGGAACTACGACTCAGCCTAACTCTTCGACGGAAAGAGTCCTGAGGAAGACTTCAGAGCCTTCCGATTCCGGAACGAGGAATTGGGAGGCTTTATTTTTTTGCCTTCTCTCCGGACTTCTTCCGTTCTTACCCCTGCCGCCAGAGCGGGAGATAAGGAGTACGACGTGGGAAAGACAGGATTCAGGATTCAGGATTCAGAAGTCAGGAGTCAGAAGTCGGAAGAAAGGATTCGGGATTCAGGATTCAGGATTCAGGAACGAGAAGAAGTCCTTGCAATAATTTCTGCGCCTCCGGTCACACCTACTTGGCTGACACGTGCGCTCGCCATCCTTCTGGGACTTCTTTCAATTCCTTTCGTCAGCGGGGCGGCACACGGCGCCACGATTAAAGGAACAGTCTATGACCCTAGCGGTCGCGCTGTACCCAATGTGCGCGTCAGCCTCCTCCAGTCGCTTACCGCGCTTGATGAGCGCCAGACGGATGCAAAAGGGGAATGCCAGTTTGAAGGACTTGCCAAGGGAACTTATCGGCTGGTGGCCAATGCACCTGGGTTTTCCGCCTCGACGGCGGACGTGGAGGTTGGCGAGGATCAGACTCGAAGCGTGGATTTGCATCTGGCGCTAAGCGCCGTCCAGCAGCAAGTTGTGGTTTCGGCGTCTCTTGAAGGCGCGCTAGCGCCCCAACTTGGCTCTTCAGTGTCTACCGTTTCCGAACAAGAAATCGACGACCGTGGCGCGCAAAGCGTCACTGATGTGCTGCGCGGGGTTCCTGGGATTGCTTTGGACGACAGCGGCCGGCGCGGGGGCGTCACCGGGGTTTTCATTCGGGGAGGGGACTCCAACTACAACTTGGTGATGGTTGATGGCATTCAATTGAACGAGTTTGGCGGCGACTTTGACTTTGCCCCCTTGCCCGCAGACGGCGTGGACCATGTCGAGGTCACGCGTGGTCCGGAAAGCGCGTTGTTCGGTTCGAATGCCGTTACCGGGGTCGTTAACATTGTGACCCGACGGGGTGAGGGTCCGCCGCATTTCGAAGTGCAGGCGGAAGGGGGAAGTTTGACTAACGGTCGCTTCCTGACAGGCGGGAGCGGATTGACCCACGATCTGAGTTGGGCTTATGACCTCACCCGTCGCTTCCTGACAGGCGGGAGCGGACTGACCCACGGTCTGAGCTGGGCTTATGACCTCTCGCGGCTCGATTCGGGCGGGACCGTCCAGAATGACCGCTACAGAAACCAGAGCGCGATCCTGAGCCTCGGCTACCGGCGCAGCGAGCGGAGACAGGTTGATTTTCACTTCTTTGGCAACGCCAACGATGCGGGGGACCCCGGTCCCTATGGCTCGGACCCCGACGGCCTTTTCACCGGCATCGATACCTACTCGCGCAACAAACAGAACCTTTTCGGCTACCAGGGTAGCTACACGGAGCAGGTTTCCTCCCGCTTCCGGCAAGTGGTGACCGGCAGCGTGGCGACGAACGACTACTACTTCCGTTCGCCCTACGGCGACTCGTTCTCAAATAACCTTCGCGGCGTACTGGATACGCGGAGTGAGGTGGCAGTCTCCAACAAGGATTTTCTCGTGGCGGGCTTTGAATACAACCGCGAGCAGTTCAAGAACACTTATGTGGACGACGCGAACAGCAACCCGTTCCTGCTGCCTCGCACCAGCCTGGCGTATTTTGTGGAAGACCGCTGGAGCCCCTCGGCCCGGCTGTTCGTGATGGCGGGCCTGCGACTGGACGACTTGAGCACGCACTCCCTCCCCGCCGGCGATGACGGAGCGCGCCCGTTCATCCCCGCCAGCTCCATCACCAAACTGAACCCGCGAGTGTCCGCAGCGTACATGGCTCGCAAATCTGATTCCGCATCCTGGCTCGGCATGACGCGACTGCACGGGAGCTTCGGGACGGGCATTCGCGCCCCGAACGGCTATGAACTGGCCTTCACTGACAATCCTCATTTGAAGCCGGAGAAGAGCGTCAGCTTCGATAGCGGCATCGAGCAGAGGTTCTTCGACAGTAAGGCGTTCCTGGACCTTACCTACTTCTATAACAAATTCGAAGACCAAATTGTGACACTCGGCGGATCACTCACCAACCTCAGCACTTTCATCTCGGATAACCTCGGCAACTCGCGCGCGCAAGGGCTGGAGGCGTCGTTCCGCCTGCGTCCCACCCGCTCGTTACAGGTGTCGGGAGAATACACGCTGCTCGGCACTGCTATACTGACCCTTGACGGCTCGTCGCTGGTTCAGGCGCCTTTCCACGTCGGGCAGGAGCTAATACGCCGGCCCAAGAATTCCGGCGGCTTCAACATGACCTGGCAGCACCGCCGCCTGACGCTGAACACCAATGCCTATCTGAGGGGGCCGACCCTTGACTTGGAGCCCAACGACGGTGTGTACGCCTGCTCGTTTGGCCTCCAGTGCTTATTTCCCGACAAGGGTTATGTCGTTCTAAACGGTGGCTTCTCTTACAATTTGACCCGTGGGGTTGAAATCTATGGCCACCTGAATAACCTCTTGGATCAGAAGTATGAGGAAGTGCTGGGTTACCCGGCCTTACCTTTGAATTTCCTTGCCGGCGTGAAGTTTACCTTCCCTGCGGACTGACGCGCCGCGGCGGCACAGGAATCAGCAGCAAACCAACTGAGCCTGCTCTTCCCCGCCGTAACAGAACTGATTCGTTGAGGTGAATCATGCAAACTGGAGTTACAAAACTACCGGAGCACATTCTCATGTCATGGAGTGGTGGGAAAGACAGTGCGAGAGCGCTCTACGAGATTCAACAGAGGGGGGAGTATTCAGTCGCCGCCCTGCTGAGTACCGTCACGGAAGGCTACGACAGGGTCTGCATGCACGGGGTCCGCAGAGAGTTGCTGGAGCGCCAGGCAGAAGCCATCGGCTTGCCGCTCGAGAAGATTTATATTCCCAAGGACGCGACCAACGGAGAATACGAAGCCAGGATGCGGGCGGTCCTGGAACGGTACCGCCGTGAGGGTGTGGTTTCGGTGGCCTTTGGGGACATCTTTCTTGAGGACCTCAGAAAATACAGAGAGAAGAATCTTGGGCAACTCGGGATGAGAGGGATATTCCCGATTTGGAAAAAGGACTCTGCCGAGCTCGCCCGGTCTTTCGTTGAACTGGGGTTCAAAGCGGTCGTCGTTTGTGTCGATTCGCGACACCTGGATGAGAGCTTTGCCGGGAAGATGCTCGATCCCGAGTTCCTGCAACGCCTCCCCGCCGGCGTTGATCCCTGCGGAGAAAACGGGGAGTTTCATTCATTCGTGTTCGACGGTCCGATCTTCCCCCAGAGGATTAAGTTCAAGCTGGGGGAAACCGTGCGGCGTGACGCTTTCTGGTTTAGTGAATTGCTGCCTGCTTAAACCCGAAATCATAAGTTGCAGTCGGAGTGTGTTGTGGGGACAGCGCCCGCACTCTCCGGTTGTCATCCTGAGGAGCCCCGCTCTTTGGGCGACGAAGGATCTCAGCAGTTCGCCCGCACCGGCTAGCCGCCCCGAGCAACTGCGGGGGTGCTTCTCCAGCAAAGCGGGATCAGCATGACAGCCCCTCGGGTCGGTGGTTCTTCCTTTACAGGATGTCGCCGCTCTTGCGGTGGGTGCGCAAGCATTCGAGTTGGGCAATGGCAACCGCAACCACGCAGGCCCCACCGGCGATGGAGATGCTTCCCTCGACGAGATGGCGCATGATGTCGTCATGGCCAGGCGCGTGAATTAACGCCGCTTCCGCTATGCCGTGACCGGTCACTACAAGTCCCGTCAAAGCGCACAACACCAGAATTGCCACCCGCAAAACCGTCTTCATCGCAGTCGCACCTGGCCTTTCAAACGATGGGGCCAAACACTTCACCTGTCTGCTTCATACACCTAATAAAGGTCCAGGTCAACTGCCATCCGGTAGTGTCCTAATATGGGATGTAGGGCCGGTCCCGCAAGGCGGGACCGGCCAGGCCGCTAAGGGGCGGCCCTACAGTCGAATTAGGACACTACCTGCCATCCCAACGCCGCAGCGCAGAAGCCTTATTTGCTTAATGAGTCGAGGAAACTCCGGGGCGGGTCCGGGGGCGCCCACGATCTTGGTACACCGCAGCTCTTGCGCGCGCGCGGCGTCCAAGCGATTCACTGCCATGATGTGAAGAGGTTCAGCGACACCCTGGGAAGGCGTGGCCCAGGGGAGCCGCGGGGCGGGTTGGATTAAAGGTTGAGAAGATAATCGGCTGCCGTCAGGTTCCCAAACCTCACTGTGTTCACGCGCTGGCCAACCACATTAGCGAAGTATTGAAGAACTGAAGTCAGTCTCAGGACTGCCTTTTTCTCGCCAACCTTTAGTAAACGTCGAACTGCCAGCGAAAGGAACTGCCAGCGGAAATACAGGATCAAGAGCCGTTCTTCGTTTGAGTAGCGTTGGTTCACATTCGCGGCATTCTTAAGGAGGTACGTCAGGGCGAGGAAGTCGCATTTGAGCATCATGCGCAGCCGGGGATAATCGACCGGCGCGCCGAATTCCTCTAGCGACTTTCGCAAGGACGGAAACTCCAAACGGTTCGCGTTTACGATGGATTGAAAGTATTCCCGGTCAAACTGCCGTCGCAGAACCTTTTGGCAGGTGACTTGGAAATAGAAGAAGAACATCGCCGTCGAGAGTATCAGGATAAGCGCAGCAAAAATCATTGCCTTTCACCTAAATTCAGATATTCAAATGCGCAGTGACCTCGGCCAGGACGGCCGCCTTACTCCGGGTAACAACTGCCCTGCCTCGAACGGGTACGATCGCATAAGCCCACACCAGGACCATTCCGAGAGTGCAGAGGCGCATGACGAGAGAATTCAATGACTGGGCAAAGCGCTCGTTAGCGGTGAGGTGGAGCAGGGCCCAAGTTGCAGCCGGGCCAGCAAACTGTATGCCCACTCCACAAACCAGCAGTCCCAGTTGATCGTCAGTCGATTCGATTTGTTGCAGCAGGAGGTACAGCAGAGTATTCAGCACCAGGCAAGTAAAGTACAGGTTCTGATTGAACTCGGTAACGAACTCCAGGAAGAGGCGGCTGTAATTGTGGGAGAAGGAAAGTCCCGAGATGCCCACGACCAGTACGGTGGTGAACGCGAGGAACAAACGAACGAAGCGCCACATCTTCTCCTGGTGCAAGCACGCGCGTCGGAAAAAGAGGCACACCAACACGAAGAGGCTGATGACCAGCAGGAAATCTGTCGTATAGTAAACGTAAGAGTATTGCGCCGAGTGATAGCCGTATCTGTGCAGGGTATAGGAGCGTGCTACACCGGCGGCGAGCAGGCACGAAAGGTATAACAACACACTATCGAAGCGGCTGCCGTAGCTCCTCTGAGCCAGAAAAACAATCAGGCCAGCCTCAATTAATATGCAGCCGTACTGAAATCCGTAGCTGACTATCCCGCTGTCCATGAGCGATCCGAGAGCGCGGTTTCAAACCACTGTCCTCCGGATCGCTCACGCGATTCGGAGGAACTTACTGTGACGGCTTCGTCGTCGGCTTCGGTGCCGGCGGCGGGTACGGTACCGGCTCACCGCCAATGGCAACCAGCGCCGGCTTCTGTCCTGCGAAGGTCGGAGTTCCACCCACCATCCGCCGGATGGAGACGCTTGTCAAAACCACCAGCAATGCAAGAAGGAACGTCAAAACCAGGTTCTTCATATAGGCTCTCCCCAAAGAAACACGTTTGCCGGCTCATATAGAACCAGCATGGGGGGAAGCCTATGCCCTTATTTCTCAAAAGTCAATACATTTCTGAGCAGGCTAGGACGCCCGACATTTTGTCACTCCATCCGGTTTTTCAAGCAGTTGGTTGAATCCGCTAATCTCCTCCTCTCACATCTTTCGCTATGGTTATAACCCAACTGAATGTGCTCTGCAACAGTACAAAGGTACTGGGCTGCAAACCCTCTTGACCCCGGGCATGCAACACCAAGTGCCGCGCATTCTTCTTGCCCTTTCCACCCACTCGAGTCCTGGCGAAACTCCCAGCGTGCCGCAGTTTCTGGGGTCCCGCGCTTTTCGAGGAGCCAGCCTCTCACTCCGGTTGACCGAGAGGGGAGTGAGTGGCATCATAAGATTTGGATGGTCCCTGCGGACCGGGGGGTGATGCGCAATGAGAAGGCGTTATTTGCGACAAGCGATTCTGGTGTTGGCTGGTCTGCTGTTGTTCACCAGTTCCGCCTCGGACTGGTACGCCCAATCCAATGATGGTCAGCAGCCATCGACGGGGCCTAACCCTGAGGTTGGCCCGACCGTCCTGGCTCCCAAGAAAACCCAACCTGCGCCGCCGGAAACTGAAAAGAAGCCGGAGCGCATCAATCCCAATGAGATTTTCACCCTGTCGACCACGACCAATCTCGTGAACGTGGATGTGATGGTTCTCGATAAAGACGGTAATCCCCTCTCCAATCTTTCCCGCAAGAATTTCAAGCTCTTCGACGATGGCGTTCCACAGACCGTTTCCAACTTCGGCACTGCTCAAGCCCCTATGACCACTTGCATGGTGATTGAATTCAGCAATAGGTATTGGGCCTTTCTTTATCTGGCCCTGAGATACTCTTACAACTATCTCCAGTTCATTCAGCCAAAGGACTGGACTGCGGTGGTCTCATTCGACATGAAGCCGCAGATCCTGACGGACTTCACACAGGACCGCAGTGAGGTGCGCGGGGCGCTGGATACGTTGCGAATCCCCGGCTTCAGCGAGATCTGCGTGTACGATGCTCTTTCCTTCACGCTGGACCGCATGAAAGACATTAAGGGGAGAAAGGCCATCCTCCTCATCTGTACCGGCTTCGATACGTTCAGCAAGCTTACCTACGATGAGATATTGAAGATTGTGAAAGCCTCTGACACCGCGATTTACCCGGTCAGTATCCTGGAGTTTATGACGGTGCGTTCTCCCCGTGGAGAGGGTATCGACGCCTTGCAGGCACGCAACGCGCTGGAGACTATGGCCAAGTATTCAGGTGGTCAGGCTTACTTTCCCCGCTTCGAAGGCGAACTGCCGGGAATTTTCGAGCAGATCTCTGGGCAACTTCGCCTGCAATATGGCTTGGGTTTCGTTCCCACCAACCCTGCGAAGGACGGGAAGTTCCACAAATTGAAGGTTGACCTGGTGGATGACCAGGGTAACCCCTTGCGGATCGTCGGCCCGAAGGGGAAAGTCGTCAAATACCGCGTCGTCGCCCGCGAAGGCTATTACGCTCCGAAGTCTTAGACAGCCATCAGCTATCAGCCATCAGCTTTCAGGTCTTGAAAAAAAAGGGGGAGGGGCTTAAACCAATTCTGAATGGTGAATAGTAAATTATGAATTGAAGGAGCGTAGCGTTCAGAGTGCCGGGTCGCCGTGCGCAACGCGAACTCTGCCTCCGCAGTTCACAATTCACAATTCACTATTGACTGTTAATAAGTCTGCTGATAGCTGAAAGCTGACGGCTGAAGGCTCGTTTTTCTAGTGCCGAAAGTGCCGTACGCTGGTGAACATCATGGCCAGTCCCAATCGATTCGCTGCCTCAATCACTTCCTTATCCCGAACCGACCCCCCCGGCTGCACAAAGGCGGAAGCGCCAGCCTGCGCCGCCTCTTCCACCCCATCCGGGAAGGGGAAGAAAGCGTCCGAGGCAACCACGGTTCCTTCCAGGGAGTGTTTCAGCTCGCGCGCCTTGGTGGCGCCCAGCCTTACGGAGTCCACGCGGCTCATCTGGCCGGCGCCGACGCCCACCAGCACTCCCTCACGCGCATAAACGATGGCATTCGATTTCACATGCTTCACTATACGCCAAGCGAAGATCAGACCTCGCATTTCGCTTTCGGTAGGTTGACGCTCCGTGACGCATTTCCAGTCCTGGGGGCAGGCGCCTAAGGTGTCTGGCGATTGGACCAGCAATCCTCCCCCGATGGCTTTGAGCTGCAATCCCTCCTCTTCACCTGCGGCCATCAACATGTGCAACAAGCGGAGGTTCTTCTTTTCCGCCAGGCGTTCCAAGGCGGCGGGCTCGTATCCTGGGGCCACGATGGCTTCGACAAACAACTTGGACATTGCCTCTGCGGTTTCTGCATCCATGGGGCGATTAAGAGCGATGACGGACCCAAAAGCAGAGACCGGGTCCACCTCCAGCGCGCGCTGGTAGCTCTCCGCAAGGGTTGCTGCGGAGCCGACGCCGCAGGGATTCGTATGCTTGATGATGACGGTAGTCGGCTCGCCAAACTCCCGCACCAGCCGCCAGGCCGCCTCCAGGTCCACGAGGTTATTGAAAGAAAGCTCCTTCCCCTGCAATTGGCGCGCTGAGGCCAGGCCGCGCCCTCCTGCCGCAGGGTCCACATAAAGCGCCGCCCGCTGGTGAGGGTTCTCGCCGTAGCGCAACTCCAACGTCTTGCGATAGTTCAAGTGGAGACGCTCCGGCAGGGCGGCGCCATCCGCCCAGCGCTGCAGGGTGGTGGAAATGGCCCCGTCGTAAGCTGCCGTGGTGGCGAAGGCTTTGCGTGCCAGGCGGGCGCGGGTCTCCCGTGAAATGCTTCCCCTGTTCCCGCGCAGTTCCCCAAGCACCATCGAGAAATCGGCTGAATCCACCACCACGGTGACGTCCTGGAAGTTCTTGGCCGCCGACCGGATCATGGAAGGGCCGCCAATATCAATATTCTCGATAAGCTCTGCGAGTGTCACCCCCGGTTTCGCCGCCGTTTTCTCGAAGGGATAGAGGTTCACTGCCACAAGGTCAATGAATTGGATTCCATGCTCCGCAACCTGTTTCTGGTGTTCGGGATTGGAACGAATAGCAAGGATGCCGCCATGGACCTTGGGATGGAGCGTTTTCACTCGCCCATCGAGCATTTCCGGGAAGCCGGTCACCTCCGAGACGTCCCGAACCTTGAGGCCGCTCTCACGGAGCAGCCTGGCCGTGCCGCCCGTGGATAATATCTCGACCCCCAATTCAACCAAGCCGGCCGCGAAATCGACGACTCCAGCTTTGTCACTAACGCTGATCAGCGCCCGCGAGACTTTTCGCATGAGTGTTCCTTAGAAGTTCCTGCTATGCTTTGACCGCCTTGAATTTCACCTTGCCGTTTTCGACGCTTACGGAAAACTGCACTTTGTCGCAGCCGAGCGAAGCCTTGATTTGCTTGGTCTTGTCGCGAATGTATTTCTGGAATTTCGCTGGGTCAACGTTCTCCCCTTTCTGACCTACCTTACGCTGGGCGCTGATCATGGCTTTGAAGATCCGGTCAACCTTCTCCGGCTCTCCTTCCGGGTCCGAGAAAACTACGCGGACCGTGTTCGCAGCAGTCAACGCTTCGAGCTCGCGCCGCTGTTGCGCGAACTGGCCGCGCCCTTCTTCCTTCTCCATCAATCTTCTTTTCCAGAGCTGGTTCTGAACGGCATATTTCTGCGCCAAGCTGTTGAGTTTGTAACGCTGGCCGAAGTTCAGGTTGGACTGATCGCCGGTGTAACGCTTGATGAAGTTTTCAACGCGATAGACTCGATCGCGCGGGGGGCGGTCGGAGTTCCCGTTGAGGTACACCTCGTACTCAATTTTGAGGCGGCGAAGGTCGTCTTCGAGTTTGCTCAGTTCCTCATCGATAGTCACAGAGGTACCTCATGCATGTCCCGCAAGTCCAAATTATACCCATGCTGAAGTTAGGCCAGTCAATCGGAAAGTTGACGCTCCCGCGCAACTATGTTCAAATGACGCTGGGATTTAGAAGGCAATGGTACACTCCGAGGGTGATGCCGAGCCAGCGACAACCGGGCTGCTCCGCCAGATCCCGGCTGTGAACGAGTTGCTGGGCCGAACGGCCCTGAAAGATCTCCAGGCGCACGCGGGCCGCCGTCTGGTGGTGGAGTGCACGCGCCGGGTCCTCCGGCGTCTCCGCGATCGGATCGTTGAGGGCAGTCTTTCAAGCGTTTCCCTCGAGGCGCTGGAACAGGAGATTGTCATCGAGGCCGAAGCTGCCACCCGCTTCTCTCTGAGAGCCGTCATCAATGCCTCAGGAGTGGTCTTGCACACCAATCTGGGCCGCGCCCCTCTGGCGCGCGAAGCGCTGGAGCATCTTGCGGAAGTTTCCACCTGCTATTCCAACCTGGAATACGACCTGGACCGCGGGGCGCGGGGCAAGCGGGACACGCACACGGACCGGCTCTTTTGCCAGCTTCTCGGTGCGGAAAAGACGCTGCTGGTGAACAACAACGCCGCCGCCGTGCTCCTGGCTTTGAACACCCTGGCCGAGGGGGCGGAGGTTGTTGTCTCGCGGGGTGAGCTCATTGAGATAGGCGGGTCCTTTCGCATCCCCGACGTGTGCGCCAAGAGCGGCGCCATCCTTCGCGAGGTGGGAACCACAAACCGCACCCGCATCGGCGATTACGCGGCGGCAATTAGTGAACGAACCCGCGTGCTTCTGCGCGTCCACCCCAGCAATTTTCGCATTTTGGGCTTTACGGAGCGTCCTTCTCTGCTAGAGTTCGTGGAGCTCGCGCAACGCCATAACCTGATCTCCATGGAGGATCTTGGCAGCGGATGCCTGGTTGACCTTTCGCCTCATGGCATCCGGGATGAGCCGACCGCAAGCGCCAGCCTGAGTGCTGGTGTGGACGTGATCACGTTCAGCGGGGACAAGCTGCTCGGTGGCCCACAGGCCGGAATCCTGGCCGGTAGGCGCGAGCCACTGGAACGAATCCGCAAGAACCCGCTCTTCCGCGCCCTGCGCGTTGACAAACTCACCATTGCGGCCCTGGAAGCCACCATTTCTCTTTACCTCCAGGGAAAAACCCAGGCTATCCCGGCTCTGCGGATGATCCAGCTTTCCAGGCAAGCAATCCACCAGCGTGCCGCGTGCCTTGCGGAAAGGATTTCGGCCCACCCGCAATTCTCGGCTCGAGTCCAGGATGGCGATTCGCTGATTGGCGGAGGCTCAACTCCCGCGCAGGCGCTTCCCACAGCCTTGCTGGCGGTGACGCATTCACGCCATAGTGCCCAGGAGCTCGAAAGATTCTTGCGGCAGAATTCGCCCCCTGTTATCGCCCGAGTTGAACAGGATGCCCTGCTCCTTGACCTGCGAACCGTGTTTGAAGAACAGGACGAAGAGCTTATCCGAGCCTTGGAGGCGATTGAGTAGACAGTCTTTGGAGTGCGGCGGCTTGCCGCCGCTCTTTTCGCCGCGAGCTTGCTCGCGCGCCTCTCAGGAGCAGAATGGGCAAGTCCGGCGGCCAGCATGCTGGTCCCGCCGTGCGGGAAAAGCGGCAGCAAGCTGCCGCACTCCAAAGCCAAATGATATTGTTATGCGAGCCCTCGTCTTTGATGGAAAACTGGCCCTGCGTGATATCGACAAGCCTATCCCCAAATCTGGCGAGGCGCTAATTCGGGTCACGCTGGCGGGAATCTGCGGGACGGATAGAGAAATCCTGAAAGGCTACTCCGCCTTCCGGGGTGTAATGGGTCATGAGTTCGTCGGGCGAGTGGTGGAATGCGCTGACTCAGCGTGGATCGGCGAGCGCGTGGTGGGCGAAATCAACATCGCATGTGGTGAATGCTCGTGGTGTTTCCGCGGCTTGACCCGCCACTGCCCTCACCGCACAGTTATGGGAATCGTGAGCCGTGCCGGCTGCTTTGCCGAGTACGTGGGGCTGCCGTTGCGGAATCTCCACAGAGTTCCCGCCACCATTCCGGATGAGGCGGCAGTCTTTGTCGAGCCTCTGGCCGCCGCCGCCGAGGTTCTTGAGCAGATGCGCCTCGAGCCCGGCACGAGCGTGGTGGTTCTTGGGGACGGCCGGTTGGGTCTCCTGGTAGCCCAAGTCTTGAAAAGCGCTGGAGCCCAGGTCATCCTCGTGGGCAAGCATGGTTGGAAACTCGACTTGGCGCGGCCTTGGGGCGTCAGGGTGATGACCGACAGCAAGAGTGAGTTGCAGGCGGCCAGCGTTCCAGTGGTTGTGGAAGCCACCGGCTCGCCACGCGGCCTCGCAGAAGCTTTCCGCCTGGTTGAGCCGCGAGGTACAGTGGTGATGAAATCAACCTTCCATGACCCCGCGCCCTTTGATGCCACCAAGCTCGTGGTGGACGAGATCACGCTCCTCGGCTCGCGCTGCGGGAACTTTTCTGCCGCCCTGGACTTGCTTCAGCGGGGGCAGGTCAGGGTGCAACCTCTGCTCTCGAAAGTGTTTCCATTGGAGGAGAGTCTTGAGGCGTTTGAATATCTGGAGCGAACCGCTTGCTTGAAGGTCTGCCTGGCCAATCCTCTTGGCTAGCAGATTCGCATTAAGGCGGGGTTAGTTCCGGATTCCCTAGGCCTCACAGGCTTCAGACGTGAACCGTGGCTCTCGGATAGGACGGCGGAGGTGTTTCGCTTGAACCAGAAACGATTAGGATTCAAACCACTTTCAAGGTGGGCAGGGTACGCCTTATTGCTTTTTGCCGTGGCGCTCAGCATTCTTGTGAGTGTTGCGGCTGAAGGCAAGAAAAAGACGCCTCCCCCGCCCCCAGCAGATCTGCCGGGCCACGTGAACTACTTAGCTCAACAACTCTACGGCGTGATGCTCGATGACTCCGCGCCCATCACGGACGAAATCCAGAAGCTGGTGCTCGATCATCTCCAGGAGTGGATGGCCGATCGCACGCCTTCCGATGTGGAGGTGCGACGCCAACTGGAAATGGCCTTCTCCGAGCTCCATTACCCCCTCTTTGGAGAGCCTGCGGCCTTCGCCCAACCGTGGAAGGGCCAGGTGGTGATTGGCGCAGGATATACTCTGGGCTGGAGTGACTATGACCGCTTGAACGTGGTCGCAATCTTTTCCAGCCGGCTGGGCCACAGCCGCCTCGTTACGGTCACGAACTTTGTGCCGCGCACCGACCTCCATTATGCGTTCCTACAGGAGCCGGAGGGAGACGCGCTGCGGTTCTTTATTTATGGTTTCCGACCGGGCAAGAGCCAACCCCGGTTGACCGCCATCTTTTATTCCTTCGATGGTCAGAACCTGAAGTCCTTGTGGGAAGCCCACGACGTGTACGATGGCAAGATCGAGTTCGAGAAGGATCGAGTGGTGATCCGCTACCTAAGAGAAGAGGAATATACTCGCGAAGAGGCCCACCGGCGAAAGCCCCCACGCCACCAAACGATCTACGCCATCACGCCCGGGGGGTTGGAAGTCCAGAGCGAGCAAGAAATTCCCTTTTGAGGCGGGAAAGTGGAAACTGGAAAATGGAAACTCGAAAACAGAAGCGAGTTCAAATTGCAGGCCCAGAGGACCGATCCCGCCCTGCGCGGCCCAGGGCGTGAACCCGTCCTGGCGGGACAACTGACCACCCACAGCTTACCACTGACAACTGACCACTGACCACTGACTACTGACTAACCCAGCCATTGTGGATTGTGGGCTGTCCCATCGAAGTGGGTTGTCGTCTTAAACGGCTCGAACTCACCCTGTGCCGCAACTGGCGCAGTCTTGGCCAAAATTGCGGCGACCTGTTTTTCCCCGAGAGGCCTGAAGGTTCGTGCTGCTTCCAGCGCCTGATCGAGGATTTGCAGGCTGTCGCAGCCCGTGATGACAACCGAGGTGGGCAAATTCATGGCGTAGTGCAGGCACTCCACCGGCGTCACCGTGTTGCTCCGCAGGATGAATCCGTCGCCCATGGGCTTCATTCCCAGCACGCCGATCCCGTGCTTGGACAGAACGGGAAGCACCTTCTTGCCAAAGCTCTTGAAGTGGGCATCCATAACGTTCAAAGGCATCTGTACGGCATCGAAGGTAAACCCGCGCTTTGAAGGCGGCATCCAACATCTTCAAATGAATGTCCGGGTCCTTATGCCCCGTGAAGCCGATGTAGCGGAGCTTGCCAGCTTTTTTCGCTTCCAAAGCCGCTTCGAAGGACCCGTTGGGACCGAAAATGCGGTCGGGGTCAGCGGGGCGAATGACTTCATGGAACTGGAGGAGGTCGATCGCGTCCGTTTGCAGTCGGCGGAGCGATTCGTCAATTTGCCTTGCAGCCACATCCTTCACCTGGCCGTCAACCTTGGTCATCAGGAAAACTCTCTTCCGGTAACCATCCCGCAAGGCCTTACCCATGCGCACTTCGCTTTCGCCGTGGTTATAGTCCCAACAATTATCAAGAAAATTGATACCCTTATCGACGGCGGTTCGAATGATGCGAATGCTCTCCGCTTCGTCTTTTTGGGCGCCAATATGGTAACCGCCCAGGCCCACAAGCGACACCTTCTCGCCACTGCGTCCCAGCGTGCGGTAAGGCATCTCGCCTGCCCCAGCGGCGGGCAGCGGAGCTGACACCGCTTGCTCCAGCAGTGGAACGCCTACAGTTGTTGCGGCAATTCCCAGCGTCGCTTTGCCCAAAAACTCCCGACGATTAGGCTTTTGCGGATTCATAGCACCACCTCCATTTCTGATGTCGGCACCCGTCTAAGATTTGTGTCCTGAATCCTGACTCCTGAGTCCTGGTTGAGCCCCTGACACCTGAAACCCGGCGCCTGACACCTGCTCTAGTGAAGTTCGAGGCTTTGCAGCATGGCGTCGAAGGTCGGCTTGTAGGCGTCAAATAGCGACTCGGGGGCAATAAAAATGAGCGAAAACAGGGAGTTACTCTGGCGCGTTGTGACCAGCAGGTCTCGCTCTTTCTGACCTTGAAGCGGCGAGTCGGTTTCAAGCAAGGTAGAAAGGGCCGCACGCCCCTCGAGTTTCATGCCACCTTGCTTAATCACCCGCAGGTTGGGGTTCGACAGGCGCATCGTATCCAGCAATTCCTGCGTAGCATCGATCAATCCCCAATTACCCTGCCGGGAACTTTGGGGTTGGAATCGACTAATAGAAGTGCCATAAGCCTGGGCCGAACCGGATTCTGCGACCTCCACGATTCCCCCGGGCGGGATGAGAGCGACGGCATCTTCGTTCTGCTGCATCTGCCAGTTGTCAGGGTAATCAATTGAAAATCCCTTGCCCTCAAACTTGATTAACCGGCTCGAAGGCACAGGAGGAGGACCAGAGGAACCGGCAGAAGCGGGTGGCGCAGGTGTTGCCTTGGGTGGGGCCGGGAGACTCAGGAGGCGCTCCTTCGTGGCCTCAAATTCCGGGCTGTCGGTCTTCCATTCCTTGGCAGGCCCGAGCAGGGGGATTTCGCTGTCCACGGCCTTGATGCGGTTTTCGGGAACAGGATGATCGGCGAAGAACTGAATTGTTTTCTGCGGGTACTTCTTCGCGACGATCTCAAAGAACTGGGCCATGGCGTGAGGATCGTAACCTGCCTGGTAGAGGATGTACGCCCCCACTTCGTCAGCCTCTGATTCGGCGCTGCGTGAGTTCTTCAGCAGAATCGAGTTCAAGCCTAAGCTCAGGCCCATCTCCGTCAACTGGGCAGTTAAACTCCCCGTCTGGCCAAGAATTCCTTCCAGGATCACCAGCGGTACCTGGGCCAGCAACGCCTGTGAGACCTCATGCGTCCCGTGGCGCATCACCACGTGCCCGCTCTCGTGTGCCATCACCCCCGCAATCTGCGCCTCATTCTCGGCCGCCACGATGGCGCCGCGGTTCACGTAAATGTACCCGCCCGGCAAGGCAAAGGCATTGATGTCAGAACTATTTATGACTTTAAATGTCCAGGCGTATTCTGAATTGTTATGGGGTGCCAATGAAGCCAGCCGCCGTCCCAGATCGTTGATATAGCGTAGCACCTGTGGGTCCGTTACAAGGGGAAGCTCCTTATCAATCTGCTCAGCACTCTCCTCCCCCAACTGGACGTCCTGCTGCATCTTAAAAAGGTTGAAGCCCGGCTTGGACTTCAGGCTCTCGACACCCCAAGCCATGCCCGGCGCCAGGAAAAGAAGCGCCAAGATCATTGACGCCCCGAGTCTCTTGCCTGACCGTCGCCACTTGCCGCCGTTCATTTCTTTCCTTTCAATTAGCCCGTTCCGTATGCGCTGGACTTGCCACCTCTCTTATCCTCGCAATCCTAATTCTACATGAGTTAATTGCAGCGCACACAGAATTGCCGTCGGCGCTGCACACGTAGGTGAACCATTATCTTTCCTCGCCCTTCATCGGAGAAACGTAATCCGGCTCGCGCGAACTAGAAACCGGAGAATAGAAACTCGAAACTGGAAACGTGTATCGCGGCCCATTTTCGATCTTCCAGTTTCCAATTTCTGCCTTCTAATTTCTGCTTTCCTTGTTTCTCGCTGTGTCTTTGCGGGTGTCTGTTCCATCTAAAGGGAAAGGACATGGAACGCAGGACTTTCATCATTGGCGCGGTAGCGGGCGGCGTCGGCCTGCTGGAGTACGGTTTCGTCTCCCGCTACATGAACAGCCTTCGCGCTCCCAGGGGTGCTTCCGTCAAGGCATACAAGCGTTTCGGCGAGCAGGCTGCGCTGGTGGCCATCACTCCGAACGATGACTTTTATGTGACCTCCAAAGGCACGACGCCGTATCTCGACGTCTCCAAGTGGCGGCTAAAAGTCGACGGCCTCGTCGCCAACTCTTTCACCTTGACTTACGATGAGCTGTTGAAGCTCCCAAGAATCGAAAAGACGCTGACGCTGGAATGCATTTCGAACCCCATCGGCGGGAACTACCTCGGTAACGCGAAATGGACGGGTACTGCCCTCAAGCCGTTGCTCGAGCGCGCGCAACCCACCCAGCAAGCCGCGAACGTGGTCATTTACGCGGCTGACGGGTTTTCCACCGGTCATCCCACCGCCCGGATTTGGAACCCTGAGAATTTCCTCGCCTATCAGATGAACGATTCCGACTTGCCACCCGACCACGGCTACCCGGTTCGCATCTTCATCCCCGGCAAGTTCGGAATGAAGCAGCCAAAGTGGATCACCCGCATCCAGTTCGTTGATAAAACCTACCTCGGTTACTGGGAGTCCAAAGGCTGGTCGGACGAGTGCGAACGCCGGGCGCACGCGCGATTCACGGACCTGAGGGACGGCGCCAAAATCTCGGGAAAAAGCTTCGAGCTGACCGGCTACGCGATTGGCAATCTGGATGGCGTCAAGGCGGTGGAAATCAGCTTCGACGATGAGAAGACCTGGGAGAAAACCAACCTCTTCAGCAATCCCTCTCCAATTACCTGGAGTTTTTGGAAGTATCTCTGGGTCAACCCTCAGCCTGCCGCCTACAAGGTTCGGGTCCGCGCCATCGATGGCAGAGGCAAGGTGGAAGATTGGGAACCACGAGACATTTTCCCCGATGGTGCCACCGGGCAGCAAACGCTGAAGGTGGTTGTCACTTAACGTCAAAGACAGAAGGCAGTAAGCAGGAGGCAGGAAAAAAACAGCGGCTAGTGAGTCATTGCAGCGGCGCTCGGCACTCGCACCCGCCTGGCAGGCGCGCTGCGGATGACCCACAGCTCATTCCGCCCGACTACCTCCGTTATTTAAGGCGATCGAAGCTCACAGCACAAAGTTTGCCCTGTAGACGGTCAAAAGCCGAATGGCGGCCCGGGTTGGCGTAGTTCTCGCCACGCTAGCAACAGACTTATGCACAGCATTACCAAGCTCACCCACATCAGGATCTTGACGAGCCTGTCCGGTCCGTTCCCCGTGAGGCTTCCCGTATAAGTCCGCCGCACGAGCAACCACACAAGCACAAGCAAAACCCCAAACGCCGCTGGCCCGGCCAACACTAGGGCTTGCCCGCGGTCAAGAGCCAACTGCTCGGCGGGTGAAAGGATCTTATGCGATGGCTTGACATGTAAGACCGTTGGTTGTCCCTCAACCGTGCCGTCAACCGTTACGTCGGTTTCAGTCGAGCCCGCGAAGATCAACTGAATGATCGCACCATCATTGTGTTCAAGAATCTTCCAGGTAACCGGAACAACACCGTCCGCGAGGCGCGAGGCGTCGACCGCTGCACCAATTACTCCCCTGCTCACTTTGCGGACCTTCGCCTCCAAAATGGTTACGGATGGGTGCAGGAGTATGCAAACGGGACTTAGAACGTTCTCAGGCCGGATAGACTCTGTGCCGTCGTTCCAGATAGCAACCTGGGCCGCCGTGACATCCCCTTTTATATCTTGGTCCCCATGCAGCACCCGCAAGGTCGAGGCCTCCCCGCCCTTTACGACAATAGTCTTCACCGGACTCACAAAGTACGTGAGCCTGCGAGTCCTGGCGCCTGCGAAATACAAATATACTGCCAAGGGCACGGCCACTACACTGGATATCGCGGTCAATAGGCCTACCCAAGGGTTTGAGAAGCGACGAAGGAGGTCGCGGCGTTGACCAGGCTCATTAGTGAGTTCGAGGTTTCGACTCATGGACGAACCTACCTCCTCTTAGCTACCGTAGTACCCTGCCGACTATACTCCATTTGCAATCTGCCGACAACGGAGGCGAAAAGCTGGTGCCACCGCTACCTGCCCCCCCGACAAAACGCATCATAATCCTTATGCCAAAGGAGGCAGGCTGTGGAACTGAGGCTGGGGGCGGTGGGGACGTCCACAGGGATTATCGTGCCCAAGGAGACGCTGGTCCGACCGAGAGTCAAGGAGGACCATGCGCTCTTCGCTACGGAAACGTCGGACGGGTATTTGCTCGCGCCTTACGATCCTCAGGTTGAAAACCAATTGAAGCTCGGCCGGGAATTCACGGCAAAATATTGCGACACATTCCGGGGCTCGGCAAAGTGAAAGAACCCAAGGAAGTTATTTCCCAAGGTACTTCTCCGGTTCCTGATCGAACTTCGCCTTGCAGCCCTTGGCGCAGAAATATAGGGTCTGCCCTTTATGTTCGCTGGTGGCAGCAGCCTTCTCGGAATCAATCGTCATCTTGCATACCGGGTCGACAACCTTCATGACTTCACCTCGAGGTTTGGAATCTTCAACCAGCAGGTGGTAGGTGGCAGGCGGTAGATGGGGAAAGACCCCAGCCTCTAGCGCCATTTCTTAACTGACTACGGACGACGGCCCACTGACGATGCACAACCTTGGCGGCGCGAAATAGAAGGCACGCCGGGGCAAACTACACGTGGCACGCGACGGCGGTCGGTTCTTTAGCAGGATGCTGAAAAACCCGCCTCGCCTGTCATTCCGAGGAGTCCCGCCCTGCGGGACGACGAGGAATCTCGCCCCGATCAGATCGGGGTTTCCAGAGCGAGATTCCTCTCCCGCAGGGCGGGATCGGAATGACAACGTTCACAGAGGCTTTTCAGCATCCTGCTAGACGGAGGGCGGGGCGCCGCCGAGTTCCAAGTTGATTTCGCCGACACCGCCCTCGACTTTCACCTCAACCGTGATAGGCGACTTTCCGTAGACCTCGTTGACATAGGCGTCACCAACTTTTATCATGCCGCCGAGGACCTTGATTGCGCCGATGCCGCCGTGTGCGGTGGCACGCACGCCAACGTCGCTGGGAAGCCGGACGGTAGCTCTGCCTACCCCGCCATCGATGTTGGCGGTGAGGTCATTCTTCCAATCGCCGGTCAAATCCACGATGGTTTCCCCCGCCCCAAGGTCGACGTCCAGCCTGCTGAGTGAGAGGCCTCCCAGAGTGAGCCTGGCGCGGCCTGCACCCTGGTCCACTTTCAGTTCCAAGGGCACCTTATTGCTGAGGTGCAAATCCCAATTGTTGTGACCACTTCCGCGACCGTGAACTGAGCCTCGCTGCCGGATGGTGAGCCGGCCCTGACCTCCGCTCACGTTGTATTCCACCTCAGGTCTTGATGAAGGGCTGCCGTATGAGAAGTCAGCCTCGAGCAGCTCCTTTGCGCCAGAGCCGACGCTCAACTCACCTGCGGACATGTCGATCTCGACTCGGGCCGACTTGGCATCACCCAGCTTGACTGTCTGCGATTCCGTTTGCGGTGGGCCGGCATCCCAATTCTCCGTATTGCAGCCGGCGATCACCAACAGCGGGAGAACCACGAGCAAAAGGGAAAGCCGTGCCATGGGTTTATCCATCTTACCTCCAGTGCAGCGTGTACATCATAGGCCGTGACCAGATTTCAGTCAACGCAGAGCGGGGTGCCCAGCCAAAGTCGGGTCAAAGTCCCCGAAAGGTAACATCCCAAAGCGGCTCTGCCGCCTGCTGTGCGGAATGGCTTCGCCTTTCCGAGAGCTTCCGCCCTGAGTAACCCCCTCGGCTCGGCTGGAAGGCTGAGCCTTCCAGCCGAGCCGAGGTGAAGAAGGGAGGCTGTCTGCGCCGGAAAGCCAGAGGCTTTCCGCACAGCAGGCGGCAGAGCCGCTTTTTCCGCGACTTTGACGCGACCCTGGGGTGCCAGCGCAGTGCCCCGCATCCGCTCCAAGAAAGAATTACGAAGCATGATTGGGGGACGTTCCGTGCGAAATTCGGCAGGCCATGGCGAGTCCTACTCCCCCATCACCCGCCGTGGCAGGCCCCGCCTCGGCTGGCCTTAGCAAGGGGTTCTCCTACGAGCGGACCAATTCGTAAACGGTGATTTCGGGGGGGGCGCCGAATCGGATAGGGACACCGATGGTTCCGATGCCCCGATTGACGTAGAGCTGGCTGCTCGCTTTCTCAAACCATCCTCTGACGTAGGGAGTAATGAGGCGGCTGGGGGAGAGGTCCGGATGGACAAACTCGAGCGTCACCTGACCACCGTGGGTGTGTCCGGCAAGGCTGAGGTCAATCCCCAGCTCGGCCGCGCGGTCGAAAGTGTTGGGGTTGTGGCTGAGCAGAATGTTAGCCCTGCCGGGCGCCATCAGGCGGTCCACACCCTGAAGGTACTCTCGCACCAAGCGCTGGCCCCGTGGTCCCATTGGGGAGCGCGTCTGGTAGTCCACTCCGAGCAAGTTGATGACATCACCCCCGGACCTTATCAGAGCCCGCTCGCCCCGCAGGATGCGAATGCCTCGGCTCGCGAAAAGGCGAGTGATGGAATCCTCCACCTTCGCCCACATCTCGTGATTGCCGAGGCAGCCATAAACCCCGAAGGGGGCCTTGACCCCCGCCAGCGCTTCGACCACAGCGGATTGAGTGGAGGGATCCCAGGTAACAAAGTCGCCCGTGAGCGCGACCAGTTCTGGCTTGAGCGCGTTGGCGATGCCGACGTAGCGTCGAATCTCTTCGGCGGTCATGAACGGACCGATGTGGATATCCGAAAGCTGGGCGATCCGGAAACCCTCGAAGACACTGGGGAGCCGAGGTATCTTGATTCGCCGATGAGAGACTTCGAGGTTGAGACGCTCATAGAACATCCCGTAAGCGCCCGCAACGAACGGGGCCGTGGTCATCGCCAGGGCCGTTTTCTCAAGGAAACGACGGCGCGCAAGTGACACAGGACTTGGCAGCGGGATGGCGCGGCCGGCTTGGACGACCTTCTGGTAAACCCAACGGGCGGCGCTGGCCATCCGGTCCGCCAGCCCTAAAGGGATCGCGATAAGGAAACCCGCTAGGGAGCAAATAATCCACCAACCGAACGGCGCTTGGAGCAGAGCGGCGCGTAAAGTGAGATGTGTGGCTTCGGCGCTTCGTTGGCCACCAAGGAAGTTATAGGCGAACAACAGAAGGTAACACACCAAGCCCGCGATGCTAAGGCGACGGCGCCAGGTGGCGCTTGGGATTAGGGATGTTCCCCACCTTCGCATTTGCCGAACCCAGAAAATCTGGCTGGCAATTAAAATCAACACCACGGCGCTACCGACTAGAAACCTCTGCAACATATGGAATCAGCCCTGGAAACCTCCACCCTTAGTATACAATGCTTTCCACTTCGCATCTTGATGTTGGCGTGCGGCGGAAGCCGCATCTCCTGTGCGAGCGGTAGTGTCGTAATATGCGCCGTAGGGGCGGGGCTTGCCCCGGCCTAGGCCGTCCCGTCCCGCCTTGCGGGAGAGGCGGCCCTACATTGTAGTTGGGACGCCACCCGTGCGAGCTCCCGTGCGAGGAGGCTGTAACATTTCGTGCTGAAAATGGGTTGAAAAGAGAAAAGGGTATCTCCAGGTCGAAAAAACCTGCTGTTGAGGCAGCAGAAAGGAGATACCCGATGAACATAGAAAAGGTAGCACTCTCCGGCTTGGTCGCGCAAGCTTGGGAGCAGTTGCGAGGAACGGTGTTAGAGGAGGTGAAGCGGAGGATTGAGGAATTGGCACGGGCGGAGCAAACTAGCCGTTTGGGGCGGGCTCCGCATGCCCGAGGAGGGAATAGCCTGCGACGTTGGGGGTACCGGATGCGCAAGCTGGTGCTGACCCCCTGGGGGATGATCCAGGGCTTGCGGCTGCCGCGCATCCGGGATGTGGTGGGCAAGCAGGAGGTGCCCTTCCTGCGTTCGGAGCGAGGGGAGTACCGCCTGGCGGAGATGCTTTTGGCCTCCACCTTAGGTGGGATGTCGTATCGCAAGGTGGTGAGTTGGGCGCGCCATCATCTGGGCTTGGTGATCTCCACCGCCTGGGTGGGACGGGTGGTAGAAGCAGCGGCGGAGCGGATCGAGAGACGCCGCCAACAGCGCTTTACGGTGCGGCAATTTGAGGCTCTGGTGGTAGACGCGGTGTGGGTGCACTATCGGCGCAGTCCGCGACGACGCACCCGCTCGGGAGCCCTGCTGGTGGCCGTGGGGGTGGAGTTCGGAGGAAGCTTTCGGGTGCTGGACTGGCAGGTGGCGGAGCAGGAAGATCGGGAGGCCTACCAGGCACTGTTGCAACGGCTCTACCAGCGAGGCCTGGAGGAGGTGCCGCTGATCGTGGCCGATGGGTGTGGTAGCGTACGAGCAGCGGCGGAGATCGTCTACCCCCAGGCCCAACTCCAGCCTTGCCTGCGCCACTGGCTGAAGGCCCTGGAGGGGCTGCTGCAGAAGCACAACTGGCTGCACAAGCGGCACCTGCGCCGCGACTTCTGGTGGATCTATGAAGCGGATAGCCTCGAGCAGGCTGAGCGTTGGGCCCTCCACTTCTGTCGCCGCTGGGCTCGCTCCGAACCCAACTTCGTGCACGCTTTCTGGCAAGGCTTCCATGCCTCCGTCACCTTCCTGAAAGCGGGCCTGCAGACCTGGAGTTATCGGCTCAAGACCACTAACTTGGCGGAAGGCTTCTTCCGTAACCTGCGACGCTTCTTGGGTCGCTTCCCCGGCTTCCTGAGTCCCGATCATTGCGACCGGGCCTTGGGACTTTACCTGTTAGGCGCGGAGATGAATTGACCGGAGATGCCCAAACATTCTTCAACACGACCCGTTGACAGCGCCCCGTGCGAGCCCCCATTGACTTTCAACCGCGGCAGAGTTAGTCTAAGGAGTTGGATTCATTCACCCTTATCATCACCGAGGAAACTTATGCCGTTTCAGATAGGGGATAAGGTTGTCTATCCCAATCAAGGTGTGGGTATCGTCGAACAGATTTCCACTCGAAATTTAACTGGTCAGCCCGAAATGTTTTATCTGCTTCGGCTCACCTCGGGCACTATGCGGGTGATCGTTCCTATCAGCAGCGTGGTCAACGTAGGTCTGCGCCGGGTGACCAGGACCAGCGAGATAAGCACCATCGTCGACTACTTGCAGAAGGGGCAGAGTAAGTCTCCGCAGGATTGGAAGGGGCGGTTCAAGGAGAATTCCGAGAAGATGCGGAGCGGGTCGCTTCAACAGGTCGCGGAAGTCTTGAAGACTCTCATCATCCTGAACCAGGCCAAGCCTCTTTCGTTCCGCGAGAAAAAGATGATGGATCGCGCCTGGCAACTCCTGGTTGATGAGATTGCCGTTGCGCGCGGGAGTTCGAAAGAGGCAGTCGAAGGCCAACTCGTCCGAGCCCTCAACAAATCCAATCTGAAGGCGCCTCTCCCGAGCTAAATCTGTCTTTCAACCACGCTGCCTTTCGCAGCACCCAGTTCCCGACAATCCTGGGTACCCCCAAGATGGGGGTGGGTGTATCCGCCCGCTTTTCAGGGTCATGGCAAGAACTGTTTTCACACCGGCCCTGGAAGCCCTTCGGCCCGGCTTACCGGGAGATCAATCCCCCTTGCGGGCGCTAAGCGTTTTCCACAACATTTTGAATGTGCTTAAGAGAGAACCACCATATGTTGTGTTTTTCGGCTTGACAAACCGAACGGGTTGGATTAGATTCCTGCAAGTCGAGTGCGGGGGCTGGTTGCGCTCGGAGAGGGGCGCGGCCAGAGGAGCGGGGCGATCCCGATGCTCATCGGGATCACGACTCACCGCAATTCAGAGACTAACCGCCAGTTCCTACAGGAGGAGGCCAACATGACAGAGAGGGATGCCGTTTCGATGGCAACAAAAGCCGCGACTCCGACGAAGGAGGGCGCAAGCCAAGCGGGCATTAATGTGAAGCGCTTTTTCACCAAGCCCGGCATTCATCCTTTGGATGAGATCGAGTGGGAGTCGCGGACGGCGTCCATTCAGAACGAGAAGGGGCTGGTGATCTTCGAGCAGCGCAATGTGGAAGTGCCGAGCGACTGGTCGCAGACCGCCACCAACATCGTGGCTTCGAAGTACTTCCACGGAAAGCTGGGCACGCCGGAGCGCGAATCGAGTGTGCGGCAGCTCATCAGCCGCGTGGCTGACACCATCGCTCAGTGGGGGGTGGAGGGCAGTTACTTCCGCACCGAGGAGGACGCCAAGAACTTCCACGACGAACTGGTTCACCTCCTGGTTCGTCAGAAAGCTTCATTCAATTCACCCGTATGGTTTAACTGCGGCCTGTGGCACAAGTACCATCGGAATTCGCAAGGCAGCGGCTGGTACTGGGATGCGGCCACGGGCGGCGTCAAGAAGGAGACCGAGGCCTATCGTCACCCGCAGTGCTCTGCCTGCTTTATTAACTCCGTCCAGGATAACCTCGATAGCATCCTGACTCTGGCCAAGACTGAAGGGATGCTCTTCAAATGGGGTTCGGGCACGGGCACGAACCTCTCGCCACTCAGGTCCTCAGTGGAGCCACTGTCGGGCGGCGGTGTGGCCTCCGGTCCCCTATCGTTTATGAAGGGCTATGACGCGTTTGCGGGGGTCATCAAATCGGGCGGCAAGACGCGCCGCGCGGCCAAGATGGTAATCCTGAATATTGACCACCCGGATATTGTCGAATTCATTGGGTGTAAAGCCAAGGAAGAGCGCAAGGCCTGGACGCTGGTGGACGCCGGTTACGACAGCGCCATCGACGGCGAAGCCTACAGCTCCATCTTTTTCCAGAACGCCAACAACAGCGTGCGAGTGACCGATGAGTTCATGAAGGCGGTGGTGGAGGACAAGGAATGGACCACGCGCCAGATCTCCACGGGCGAGCCGGCGAAGACCTACCGCGCGCGCGACCTGATGACGAAGATTGCGGAAGCGGCCTGGCAATGTGGCGACCCGGGGGTGCAGTTCCACACCACCATCAACAAGTGGCACACCTCGAAGGCCACGGCCCCCATCAACGCCTCCAATCCTTGTAGCGAGTACATGTTTTTGGACGACTCCGCCTGCAACCTCTCCTCGCTGAACCTGATGAAGTTCCTCGCGCCTGATGGCAAGTTCGACCCTGAGGCCTTCCGTCAGGCCGTGGACGTGATGATTACCGCGCAGGATATCATCGTGGACAACGCCAGCTATCCCAGGGAGAAGATTGCCATCAATTCTCATGACTTCCGCCCCCTGGGACTGGGTTTCGCCAACCTGGGCGCGCTGCTCATGGCCAGCGGCCTCCCTTATGACTCGGACGCTGGCCGCGACTTCGCCGCTGCTATCACGGCCTTGATGCACGGCGAGGCGTACCTCCAATCCTCCCGCATGGCGGCTGAGCTCGGTCCCTGCGCCGGCTACCCGCTGAACCGAGATCCCTTCCTGGGCGTGATCGCGATGCACCGCCAGGCACTGGGGAAGATCAACCCTCACAAGGTTCCCGAGAACTTGTTGGAGAGCGCGAAGAAGCTCTGGGACGATTGCCTGGCGAGCGGCATGAAGTACGGTTACCGCAACGCCCAGGTGACGGTGCTGGCGCCCACGGGGACCATCGGATTCATGATGGATTGCGACACCACCGGCATCGAGCCCGACTTGGCGCTGGTCAAGTACAAGAAGCTGGTGGGCGGCGGGCTGATCAAGATAGTGAACAACATGGTTCCCACAGCGCTGTTGAAACTCGGCTACACGCCCCCGCAGGCCGCCGACATCGTGAATTACATCGACCAGCACGGCACCATCGAGGGCGCTCCAGGCCTCAAGCCGGAGCACCTGGCGGTTTTCGATTGCTCCCTGAAGCCCGCCAACGGCAAGCGTTCCATTCACTACATGGGGCACGTGCGCATGATGGCGGTCGTGCAGCCGTTCCTCTCCGGCGCTATTTCAAAAACAGTTAATATGCCGGAGGAAGCGACGCCGGAAGAAATCGCCAATGTTTACACCGAGGGCTGGCGCCTGGGCCTGAAGTCCATCGCCATCTATCGCGACGGGTCGAAGCGCTCCCAGCCGCTCAACACCTCGGATGCGAAGCCCCAAGTCCAGGATCCAGTCCCGCATGCGGGAAGGATTCAGGATTCAGGAGACAGAAGACACGAAGCAGAAGGAGCTCAGGAAAAGACCGCCAGCCCCGAGCCCCCAGCCCCCGGTCCCGCCCCTGTGGCGTCCACGCCCAAACCCTACCGCCACAAGCTGCCTGACGAACGCCGCGCCATCACCCACAAATTCTCCGTGGGCGCGCATGAGGGTTACCTGACCGTGGGCCTCTACGAGGGCGGCCAGCCGGGCGAGATCTTCATCACCATGGCCAAGGAGGGCTCCACCGTCTCCGGCCTGATGGATTCTTTCGCCACCGCCGTCTCCCTGGCCCTGCAATACGGCGTGCCGCTCAAGGTGCTCTGCGACAAGTTCAGCCACATGCGCTTCGAGCCCAGCGGCTGGACCAATAACCCCAAGATCCACTATGCGAAGTCCATCATGGATTACATCTTCCGCTGGATGGCCTGCAAGTTCCTGCCCAAGGATGCGCAGCCTCAGGAGGATGCCAGCGTCGCTTCGCTGAACGGCACGGAAGTCGAGAAAGCCGCCGGCTTGGCCACGCAGTTCACCCAGGCGGCGGGCGGGATTGCAGGCGCGGAAATGGGCCAGCCGGGACTGGCGGGCGTCGCCCACAGCGACGACGCGCCAAGCTGCTCCGATTGCGGCGCCATCATGGTCCGCAACGGCTCGTGCTACCGCTGCATGAATTGCGGCTCAACCAGCGGGTGCTCGTAGGAGGAAAGTGGCCAGTAGGCAGTAAGCAGTAGGCAGTGAGACCTCCAACGGGTGCTCGTAGAGGAAGAGAGATGGGAAGTCCGATTGCGCAAAATATCGTCATGCTCGGCGGCTTGGTCGTCCAGATCGTGACTCTTTGCTACCTCATAAAGTACGTCAGGGCCACGGTCGGCATGCAGAAAGCTGCGGGGGCGCAAACACAAGCGAGCCAAGACTTGGTGAAGGTCGGCAACGAGCAAGCACAAGCGAGCCGGGAGTTGGTAAAGGCCGCTAATGAGCAAAGCGAGGGGCTTTCGAAGCCCGTAATCTTCGCTCGCTCCACCGCACGCCAGGATAGCTTCCTGAATATTCAACTCGTCAACATCGGCACCGGACCTGCGATCGAGATTGGGGGCTCCGTCGTTGAAGACCCTGGGTCTTCACAAGGAAAAAGGCTTTGCTTTCAACGGCCGATACCGTATTTGGAGGCGCACCAGGAATATTGGACCAGGGTGATGGGGGCTGCACCAGGTCAACCCAAGAGGACTGTAGAATGTAGTTACCGAAGCATTAGCGGTCTCAAGTACGTTTCAATGACGCAGCTTGACGACCGAAACATGGTGTCCGATTTCAGAGTCCAGGCAGACGACGCAAGCGCGGCGTAGTTCACAATGTTTCAGTTGACGCTCACGTCGCGCCTGTTGCGATGTCTGCGAATCCCCGAAGGGGATTCATAAAGTAGCCGGGGGCAACGCCCCCGGAAAGCAGGCACCCCGGTGGCTTGACCCTGAAAGGGTCACATCGGCAGAAGGGAAGGGCATGGCGCAGACGCTGGTATGCTTGAGGGTGCACGTTGTCTTCTCGACGAAGGACCGGCGCCCGATGATTACCCCAGAAGTGGAACCCGAACTCTACGCCTACATGGCCGGAACGGCGAAGAACCTGGACTCAGTTTGTCTTGCCGCCGGAGGAACTAGCAATCACGTCCACCTGTTGATCTCGCAGTCGAAAAACATGGCTCTGAGCCGCCTGATGGAGGAGATTAAGAAGAGTTCCTCGAAATGGATCAAAACCAAGGGGACGGCCCTGCGGACGTTTGGCTGGCAAGACGGGTATGGAGCGTTCACGATCGGGCAGTCACAGGTGGAAGCCTTGCAGCACTACATTGCCAGCCAAAAGGAAAGGCATAAGAAGCTGACCTTCGAGCAAGAGCTCGTCACGCTGCTGAACAAATACCGGGTTCAATATGACGAGCGCTACCTGTGGTCGTGAGGTGTTATGCGACCCTTTCAGGGTCGGGGGTGGTTGGGCCCCGTTTTCCGGGGGCGTTGCCCCCGGCTACTATATTGTGCCCCTGCGGGGCGAAACTTCGGGCCGGGTGAGACCTTATGAGGAGCGCTACCTGTGGTCGTGAGGTTTCATGCGACCCTTTCAGGGTCGGAGGGCGTTGGCCCCGTTTTCCGGGGGTGTTGCCCCCGGCTACTATATTGTGCCCCTGCGGGGCAGTGCTTCACAGCAGGAGGTGAGCTTGAGGCTGGTCAAAGCAAGTAAATCGTCCTACCTTGACGTCCATGCGGCTCTGCACGCGATCTGTTCGACGGGCAAAGGCCGCTGCTGGCATTGCGACCGAAAGCTACCTGCTGCGGAAGAAGCCATCGACGTAGGGTGGCATGTGCAACGAATGGAAGGCGAGCGCGTGGCCAGCATCATCCTGGTTTGCCCGAAGTGTCGGCGCAAGCGCCCGGAGCTGGGCGAAAGAGAGTTCCTGCCTAACCCCCTTCCCCGCGTCTGCAACCCCGCCCAGTGATCCCTGCCAGTACTTCCCCCCCCCGGCGCATGGTGCGCTGGCGTCTGAAGCTGTTAAATAATTCAGAAAGGTCATATGTCTCTGACGATTATTCAATGACTTGCGCTGTGCAAAGCCGGCCCTAAGGCAATTATTTCACAGCTTCTCAGCATGACAGTGAGGGGGCGATCTCCAACACGTCGGCGCGTAAATCCTTTGCTTTGGACGGATCGGTTGCGCTGCTCAGCGTGACATCCGCGCACTCGTCACCCATGCTGTCATTCTGAGCATGCATAGCCGAGGACGGCCATCCGTGATGTCAGAAACGGGGTGCCGCGGGGTAAGACCCAAGGGCAGGTTTTTCGTGCCCTGCAAGGGCACAGGATAGTAGCCGGGGGCAACGCCCCCGGAAAGCGCCACGCTCGTTCCCCGACCCTGGAGGGGTCGTATCACCCTGAGCCGCGGGACGCAAGACCAGTGTGACGTCACCCGAATTCGACCCTTTCAGGGTCGGGCTTGGTTGGGGGTGCGTTTTCCGGGGGCGTTGCCCCCGGCTACTGTATGGATCCCCTGCGGGGATCAAGGATGGACTTTTCCGGCGAGAAAGAGCAGGGCGATCCCGCTGTAGCGGGACCGCAAGGCGGGATCAGCATGACAGTGTGGGGGCGATCTCCAGGACGTCGGCGCGTAAATCCTATGCTTTGGACGGATCGGTTGCGCTGCTCAGCGTGACATCGGTGCACTCGTCTCCCATGCTGTCATTCCGAGCGCAGCGGAGCGGAGCGAAGAATCTCGCTTTTGCTTGCGGTCGAGGACCCCGCCACCCCTGGTGACAAGACCCGATTCGTGGCCGGCAACCCTGCACGCTGTGCACGCTCAATGGCAACGGGAATTGAGCGGTTGCGCAAGATAACCTCTGAGTGGGCGGCTATACGCCCACAAGAATTCCCTCACGTGATGAAGCTTTGGCCAGTGAGTCTTGGTGGACACTTGTACGGGTAGGCCGCAATAGGTCCGAGTGGATTGTTTCCGAGTAAGGGGCTGAGAGAATCGGCGGGCCGGGCCGGGCAAGGTAGCGCAAACGCCGCTTTCGCCTCTGCGCCTTGCCCGGCCCGCAAGACTTTCTCGAATGGCATGGAAAAACAGCGGACCCGAAGGCGGGGTCCGCGGTACTTTGCTACTCGTTGCTGGTTGCGAGACTCAACCGATTTGTATCACTTCGCCAGGCTTGAGGGAGCGCAGGGCCGCTAAGATGCCGGGCACGTGAGGCAGCAGGTCAGGCAGACGGTTCGATTTGGCTCGGATGATGGCCAGAGAGATGCTTCGGCCCGCGAGGTTTTGTTGATAAGGCATGCCTTGGTCCATGGTTAACAGCACCTGCCAGCCGGATCGTTCCGCCAGCGCCAACAGTTCGCCATTAGCTACGCCGGCCAAACCGGCCTGGGGTACCGTCTGGCATTCATGCCCAACAAGATGGTTCTGGAGGTCCCTCGGCAAGCATTCGTCCAGCAGGATCTTCACCCAATCCTCGTCAAGAGTGAATCCTTGGCGGTCTCAAGCGCCTCAATGGCCATTTCACGGGTAACGGTCGGGAATTGCTCGAGGAACTGGTCGAGGGTGTCACCAGCTTCAAGGTAATCCAGCAGATTTTGAAAGGGAACACGCGTGCCGCGAAAGCAGGGGATTCCTCCCAGAATCTCCGGATCGCGCACGATGACGGTCGTGGCCATGTTTCACTCCTAGGCCTCCATTGTAGCGCAACTCGCCCCTGTTAGGAGGCGGAGAAGCGGGAAGTAGCGCAGACCCGGTTTTTGAGATGCGGCTTTTGGGGGGACCTTTCGACGAACCGCGGACCTTTAAGTCAGGTCCGCGTTACTTGCTTGCGCGTGCGCGCGCACATGATTCCGACCCTCTCCCGTGGGGAGAGGGTGTCCGTCAGCCGACGCACGGGTGAGGGCTTACTTCCGCCGCCTGCCAGCACGTAGCGAGGAGCCTTGCGCACCACGCACCACTGCGCGGTTCTAAACATTACAAGCGTCCAAAAGTTAATCAATATGCAGGACGAGATGCGGCGAAGGGCAAAAAGCCGCAGAGTTTCTGAGAAGCGAAACTCTGCGCTCCGCGCTTAATCTCACCAAACTGATTGAGGCGCCCTTTTTCTGCTACAATCTAAAACCGCCATGGCAGAAACGAAACCAGAAGACCCGAAGGCTGTCAGCGAACCACCATTCACATATTGGTTGTGCAAAAGACGACTCAGCATTCTTCGTAAATATCAGGATCTCATCAGGCATGGAGCGAGACTGATGCCCGACTTACAATATGCCCAGCCACTGGAGAAGTTAATTGGCCCCTCTATTGACCTCTGCATAAAGAATGCAATGATTTGTCACAAAAAAGAAGGGAGTTCAGACTGCACGATGCAACCGCGCAATTTCTCAGACGAGGCGCGAATGCCTTCGATGGAGCGGAGGATGTCACC
>JBEKHR010000004.1:0-181937 GCA_050012175.1 Terriglobia bacterium | reverse complement strand
GGACCACGCCGCCAAGGTGGTCCGTTCCTCGGCCGACAGAATAATCGGAGCTGCGACTCGGCTCATGTCCTCAAGCATATCGGCCTTATCTGTATAAGTCAAGGTAATTATGGGACACTACACTAGCGGGTTGGGACGCAACCGTGGCTTTGAATCTGCGCATTCGAGTTCAGGAAGTTCCACGTTCCAGGGGCCAGGCGGCGCGCTTTCCAGTTTCGGAACAGGTCCTCTTTCAAGCGTTGGAGGTCACGGGGCGAGTCGACATCAGGACAGGCCTCCAGGACTGAACATGAGAGGCCCTGTCGTAACAGGTTCCGAAGTGTATCGCTGAATGCAAAGGCGGTGCTCCAGCGAACCCTGTGGAAGATGCTCCGTAATCTCCCGGGATCTGCAGGCCGTCGAAGAGCAATCAGATAATACCCGCCATCGGGGCAGGGGCCCAGCACCGACTCGCATGCACGCAACTCCCCAAGAGCCTGGCGCAGAATGCGCCCCGGAAACAAAGGAGAGTCAGTGCCAATAACCACACAGCTTGGATGGAGACGAAGGAGTCTGCGAAAGGCATTCCCCAAGCGTTCACCCAAGTCTCTTCCTTGTTGGCGAATAACGCTGAATTCGCTGATGCCGGCCCCGGCCAAAGGCTGCTCGTAGAGAATGGCATCAGCGTGGCTGCGCCCAAATGGGATTGGACTTGCCTCCAAGAACAAATAGGGCTGGACCCATCGTCTGAGCCCGGCAACTTTGCGGAGTGTATCTGAAATCAACGCGGCTTGAAAACGAGCGGCGCCTTGCAAGCCGAGCCGGGGGATCAAGCGAGTCTTGGCATGCCCAGCAACCGGTGCGCGCGCAAAAACGGCAATTGCCGGAAGAGGCGTCCTTCGCAATCGTGATGTGGATTCGGGTGAGCGCGCGGTCAAGGGACTATGATGGCAAGCGGCGGGGACGCGCGACATCACGCGCCCCAGCAGCAGTTCACTGAGCGGCAAGTTTACGGAATAACACCCGCAGTCGACACGCCTTCCTCTCGATGAGCAAGCTGCACTTGCCGCGACGAGCACGCGAAGGCGAGCCCGCCAGGTCAAATGAAAAGTTGCTCGTCCTGCGCTGCCTCGCTGACGCTGGTCGTCCGCCGGCGCGAGAACAGGAACTCCAAGCCAGCCCGCATCCCTGCAATGACGGCCGAAACCTCTTGCATGGGCGCCAGCACGCCGCGCTGCACGGCGTCCGAGGTGGTCTCAACCTTTTTAACGAGGTCGGAAACCATCTGGTCCACGCGAATGATCTGCGAGCGTGATTTATCCACGAGTTCGGCTACCAGCGTATCCACATCGGTAGTCCGTTCGCGGAGCATCTTGCTGATATCGGCAAGGTTCGAGGTAATTGTCCGCAAAGGCTCGCGGGCGTTGTTCACAATTTCCGTGACCGACTGGGCCAGCGGATCCAACCGTTGCTTGACCTCAGCGCGGACAGCCTCGATCTGGGCGGGAATTTTCCGCATTGTTAGCCAGATCCCGATCATCGCCCCGGCTTGCATCAGGACCGCCAGGGCCACGAGGATTAGCGCGATGGTCAGCCCTGCGTTTTGCTCCATGGTTCGCTCACCAGTCCTTTTGCGACCCAGCCTCTTACTTCGCCTTGGCTTTTTCTTCCTGGTATGCTTGCTTGCCCGCTTCCAGCGCTGCTGACAGCAGTTCCTTCTGCTTGGTCACAAGATCCTTGCCTTTATCGACAGCCCCTTCTGCTTGGCGACGCAAGTCTTCCGTCTTGGCCTTTACGTAGTCTCGGCCCTCTTCAGCTTTCCCCGCAATGTACTCCCGAGTCTCTTTCCCCGACCGGGGAGCAAACAGCAGGGCTAGAATCGCTCCCATGCCTAGACCCGCAAGAAAGAACCCAAGATTCGATCCGCCATTGCCCTCTTCGCTCATAAGCTACCTCCGCCTCACACTCTCGAAAGCGTGCTTCGCGCGGCTTCTTTGCCGGTCTCAAGTACCTCGGCAAGCCGCTCCTTTTGCTTGCTTACTAGTTCCTTGCCCTTTTCCACCAACTCGTCAGCCTGCCCCCTGAATTCTTTCTCCCTTGAAACCACGTAATCCTTGCCTTCCCCGGCTTTCTTGGCAATGAGCTTCCGCGTTTGCTCCCCCGTCTTGGGCGAAAAAAGCAGGACCACCACGGCGCCCATGCTGGCGCCAGCAAGAAAATAACCAACCTTCGTAGCTACGCTACACTTGGCCATAAGCTACCTCCACCTTTCAACAGCGAATGTACCACAGAGACTCACCTCAAGCAAGGGAAAAATTCCGCAATTGGTTAGGGTTATAAATAGACGGTCCAGCCGGATTATTTTAATAAGGGCCCTTCGTCGTCGCAAAGTACTCGAAAATCCGCTTTGCTTGCGAAGGATTTACGACTTGACCGAGTTCCTCAAGTGAAAGGCTTTGCAGAGCGCTCAGGCTGCCAAAGTGCGAAAGGAGCTTGTTTGCCGTCTTTTCTCCGATCCCGGAGATGTTTAATAACTCGCTGGCCAACTCCCGATTTCCACGCCGGGTCCTGTGGAAGGTGACGGCGAAGCGGTGCGCCTCGTCACGGATTTGCTGGATCAAGTGAAGGGCTGGAGAGTGATGATCGAGAACTGCGGGGTCATCTTCACGCCCCAGGAGGTAGAGGATCTCCTCCCGCTTGGCAATACTCGCCAAAGGCTGGTTGATGATGCCCAGGCGCTCCAAAGCTTCTGCGGCCGCGTGGAGCTGGCCGATTCCTCCGTCGATCAAGACCAAGTCGGGCAGCGTTTTCTTTTCCTCCAGCAGCCTTTTGTATCGGCGTCCGACAACTTCCCGCATGCTGGCGAAGTCATCGTTTTGGGGAACAGTTTTGACGATGAACTTGCGGTAATCGGACTTCTTCATGCCTCCGCCTTCCCAAACCACCAGCGAGGCCACAATATCCGCGCCTTGAGTGTGGGAAACGTCGAAAGCCTCGATACGGTTGGGTGGCAGGGGCAGGTCGAGCGCCTCGGCCAGGCTCTCCAGCACCTGGCGGGCCTTGAGCTTCCGAATTCGAAATCGTCTTTCGAAGGAGTGGCGCGCGTTCCGGGCGACCAGTTCAAGCAGGGCGCGTTTTCGCCCCGCCTGTGGGGTCAGGATCTTCACCGGATGTCCTCGCCTCTCGGCCAGCGACTCTTGCAGCAGTTCGCGGTCTTCAAAGTCCACGGGTACATGGATCTCGCCGGGTAGATATTGCTGGTCAAGATAAATCTGCTTGAGCAGCGAGGAGAACAACTCGCCGGCATGGAAGGGCTCAAGGTCTTCCCAGAAGAACTCGCGCCGGTCCAAAACGCGCCCGCCACGCAAGTGAAAAAGGTTTACGGCCAGTAGCGGACCCTCCTGATGGAAGCCAAGAATGTCGGCTTCCTGGCCGGACCAAGCGGCCATCTTCTGTCGCTCACGAAGCTGCTCCACGGTCATGATCTGGTCGCGGTAGCGCGCGGCGTCTTCAAAAAAGAGTTCTTGGGATGCCTCCGCCATGCGGTCGTGCAGGCTGCGGACCAAGTCGCTCTCCCGCCCCTCGAGCAACAGGCGCGCATCCCGCACCGCTTCCGCGTAACGTTCCGTCGTAGTCAGGCCTTCCACGCACGGACCAAGGCAGCGCTTGATGTGATACTGAAGGCAGGGCCGGGGATGGTACCGCGTCAAGTCGACGTTGCAAGACGGGACAAGAAAATGGCGATGAATGAAATCCACAATGCGATAGGCGAGGTTGGCCGGAAAATACGGGCCGTAGTAGATTGAGCCATCTTTCTTTACTCGCCGCGTGACATAAACACGCGGGAAGCGGTCCTGTAGCGTGAGCTTGATGAAGGGATACGACTTGTCATCTCGGAGCAAAATGTTATAGCGTGGCTTGAACTGTTTGATGAGGTTGTTCTCGAGCGCCATCGCCTCCCGCTCATTGTCCACGAGGATGGTCTCAAGGTCCTCTGCCACCTCGAGCATGCGATCCCGCTTTTCATCCCCCGGACGCGACTCCTGGAAATAGGAGCGCAGGCGGTGGCGAAGTGATTTCGCTTTGCCAACATAAATGGGCCGGCTCGTTTCATCCTTGAAGATATACACCCCGGGCTGGGCAGGCAGGATTTCGGCTTTTTCGACCAGCGCGGGATTCACCAGCTCCTCCTGAGGTTATTATCCGCCCGCGCCGAGCTTTGTCAAAGACCCAGTTCCGGTTTGGAGTGTTGATAATTCCGAGCCACGGGAGAGATGGCCGGGCCTGGAGACTCACGTCAAATGCCCGTGCCACGCCGCGGCGGCTTGGAGTATTGACACCTTGCCGAGTGAAGCGGGAGAATGGTTACTATGCGGTGGATCGTAGGCACAACACTGGTGCTAATCCTCGTATTCCACACGGGCGGACCTGTCGTTTGCGCTCAAAAGCAGCAAGCGCGACCTCCTGCTAATAATGCTGAAGCCCCACGCCCCTATGTTTCACCCTCGGCATCGAAGTCCGTGGAGATTGGCGATTATTACTTGAGGAGGAAAAAGTTCAACGCCGCGCTGAGCCGATTCCAGGAGGCGCTGAAGACCGACCCGCATTATGCGCCCGCCTACCGGGAGCTGGGAAAGGTCTACGAAAGAATGGAACACCCGCAGAAAGCGCTGGACGCATATCGGAAATACTTGGACGAACTTCCCTCCGCCCAAGACGCTCGGGAAGACAAACGCATTCACAAGGCTATCGCCCGCCTGGAGAAGGAACTTCCCTCGGGAGGAAAATCGTCGGGCAGCCAATCGACTCGGCAGTAGCGACTCACTCGGCAGGGCTTGCAGCCTCGGAGTCCAGGTACTCCTGAAGTATACGGGCGGCCTGTTCCACATCCTCTTCCCGCACCAGCAGTAAAACATCCAGCACCGGCAATAGTCCCGCGGAGGTTTCACCGGGCACCACGGAAGGAATGCCCTGGGATTGCAAGATGTTCCTGGCCACATCGGCGTCCAGCAAGGCGGTGGGGCCGGTGAAGACACGGACGGTTACGAGCTTGGAGTCGCTAGAGCCGGCACTTTGTGTTTGGGGCGGCGTCTCAGGCGGCGAGCCGGGCGCGAGTTGCGCACCGCAGTCTTCGCACGTGGTTGTTCCTTCCACGTATTCCGTCAAGCACCTTGGGCAATAGGGCATGGCTGAACGAAAACCCTCCACGGCTAGTATAGACCCTTCTTTCAATTTGACCTGGGGATTTGCATGGGTGAACTTTCGAGCCGGCCAGCAAGGCGCTGTGTGCGCCCGCGTCCTTGAAAAACATGCCAACGAGTTAACAGCCGGCGCAATCATCACCGCCGAGCCTGGCAGCCTCAGAATCCGTTAACCTCACCCACTTCGAGCTAACAGCGAACCCGCAGGCAAGAGACGAGCCCCGCTTTGGAGTGCGGCAGCTTGCTGCCACTTTTCTCCCGCGAGCTTGCTCGCACCTCACCTGCGCCCCAGTGCACGGCCAGCAAGCTGGTCCCGCAGAGCGGGAAAGGCGGCAGCAAGCTGCCGCACTCCAAAGCCGAACGCGCGCTTACGGCAAAGGTGTGAAGATCGCCGCCAGTCCGCCGCCAAGCGCCAAGTGAACAGTGAGTTTGTCGCTCGGCTTCACCCGCTTTGTGCTGATGGCCAAGCTGGTGCCCACGGTATCTGCATCCGGGCCATCGGAGAAAATCTGCGCCTCGTATTGACCTTTGCCAAGGAAACCCAGGGGCAACTCCAAGTCTCGTGCCTCCCAGTTGGTCATGCTTCCCAGATACCACGCGTCACCATGCTGGCGAGCCACGGTGATGTACTTGGCCGGTTCGCCGTTCAAGACCTTGGTATCATCCCAAACGGTCGGGACCTTATCCAGGAACTCCATCCCAGGGTTGTGGTCATAGGCCTCGGGATAATCGGCGAGCATGACCAGCGGGCTCTCATACACGACGTACATGGCCAACTGATGGGCACGAGTTCCTTGCGACATGGGCTCAACGTTGCGCGCCACGAAATGGCCGCGCGCCGCGTTGTTGAAGGCGCCGGGAGTAAAGTCCATCGGCCCTGCAAGCATTCGCGTGAAGGGAATTGTAACGTCGTGCTCGGGCGTGACGCGGTCGCTCCACTTGCTATACTCCATGCCCATCACCCCCTCGCGGGTGAGAAGATTGGGATAAGTTCGGCGCAAGCCGGTGGGCTTATACGCGCCGTGAAGATCCACCACCAAGTGATGTTCGGCGGCCTTTCGGACGCACCGCTCATAGAAATTCACCATCTCCTGATCGTCGTGGTCCATGAAATCGACTTTGATTCCGGCGGCGCCCCATTTCTCATAGAGCGACATTGCCTCGTCCATCTGTTTATCCAGCGCGCTCCAGAATAACCAGAGCAAGACCTTCACACCCTTCTGCTTGCCATAGGCAATGATGTCGGGGACATCGACTTCCGGGACGTGATGCAGGATGTCCAACGCGTGCGTGTAATCGTGCGCCGGGTACCACCCTGCATCAACCAGCATATATTCCAGGTGGTGCTCTGCCGCAAAGTCAATGTAATGCTTCATGGTGGCGGTGTTCATGCCGGGCTTGAAATCCACGTTCTTGGCAAAGCTTCCTGACCACCAATCCCACGCAGACTTACCGGGTTGGATCCAGGAAGTGTCTGTGAGTGCGCAAGGTGCACTCAAATCGAGAACGATATAGTTGCTCTCAATCAGTCCCCCAGGCCGCGAATTTATCAAAAGGACTCGCCACGGTGTGGTCTTGGGTGTGGAACCAATCACCACCTGGTCCATGCGATCGCGGGTTGGCGAGAGTTTGCTGAGTAGCGCGTTCTCCACCCCCGGCACGCCGCCCACATACATTCCTGAATAGTCCGTCAGGTCCGCTTCCAGCAGGCCAACCCAGGGGCCACCTGGAATTTCCACCAACAAAGGCAAGTTGATGATGGAGGAAGGCCTGATATCATTGAGGCTGATGTGCCGGAACTCACCCTCATTGGAGGTATTGAATTTCCCCATATTGAGCGCGAAGGCGGAGGAATCTTGGGCGAAATAGAAACCCGTGTTCTCCGCCGCCAGAACGAACTTGCCGAGGGCCGCCTGCTGCGGAAGGAAGTAACGGAAAGCCACGCCTTCGTTGAAAACCCTGAAGATCAGGTCAACTCGGCGACTCGGCGCCTGGCGTTCCTCGAGTGAAATCGTGAGCTGGTTGTAATTGTCGGGAATCCAGCGTTTCACTCCAAAGGCATTTTCCCAGGCACCGTTGTGAGACTGTCGATTCGACCCAGATATCTCGAAATCGCGATCCAAGGGCCGCGATCCTACAAAGTCCAGTCCCAGGGGAGAATCTTTAAGAACCTGAGCCCCTTTGTAAGAAACCCGATAATAGGCGCGCTCGCCGGGCAGATAGGGCTGCGGATTGGCCTTCAGTTCAACTTCAACCTTGATGCTACCATCCGGAGACGTCACGGCGAGCGGTTCCGACCCGAAATTCAAGCTGGGAGCAATCATTGACAGACCTAACACCAGAGAAGTCATGGGAGCAGTCACTATTCTGGTTCGCATCAGTCAGACCTCCTTGAGGTTCAAGCAAGGGCTGCTATTTTCCAACTGCTGGCAGGAACATGCAAGCGCTCGCTCCAAGCCGCGGAGCGGCGACGTCCTTTGGCCCACGGCGCAAGCCGTGGGGGACGGGTCCATCGTTTTTGGTCAAGCCCCGCAAGGGGCGACATAAGGCCTGCGCAGAGTCACTCCCAATGCTTCCTGTGGGCTGATGTCGCCCCTGCCGGGGCTCCAGAAATCTTATTGCCTGTATTCTCCCCCACGGCTGTCGCCGTGGGCCACATGATATCGGCCCTAACGGGCCTACATCCGATCGAATCTGCGCAAATCTGGGTTCATGTGCTGCTGGTGCTTCAGGGGTGGAAGTGCTTCAAACTTTTCCGAGCCTCTTCGTATTCTGGAAACTCTCTCTCTGCCTCACGAAACGCGCGGGAATGCACCACGCGGCGGTGCCCGTTGCACTCCACCGGGAATCGCATATGGAGCATCTCGTGGAACACCAGGTATTCAACCAGGTGGGTCGGAGCTGTGGAAGAGTCCAGCGCTCGGTTGATGACGATCATCCCATGGCCGGCGTCGTAATGGCCAAGGATGGTCCGCGAATTCTGCAGGCTCCAGCCCAGGCAAGTAACGGAAAGCTCGCCGTTGAAGAACTTCTGGTTCAGACGCTGAAATATCTCCTCCAGATTATGCCAACGGCCACGGGCAGGACGTAAGCGTTTTGTGCCACGTTCGCGCCGCGCTTGGTCAATGCGGTGGCGAATGGCAGGGTTTAAAACGTAAGCCAGATAGCATTCGCGCGCCTCACGAGAAGCGCGTCGGCGATAAATTTTACACAGCAAGATCTCCGCCAGCGCTTCCAGAACCAGGAGTGGCGCGTCCTGTAATACGTCGGAAATGCAGACTTCCAGATGGTCTTTGCGCAGACAAATGGTGCTGCGCAAACCTGCAAAGGGACGGAATTCAACCCGCAGGCTCGGGAGGGCCGCGGCGATGCGGAGCCACCGAAAGACCCTTAGGAAGATCTCCACCGGCTCTGATGAAAAGGCTAGGGGCAGCGGCATCTGTTCAAGTCGCATGGGTAGGACAGTAAACGTCGCGCACTCTCTCAGTCTTCGTCGCGATCGGAAGGCGGGGCCTGTTTGCGCTCCTTCTTCCGAAGTTTCTCCTCTTCTTCTGTACGCTTCTTCTCTTCTTTAATCCGCTCCTTTTCGGATTGGGCCTCCGCCTTCTCGGACTTCAGTTCTCCAAATCTTTTCACCTGATCAGCGAGGGCCTTGGTGGCACCGTCCAGGGCATCCGTGAGGTCGTCCTTGGCGTCACGGAGGGACTTCGCGTAATCGGCGGCATAGGCATCCGGCGACTCTTGGATTCGCCGCAAGTCATGAAGTTGTTTGGGGCCCATCTCAAGAACCTTCCGGAGTCCCTTGCGCATGTCGCCCCGGCGATCATACTGGTCCTGGATCCAGTTCTTCAAATCGTCCGTGAGTGAGATGTATTCGTCCAGCAAGTGGTCGATATACGCGCCGTTATCGTATTGGGGGTCCATGGGCTTGCTGCGAAACCCCTCGATTCGATCCAGGCGGCTTTGAGCCAGAGTGAGGTAAACCTCGATGCGCTCGGAGGGCTCTTGTGCCTCGCGAATCTTGTCTTCTTCTTCATCTGAAATGTAATCCGGTTTTTGCGCCAGAGCCGTCATCGCCGGCGCGGCCAAGGGCATAAGGAGCGCCAAAACCAGAGTGGCTTGTGATTTCACCGTCAAGGCCTCCGGTGAACCTTTCAATCAGTTTTGCGCAAAGGCTTTGCAGCCTCCGGCACCCGAGCCGCAGGAAACAGTGCCTGCAGGACTTCTGCCCGCACCTGCTCGATTTCCTTCGCGGCTTTCTCGATGGGGTCACGCTCAAAATAGGAGACTCGCCGCTTCAGGTCATCGAGCAACCGCTCATCCTCGCGCAACTCAATGTCCAGTTCCTTAAAACCCTGGGGAGCGCGCGCGGCGTTGCGCCCGGAACTCCTGAGTATTTGCCACGTGTCTTTGATCCTGCCCAGGTAAGCGCTGACAAGCTGGGCGCCCTGTTCCGTATTCCCTTGCTCGTAGGCTTGGATTGCTTGCCGCAGCTTGATCCGCGCCAGACGAGTTTCTTGCTTGGATTTTCTTACGGGGTCGTTCTCCTTCTGCATGCGTGCCAGCAGTTGCGCTTCGGTTTCGGAAGACGGTGCAGAGGAAGCGCCGGCAAGGAACACCGGCACGCCGATGAGCAAGAATGCGATCGAGAGAGGCGCCCGCCAGATCATAACCGATAATTCTATTATAGCTATTTCTCCAATTGGTGTCGGAGTAGCTTGGCGCGCTGGGTGGCCTGCCATTCGTGGTCCGGGCTCTGGCCTTTTGAGAGCTGCAGAAAACGCTCGTAGTTGTCGAGGGCCTTCTTAAGGACATGCAGGTTGTCGTAACAGGTGGCGAGGGCAAAGAAGAGTATGGCAGGAGGATTGGGAGCGCGCACCAGAGCTTCGAGCAATGGTATGGCCTCCGGGTAGCGCTTTTGAAGATAGAGACTGGTGGCCAGTCCCTGCCCAGCATCGTGATTCCTGGGGTCGCTCTTCAGAGCCGTCCGAAACTCGACTTCAGCCTCCGATAACTTCTCTTCCTCCAGCAAGGTCTGTCCCAAAGCCCGGTGCAGGTCCGGGTCAGCCGGGATGGCGAGGAGAGCCTGCCGGTAAAACTTCTCAGACTCAGGGAATTTCTTCAGGAGAGCGCAGACATCCCCCAGCGCCGCAGCCAAGCCGGGTGTCTCCGGTTTGAGGCGGTAGACGCTCTGGAGACCCTCGTAAGCCTGCTGGTTCTTTCCCTGCTCGAGGTACAAGCGTGCCAAATGAAAACGAGTTTCCAGGTCGTCAGGACGAGCGGTCAAGTATTGCTCGAAATGACCGGCGGCATTCACCTCGTCTTTCAATCCTTCCATGGCGAGGGCCATGCCCAGTTGAGCCTGGGATAGCGTAGGGTCCCGTTCGGAAGCTTTTTGAAAAGAGCCGAGCGCCTCCTGGTAGCGCTTCTGTTGCAAGTAAAGTTGACCTAAGTCGTAATGCGCGCTGGCCAGCCTTGGATCAAGTCGCAGCACCGTCTGGTACTGCTTTTCCGCGCGCTCCGTTTGGCCCGTGAGAGCGAGCGCCCGCCCATAGTACAACTGGGCACGGAGATGGTCCGGTTTAAGCGTCGCGGCTTTTTCCAAGTGTTCCAAAGCAGCCTGGGGATTGTTCAGTTGGATGAGTAGAATCCCCAGATTCAGGCGGGCTTCAAACAGGTTTGGATCAAGGGCCAGGGCTTTTTGGTAGGAGGCGACGGCTTCCTCGTGCTTATGCAGTCCGGTGTATGCATAGGCCAGGTTAAACCAGGCCGCGGTCAGGGTCGGCTGCGCTTCCACCACTTGTTTCAGGGCGTCAGCGGCGGCGGCAAAGTCGTTCCGGCCTAGCGCGTCTTGCGCAGTGCGGAGGAGCGTGGATACGTCCGCGTTATGATGGGTTCGGGAGGTATTCTCTCGCCCCTGCGCGCTGGAAGCCAGCAGGCGCGCTTGGAGGCCGCAGAAGAGGAAAAGAACAAACCCGACAAGCAAGGGGCTGAAAATCCGGCGGCCGCGTGCCGCAAGCCCGCCAGGCGCTTGGGGCGCTGCCCGCCCAGGCTGGCTTTGGAGTGCGGCAGCTTGCTGCCGCTTTCCCTCGCCGGAAGCTTGCTTCCGGCAGCGGCTCGAGCAAGCTCGAGACGCAAAAGCGGCAGCAAGCTGCCGCACTCCAAAGTCAGCGCTACGCTTCATGGCGAGCAACTCGACCCACCCCCTTGAAATTTCGCAGGTACTTGGCGAGGAACTTTCCTGTGAAGGAGAGAGGGTTCTTGACGAGGTTTTCCGGAGGGCCGGCGACCACCACGTAACCACCTGAGTCGCCGCCCTCCGGCCCCAGGTCGATGATCCAGTCAGCGGTCTTCAGGACGTCCATATTGTGCTCGATGATCAGAACGCTCGCGCCAGCGTCGATCAGCCTGCGAAACGCTGCCAGTAATTTGCTGATGTCGTCGAAATGCAAGCCCGTGGTGGGTTCATCGAAAATAAAAAGCGTGTTTTCGCCCGCCTGATGAGCAAGATGCGCCGCCAACCGCACCCGCTGGGCCTCGCCACCCGAGAGAGTCGTGGCGGATTGCCCCAGGCGTAAATAGCCGAGACCAACCTCCTCGAGGACGCGTATCTTACGGGTCACCTTCGGAAAGCCTGAAAAGAAGACCAGGGCCTCTTTCACAGTCATTTGCAGCACTTCGTAAATGTTCTTGCCCTTGTAACGCACTTCCAGGACACTGGGTTTGAAACGGCGGCCGCCGCATTCCTCGCACACCAGCTCGACATCGGCCAGAAACTGCATCTCCAGCGTCACCGTGCCGTCCCCCTGGCAGGTCTCACAACGGCCACCGGGGATATTGAAGGAAAAGTAGCCGGGCGAATACCCACGCTTGCGGGCTTCAGGCGTGGCAGCCAGAACATCTCGTATGGCGTCGAAGGCCTTGATGTAAGTGATGGGATTGGAACGAGGCGTCCGCCCGAGTGGTGACTGGTCCACGAGCACCACATCCGCAAGCTGCTGATCACCTTCGATTCCCTCGTACTGGGCACGTGGGGCCCGCAGGCCGCGGCGGGAAATCAGGGCGTTATAAAGAACGTCATGGACCAGCGTGGATTTTCCCGAACCGGAAACCCCGCTCACGCACACCATGAGCCCCAGCGGAATATCCACGTCGATCGATTTCAGATTGTGTTGACGCGCACCACGAATGCGCAGCCAGGACTTCCCGGGCTTCCGTCGTTCCGAGGGCACTGGAATCTCCAGCCCGCCGGACAGGTAACGGCCGGTGAGCGACTGTGGATTGGCGCAAAGACCTGCCAGATCGCCCTCGTACACCAGGCGGCCACCATGCTCCCCCGCTCCGGGACCTAAGTCCAGGATCTTGTCCGCCTCTCGCATCATCTCCGGGTCATGCTCGACGACCAGGACCGTGTTGCCCAAGTCGCGCAGGGTCTTCAGGATTTCAATGAGCCTGCCGGTGTCGCGGGGATGTAGCCCAATGGAGGGCTCGTCCAGCACATAGAGTGCACCCACCAGGCTCGAGCCGAGCGCCGTCGCTAACTGAATTCGCTGCGACTCACCTCCGGAGAGCGTGGACGCCAACCGGTCGAGCGTCAGGTATTCCAGGCCGACCTTGTAAAGGAATTTCAGTCGCGAGCGGATTTCGTCGAGCACCTTGTCCGCCACCGCCTGCTGTTCCGGCGACAGCCGGAGCTCATTGAAGAAAGGGTAGGCATCCTGGATCGACATGCGGCAGACTTCCGTGATGTTTTTTCCGTCCAGGAGAACGTGCAGGGCTTCGCGACGCAGCCGGCCGCCCTGGCACTCCGGGCAAAGCGTGTATCCACGGTACCGGCTGAGGAAAACGCGCACGTGCAGCTTGTACTTCTTCCTCTCCAGATAATCGAAGAAGCCACGAATTCCAGGAAAATCTTGGTCACCCTCGATCAACCACCGCCGCTCCTCCGAAGCCAGCCGATAGTAAGGAACATCCAGAGGAATACCCTTGGCCCGAGCCGCCCGCTTCATCTCGTTGTAAAGCATCCGGTGACGAGGCTTGGTCCAGGGCTCCACTGCCCCTTGAGCAAGACTTTTATTCTTGTCGGGAATAACCAGGTCCAGGTCGAAATCAATGGTGTTGCCAAATCCCTGGCAGCGGGGGCAGGCGCCGTAAGGATTATTGAACGAAAAGAAGCCGGGCTCGGGCGCTTGAAATGCGATCTTGCACCGCTTGCACTCAAACCGCTCGCTAAAGACCAGGCGTTCCGGCGGAGAAGCAGGTTCCGGTGAAACAAACTCCAGCGCCGCCTCCCCGGCTTCTCGGAAGCAGAGTTCAAGGGAATCAATCAGCCGCTGGCGGATCTCCGGCCCCACCGCCAGACGGTCCACAAGGATATAAACGGGCTCTGCGAAATCGACCTCGAGCAGCGACTCTGGTGTCGAGAATTCGAAGACGCGCCCGTCCTGGTACAGCCGGTTGAACCCATGCTGGCGAAGCGAGAACAGCCGTGGTTTGAGTGATTCATCCGGCGGTGCAGGCGGGCGCAGTGAAGAAGGCTCTCCCCTTTCCTCCAAAGAACCCGCATGAGCGCGAGCCGCTCCTTTATCGCGCGTCGCTCGCCCGCTCGCTCTTGCCTCGAGGGAAGCTGGCGAGTCTGTCCCGGACGCATCCCCGTGGCGTTCTGCCACGGCTGGCGATGCGCCCGAATTCACCTGGAAGAGAACGTAAAAGCGCCGGCCAGCTTCCATGGCAACCACCTGGTCAGCGACTTCATCCACATGATCTCTGCGCACCACCTGGCCGCATTGATAGCAGGTGGTGACGCCGACGCGCGCAAATAAAAGTCTAAGATAATCGTAGATTTCGGTGGCCGTGGCCACGGTCGAGCGGGGATTACGAGTGGTGTTCTTCTGGCGGATCGCCACGGGAGGAGCAATCCCCACCACTTCGTCAACGTCCGGCTTTTCCATACGTTCCAGAAACTGCCGGGCGTAAGCAGAGAGCGATTCGATGTAACGACGCTGCCCCTCGGCATAGAGCGTGTCAAAAGCCAGGCTGGACTTGCCCGAGCCCGAAAGGCCTGTCACCACCGTCAATCGGTTGTGAGGAATGGTGCAATCGATATTCTTCAGATTGTGCACGCGCGCCCCGCGCACCACAATGGAATCCGCTTCCCCGTTCTTGCCGGAAGAATTTGTCGCTCCGTTGGTTTTGGTGACCGGCAAAACGGAAGCCGCTGCTTCCCCCGCAACCGCAGAGCTCCCGGGGCCGGAGCGATAGACGCCAGACGCGCCTCCCGCGCCGGCAGGCGTCACGGCGGGCAAGAGATTATCGGTTGTTTGATCGCGGCTTGGTGCCATGGATTTCGGGATTGGGTGTTTCCCCTCTCCCGAGGGGAGAGGGTGGCCCGCGACCGGCGTTTTCACCAGCCGGAGCGGGCCGGGTGAGGGGTCACTTGCACGGCAACTCATCCTCCAACCTGCAGCCAGCCCCCTGACCCTCAGCCCAAACTTACCATTATAAGCCCGTACGACTTCGGAAGCAAAGCTGAGTTGGCTAGGCCAGGTGCCTGGTAGGTGGCAAGTACTCTCAAAAGCAGCCTTCAGCCGTCAGTTTTCAGCTATCAGTGGGGGCGGGCACCCCTGCCCGCGAACGTAGTTGTAACGAGTCAATGATCAAATGAAGCAATGGCTCAATCCCACCGCGCCCCCTTTTCATTGGAGAACTGGCTTCGGCCTTAATTCATAATTCAGCATTCACCATTCAGCATTTGATTTCGTCCCCTCTTCATCGGGGAACTCTCTTCAACTGCAGCGGCTACCTCATCCAGTTGTCCGCCACCGGACGCGTTATATAAAAATTATTGCCTCGTTCCTGTGCAGGTGTTATGATTGGCTGCGAGGTGAGGCCCCAATGGCCAAGGTGATGGTTTCTTTCCCCAGTCAGTTTCTCAAGAAGGTAGATCGGGCTGCACGGTCGCAGGGGCGATCGCGAAGTGGGCTGATCCGCGAGGCACTGCGGGGCATGGTCGGGGAGAGCCGCGGCCGCCGATCGTGGAAGGAGGCGGTGGCTCCCTTGCGAGAGCTCGAGGAGCGCTGGGTGGGCCAGTGGGATTCGACTGACATCATCCGTTACTATCGCGATAGCCGCTATGGGCGCAAAGATCGTCGTTGACACCTCGGTCCTCATCAAGTGGTTCAAGACGCGTGACGAAGAGCTGTTGAAGGAAGCCAAACAGCTTCTCGAGGAGATTGAGCGGCGGGGCGTAGAAGTGCATGTCCCCGCCCTGCTTCTGTATGAGGTAGGCAACATCCTGCTGCTTAGGACCCGCCTGGGGTTGACCGCCCTCGAAGCAGCCCTCGACGGCCTGGAAAGTCTCCCATTTGTGGTGGCGCCGCCGGCCACGCCATTGCTAAAGCGCGCTGTCCGTTTAGGCCGCCAGCTTAACCTCACGTTTTACGACGCCTCCTTCCTGGCCCTGGCAGTTGAACTGGACTGCCCCTTTGTCACCGCCGACCGGCATCTCTTCGAGCATACTCACTCGCTTCAGCGGGTCCGGCACCTCTCGCAGGTGGGCTCGTTTTGCTGAGCGCTGCGTGGAGGTTAGCAGGGAGCCAGGCTCTGGAGGCAGTCGGATTTTCGATTGGGGATTTTAGATTTTCGATTGCTCCCCCTGTTCCCTGTGACCTGTTCCCGGCCCTTCTGCCTCCTGACTCCTGAATCCCGAATCGTGAATCCTCTTCTCCCCCACCTACGACCTACGACATACCACCTACCTCCTTTATCTTGTTAGCGACGCGGCAAGAACCCACGCCGCTGGAAAAGCCGTCCGCCATCAAGATTGGCGGACCTAGGACCGTGGGCCCTGCGCTACGAGGCCGGTACAAATCTCGTTCTCCTGGACCCCGATGTCCGCAAGGCCTTTCGCAGTGAAAGAACCGTTAACGACCCCTTACGCTTGGTGATCGAGTTGCGCAAAGTGGGAAGCCACAAGCAAGCGAAGCACGGACCTGATTTGGTCTGTTGAAGGACAAGTCCAGGCGGGGAGATCCCCACCTTCGTCGCCCTCTATGGAAAGTAGCGGCAAACCTCCCGGCGATGGAGCACTCTTACGAAAACGACCACTTCCTCTTCAGTGGCCAAACCGACCCGGTAATCACCTATTCTGACGCGGTAGTGCCCGCCACCACCGTGCAACTTCTTGAGGTTCGACACCTCGGCCAGACTTTGCACGGCCTCAACGTTGGCAATCAGTTCCTTAATTCGTTCCAGGAGCGCCTTGTCCTTCAGGGCTCGAAGGTCCTTGGCAAAGCTTGCTTAGAAGCGAACTTTCAATGTCCGCCCTCGAGTAGGGAGAGGACTTCGCCGCGACTTACTTCTTCCGTGCGCCGGCCTTCCTCCATGGCGCGGGCCAGGGCAATATCCTCCAGGGTCTCCTTGATCGCATCGCGCAGGAGGTCTTTGCGTTCCTCCAGCACTTCCACAAGGGCGGTCTTGAAAAGCGCTTTCAGCCTCGCGTCATCCATCGGGACCTGAGTCATCGTGGCCTCCTTGCTTAGTATTATAACTGACCGCACGCGGCACGGCAAAGACTCATGCTAGAGCAGGCGTAGCGCGGACCCGTTTTGTGGGTCCGCGGTCCTTGGGTGCGATCGGTGAGAAGAGCCGCCCCGATAAATCGGGGCGCTACCAGACTGGACCCCGATGCGCGAAAGGCCTTTCGCAGTGAAAGAGCCGTTAACGACGACTTACGCTTGGTGATCGAGTTGCGCAAAGTGGGAGGCTTCAAGCGCAGAGAATACAGTTCGAACGGCGCCTGAGGTCCTATGGCCCAGAAGTAGCCACGGTCAATTCGTTTTTGGAATTGACTGTGAGGTGGTCATCGAAATAAAAGCCCACGCTCACGAGAGCCCTGACCGTGGCTGCCCGCTCCCCTCGCAAAAAATTCAAACGCCACCACTTCCGAACCTCGCAGGTCGTTGACAAGTGTTGGAAGGACTTGATATGGTTTGACACTAGTCTGACGGGGGGCAGAGAGCGGATGCTGCCGATGCGGCCCTGCGGTGCCGCTACAGCCGGATCGCCGCCCTGCTGTTGGTCGGCAGAAGAGTCCGGAGCGACCCGCCGCGGCGGGTTCGTCCGCCAATAAGAATGGCGGACTCAGAATGACAGCATGCCAGACGAGTGTGCGGGAGGACGGGGCCGGGCGGGGGAATCACGCAGGAGACGATGCAACAGTTATTTCATGACAGTCTTTGACCCTCGGTGTACGTCTTCATTCATGTCATGGCAAAGCAGAGGCAACAGTGGCGCCGCGTCATACCGCTTTTCCCAGGGTTCGGAAGTGATCCCTCAGTCGGGTGGCGACGGACGTAGCGCCGGTCCCGCGTCTGCGGGACCGGCACGTGCCGCCCTAAAGGGCGGCGCTACACCATTCATCGGTCTTGACAGTGCCGCCCTAAAGGGCGGCGCTACGGGATTTGTCATGGGAGGCGTTCCTTATGAGACCTAACGGAGGAATAACACGAAGGCAGTTTGTTACGACGGCCGCGACGGTGGCGGGTGGAGTGCTCCTTCCGAAGTCGGTATTCAGCAGCGCTCCTCGTGCTGCCATGGCTGACAACGCCCACCGGGAAGAGCGCCTGCTGAGCTTAGAGAAGAGCGCATGGAAGGTTAGGCCTTTCCCGACGACGCAAGTTCGGCTGAAAAATGGGCCATTCAAAGAAGCCATGGAAGCCAATCGTCGCTACCTCCTGTCACTGCCCCCTGACAGGCTTCTTCACACCTTCCGCCTCAATGCCGGCCTGCCCTCTTCGGCAGAGCCTTTGGGCGGATGGGAGAAGCCCGATTGCGAGCTTCGGGGACACTTCGCGGGTGGCCATTACCTTTCAGCGTGCGCGCTGATGTACGCCAGCAGCGGCGACGATGAATTGAAAGCCAAAGCAAACGGCATGGTGGCGGAACTCGCCAAGTGCCAGCGGGCACATGGAGATGGTTACCTGAGCGCGTTTCCGGAAGAGTTTTTCGCGCGGCTGCGCGACGGCAAGAAGGTGTGGGCCCCCTTTTACACCCTGCACAAAATCATGGCAGGCCTTCTGGACGTACACGTCCATTGTGGAAATGAACAAGCCCTCGAAGTCGCCGAAGGAATGGCTAACTGGATCGGACGCTGGGCCCAACCGCTCAGCGACGAGCAGATGCAGCGGGTGATGGAAACGGAGTTCGGCGGCACCAACGAGGTGCTCTATAACCTCTACGCCTTGACGGGTAACTCGCACTACCTCGAGCTGGGTGACCGTTTCTACCATAAGAGAGTGTTTGATCCCCTGGCGGCACACCGGGATGAGCTGAAAGGCCTGCATGCGAACACGAACATCCCCAAGATGACGGGGGCAGCCCGCCGTTATGAACTCACAGAGGAACCTCGCTTCCGTGAAATCGCTTCTTTCTTCTGGCAGGAAGTTACTGGCGCGCGCGCCTATTGCACGGGCGGCACGAGCTTTGAAGAGTTCTGGCGCACCGAGCCCGGCAAGCTGGCGAGCGAACTCGGCCAGAATACGGAGGAATGTTGTTGCAGTTATAACATGTTGAAATTGACCCGGCACATCTTCGGCTGGACCGCTGATCCCCGCGCCATGGACTACTACGAACGAACCCTCTTCAACAGCCGTCTGGGGACCCAAGACGCGGACGGGCTGAAGAGCTATTTCCTACCGCTGGGTGGCGGCTACTGGAAGTATTTTGACTCGCCCTTTGATTCTTTCTGGTGCTGCACGGGGACCGGCGTGGAAGAATTTGCCAAGTTCGGCGATACGATTTACTTTCACGATGAGCATGGGTTGTTTGTCAACCTCTTCATTGCTTCCGAGTTGAGCTGGCCTGAAAAGGGCGTGCGGCTGGAACAGGAGACGAACTTTCCGGAGCAAGAAAAGACCCGCCTCGTCATTCGCACGGAAAGAGCGGTGAAGATGGACTTGAACATCCGTATCCCTTACTGGGCTACCCGTGGCGCAAGGATTATGTTGAACGGCGAAGCGCTGCCGGTGTTTTCGAGTCCCAGCAGCTATCTGACGCTGGGCCGAACCTGGAAGGACGGCGACCGGGTGGAAGTCAGCCTGCCGATGGATTTGCATATTGACGCCCTTGCTGACGATCCGACGCTCCAGGCCGTGATGTACGGCCCGCTGGTGCTGGCCGGCCGATTGGGGAGCGAGAACCTGAGCAAGGCTATGGTTTATATCGGTTACGACACCAGCCCTGGCGGCAAGCCGGTCCCTGTCCCCGTCATCGCATCCAACTCCAAAGACCCGCTGGGTTGGGTGAAGCCAATCTCCAGTCAGCCCTTGACCTTTCGCACCTGGGGACAGGGCCAGCAGATTGCTTTAATCCCACTCTACAAGTTGTTTGACGAAAGGTATGCGGTCTATTGGAAAGTGCAAACCCGCGCGGCCTGACAGGGAACTGTTTGGCTATTCGCCGTCTCATACGGATTGTTTGTCATTCGTCGAGGAAAACGCCAACGCCTGTCATTCCGAGTCCGCCACGGCGGACGAAGAATCCCCGCATTTGAAAGCTCAAACAGTGCGGAAAAATGCCGAGATGCTTCGCTACGCTCAGCATGACAGACCCGAAGGTAGTATCAAAATCAGTGCTTCCTCTTGCCTGGGTTTCTGTCAAAATAAGATTTCTGCTTCGGGCTAAGGCTTTACATCGGGGCGCTTCTAATTGGAGGTGGGCATGGACGGTGTGAGACGACACCCGCGTGCGGGAATGCCGGCTGAACCTTCGGACCTGGTCAACATACCGCGATTGATTGCAGCCTATTACACCGGGCGTCCGGATCCCGCCGTGCCGGAGCAACGCGTGGTGTTTGGGACGTCGGGGCATCGCGGGTGTGCCTTTTCGGACTCGTTCAACGAGGGCCACATCCTGGCGATCACCCAGGCCATTTGCGGTTATCGCCGGCAGCAGGGAATCAACGGGCCACTGTTCCTGGCCATGGACACACATGCGCTTTCGGAGCCCGCTTTCGAAACGGCCCTGGAGGTGCTCGCGGCGAATGGCGTGGAAGTGATGATCGACCAGGACGGCGGGTACACGCCCACTCCCGTTTTGTCTCACGCCATCCTCACGTACAACCGCGGGCGAAGGACGGGGCTTGCAGACGGCATTGTTATGACGCCTTCGCACAACCCTCCTGAAGACGGCGGCTTCAAATACAACCCTCCCAGCGGTGGTCCAGCGGATACCACCATCACTCGCTGGGTCGAAGACCGCGCCAATGCTTTATTGGCTGACGGTTTGCGCGAGGTTTCTCGAATTCCTTACGAGACTGCGCTCAAGGCGTCCACTACCCACAAGTACGATTACGTCTCGGTGTATGTGAACGATCTTGGGAACGTGGTGGACATGGACGCGATTCGAGCCGCGAACTTGGCGATAGGCGTGGACCCCCTGGGCGGCGCAGGCGTGGCCTACTGGGGACGCATTGCTGAGCGTTACGGCTTCGCACTCTCGGTGTTGAACACTTGCGTTGATCCGACCTTCCGCTTCATGACCCTGGATTGGGACGGCAAGATCCGCATGGACTGCTCCTCCCCCTACGCCATGGCGGGATTGATTGCGCTGAAAGACCGGTTTGACGTGGCGCTCGCTTGCGACACCGACCATGACCGCCACGGAATCGTGACGCGTAGCGCCGGGCTGCTGAATCCCAACCACTATCTGGCGGTGGCGATTTCTTACCTGTTTCGTCATCGCGACGGCTGGCGACCCGATGCCGGCGTGGGAAAGACCCTCGTCAGCAGCAGCTTGATTGACCGCGTCGCCGCAAGCCTGGGGCGACGGCTGTTCGAAGTGCCCGTCGGTTTCAAGTGGTTTGTGGAAGGATTGCTGGAAGGGTGGCTGGGATTCGGGGGCGAGGAAAGCGCCGGCGCTTCCTTCCTCCGCCGCGCTGGCGCCGTGTGGACGACGGACAAGGACGGGATCATCCTTGGGCTGCTTGCTGCGGAAATGACGGCGCGCGCCGGCAGCGACCTGGGAGAGCTTTATCGCGAACTGACGCGGCAGTTTGGCGACCCGGTGTACGAGCGCATCGACGCCCCTGCCACGGCTGAGCAGAAAGCTGTCCTTGAGCGTTTAACGCCGGAACAGGTGATTGCCACTGAACTGGCTGGAGAGAAAATCAAGGCGATGCTCACCACGGCTCCCGGCAATGGTAGTCCTATCGGCGGCCTGAAGGTCGTGACGGCCAATGGATGGTTTGCGGCACGTCCCTCAGGCACCGAGGAGGTGTACAAACTCTACGCGGAGAGTTTTCTCGGCGAAGGTCACCTGCGGAGAATTCAACAGGAAGCGCAGAAGATTATTGCGCAGGCTTTCGCGTCGGCAAGGAACCACGAAGAACAATGAATAGCGTCGCGGTGTTTCCTCGGCTGGAGCATTGTACGCGGAGGTGGTCAGGTGTACATTAGCAGCCGGACGTGAAATCAAAATGGAAGTCCAACCTCGATAACATGGCCCCGCTACGTTCAGCCAAAGCCGGTCAGCAACCCCACGGCCGCGGCGAGTCCGGGAGAAGAAGTGGAGGTTCTTCCCGGGCACCCCTGAGCGGTGGGCTGAAAAAGCAGCAGCCCAATCTTCCCTCCGACGTGAGTGAGCGGCAGAGCTTCTCACGCTTTTCGGACCTCACACTGATTGCCTTTTTGGTGGTCGGCGCGGCTTTGCCCTATTTGAATACCCTGCGCAACGGCTTCGTTTCTGACGACGGCATGCAGGTGTTGGATAACCCCTACATCCGCAGTTTCCACCATTGGGCGAAAATCTTTACGACTCCGGTCTCGTCTTACGTCGGTGTGGAGACCCCGAAATATTATCGGCCCTTAATGAATGTGGGGTACCTGCTTTGCTATCAAGTTTTCGGGCCTCACGCTTTCGGCTTTCATCTAGTCAACATCGTCCTGCACGTCCTGGTCGTGGGTGCTGTCTTTCTACTTACGAAGCGGATGTACCAGGACCGTAATTTGGCATTGATGGCAGCCGTATTGTTTGCAATCCATCCTATCCACATCGAAGCAGTCGCCTGGATCGCGGCCGTCCCCGATTTGCAGTTGAGCTTATTTTACCTGCTCACTTTCTGGCTTTTTTTGGCAGTGGCGCGGCCCGGAGGGAGATTTTCGTACTTGGCGCAGCTTGCCATGGCGGGGAGCTTCGTGCTGGCCTTACTCTCCAAGGAGCAGGCGGTGACACTCCCGTTGCTGGCCACCGTCTACGAGCACTTCTACCGCGCCGACCGTGCGGAAACGCGACCAGCTCAAAAGGTTCTGCGCTACGCGGTGCTGTGGCTCCTGACCGTTCTGTACCTTCTGTTCCGCGTTCGCGTTCTGGGGGCGCTGAGCTCGGGTTGGGGCAATTACGGTCTCACTTGGTACCAAGCATTTGTATCCGCTATCGCCCTCGTAGGTCAATATCTTTGGAAGGTCCTTTGGCCCGTGGACCTGCGCGTGTTCTGCCCTTTCCACCCGTCTGGCGGCTTGTTCGATCCGGCAGTCGTTGGGGGGGTGGCTGCCTTGGCAGTGAGTTGTGCCCTTTTCTTTTTTTTGTGGCGCCGCGCCCGGTCCCTATCGTTCGGGCTCCTATGGATACTGGTACCGCTGGTTCCGGTCCTGAACGCTCGTTGGATGCCGAGCGTTGTTTTCGCCGAGCGGTATCTTTACCTGCCGTCTGTAGGCTTTTGTTGGTTACTGGGTTGGGGATTCCTGGGATTGTGGGCTCGAGCCTCAGCCCGCGGCGCTGTCTGGAGCAGGGCACTTGCCACCGCGTTCGGCATCCTGGTGGCGCTTTGTTCGATCCGCATCGTCACGCGGAATCGCAATTGGCAGAATAACCTCGTGCTCTACGCGAACACCTTGGCCGTCTGTCCTGACGCCTCCTATATCAGAAGGGACCTGGGGGCAGTCTATTGGCAGATGGGGGACGTGGAGTCTGCCGAGCGAGAGTTTCGTGAAGTGCTCAAAGTGGCGCCGCAATTCTCGAACGCCTGGAGCAGCCTGGCGCTAGTTTATCTGAAAAAGCAGCATTACTCAGAAGCCATCGAGTATTATAAAAAGGCCATTGAGTTCGATCGATATAATGCCGAGGCCCACCTGTACCTTGGCATCGCCTACATGGAAACGCATTCGCTCGAACTCGCGGAGCCTGAATTGCGCACGGCCGTCTCCCTTTTTCCTTTGAATTCCAACGCTCGAAATGCGTTGGGAAAACTCTATCTGGATGAGGGGCGGAGTGCTGAGGCCAAAGAACAGTTTCGCCAGTCCGTCGAGATCGAGCCGAATATGATGGGTTACGGCAGGCTCGGACTGATCCATTGGCGCGAGGGAGACGTGAAGCTTGCCGAGCAGGAGTGGCGTGAGGCGCTGCGGTTGGCCCCTAACGACCCATCCATTTCGAACAACCTGGGGCTGGTGTGTACCAATCAGGGACGCTACACGGAGGCTGTCTCCTTCTTCCATAAAGCCATTGAACTGAAACCCGACGACCCTAATCCTCACTTAAACCTGGGAATCGCTTATGGGAAGACGGGCCAGAATGCGTCTGCGGAGACAGAATTCCGCACCGTGCTGTCCCTTTCACCAGACAACAGCCAAGCCCACTTCAAACTAGGCGCCCTCTATCTCTCCCAGGGCCGAGGGACGGAGGCGATGAGGGAGTATCAGGCGGGCCTGAAGATCGACCCGGAGAACCGCGACGCTCTCGCGGCGGTGGGAAAACTGAGTTCTCGTGTGCGCGCCCAGTGACGCTCGAAGTGTCGGCCGTCTGCGACGGACTTCTGCGGGAATCAACATCCGCCTTGATAGGGAAGATTCTCGACTTCGGGCCACAAAGAACGCGCGACTGCCAGCGTTGCCGGTGCTGCGAAGAAGCTTGCCCTTGCAGCAAAGAAGATTTTGATTTGCATGAAGAAAACGTGAGATAATAAAAACTTTAAATCCCCCTTTGACTAGGCGGTACGGGTCTGGTATGTTAGACTCAAGAGAGGAAACCCTATGAGAACATCGCGTCGAGTGCTGTTAGTCTTTGTGTTGTGCCTTGCGGTTCTACTGCTGGGAGCCACACCTCTCCTGGCAAAATGTGGACATCTCAAGTTACAAGTAACCCCCAAGCAAGCTTACGTTTATATCGACGATATGCCACTAGGATGGGGAGGCGGCCTTTTCTGGGCCGACCCAGGCGAGCATACGCTAGCTGTTTACAACTATGGTTACAAACCGTATACGTCGAAGTTCACGGCGGAGGACGGAAAAACCAGCAGTCTGTCTGTGGCGCTGGAGGCCATTCCCGGGACCGTGCCAGGCCCTTGGGGGCGGATAGAGCTTAAGGGTCCGCAAGGGGCCGCAGTGCTCTTGAACGGGAATACGCCGGACTTCTTTGTCGCCAACGTGGGTGAGGCCAGCGGCGGGAAGCGACGACTGCTGGCGCCCCCCGGAGATTATCAGCTCACCGTTCTTGGCTGTTGCTGGGGGACAGTCTATTCCGGGCCGATTACCGTGGGCGGAAACCAGCGAACGATTATCCCCCTGGCCAACCCAGGAGAGAAAAAGACAGTGGACTGGTCAGAGGGCAAGTCTCTGGGTTCCCTGCCACGCTTTCAGGCAGAAGGTGGCAGCATCACCGTGGCCGTGGCCAAACCGACGGCGCAGATATCGGCTGGCTCAGCCCAGGTTGAATGTGGGGGCTCGACTCAACTCACGTGGTCCTCGACCGACGCCCCGCGCGTCGAGCTCAGCGGAGTCGGACCCGTGGCCGCCTCCGGCGGGCAAACGGTCCAACCCAAGCAGACCACCGACTACAAGTTAACCGCCACCGGACCGGGCGGCGTGGTGACTTCCGACGCCACGGTCACCGTGAATTCGAACATTCAAGGTTCGCTGAGCGTGACACCGGCGGAGATTCGTTACCACAAGGTAGGTGACAAAGTCGATCAGCAAGGGAGCGCTTCAATCTCCTGGTCCGCCCCCGGGGCTGACACCGCTTCGCTTGATCCGTTCGGTTCCGTATCGCCCACAGGTAACCGCACTGTTCAACCTACGCCCAGCAAGACCGACGTGGGACCGATCGACGAAACCATCACCTATGCGCTCCACAGTTCCAATGCCTGCGGGGGCTCTGACACGCGGACCGCAAGCTTGCACATTGTGGGGTCCATTGAGTCGGGGCGAAATGCAGAGGCCGAAATTCTGCAAGTCAAGCTTCCGGGCAACAGCGTCTACTTCCCAACCGACCTTCCCACCAAGGCAAAACCGGAGGGCGGGCTGGTTTCGAGCCAGACGCAGTTGCTGCAGGAACTCGTGGCCAACCTCAAGCAATACCTGCAATTCAGCCCGGACGCCCACCTCATCCTCGAGGGCCATGCGGATAAGCGCGGGAGTGTTGAATACAACCTGGCGCTTTCCGAGCGGCGCGCCGAACGCGTCCGGAGCTTCCTTGTTGAACAGGGGATCAACGTCGCCAACCTCGAGACGAAGGGTTTCGGAAAAGGACAAAACCTTGATGCCGCAGCCGTGAAGCAGTTGGCCGAACAAATTCCCGACCTTACTGCGCAGGACCGCAAGAAGGTTTACCGCCGTCTCCCAATTTTTGTGCTGGCGAACAATCGCCGGGTGGATATTGTTCTCAGCACGACGGGGAAGAAGTCCCTTGAATACTATCCGTACAAAGCGGCGGACTTGAAGGCGCTTCTGGCAGAGCCCCACAGGGCCATGGCAGCGCCTAAGGAGACGAAGACCAAATAACGAAATAGCTGTGCCGGGGGTGCGCGCCTGGTGGTTCCTTATTGCCCTGCGTGCACTCCCTCGCCGCTTCCCAGCTCTGCCAGGATGTTGAGCAAGGCACTGGCATGGCGCGAGCAGGGCGAAGCTTTCCCGAGACGGCGGGGCAGCCTTCAGTGCTCAGTTGACAGCCGGCAGCTTTTGGTTTTCTGCTTCTTCCCTGCTTCCGTCTCTCACCTCCTGCCTGGCAGTTTTCAGCGGTCCCTTGAAAAAGGGGGCCGGTGGACAAGGGCATCGAGTGATTGATTCATTGCATTATTGAACCCGAATTGGGGAGCTAGAATTGTAGCCTTACGGCGCGGACGCGGCGGAGCTCCAAGACTTTCATCCTGAGTCCACCATTCTCATTTGCGGACGAACCCGCCGCGGCGGGTGGGCCGCGGCCAAGAAGAATCCACGGCGCCCAACAACCGGCCTCCTCGCCCCATCTTCCCACCCGCCACTAAGAAGCTGCTAAAAGACAATCTCAGAGATGCGTACTGCTGGCGGTCGCCGGGTCTTTTCTTCTGACCTCTGACTGGCGATGCTTGCTCGTCGCCGCGCTTTGGGAAAGCCGCCCCGACAAATCGGGGCGCGGCGCTCGCTCCGCGGACGAAGGCAGGCCCGGCCCTAGGGCTTAGGCGGGGGAGCCGTTGAGGTCTGCTTGCCCGGCGAGCCGGCGAAGTACTCCTGGTCAATGACCAAATGGTAATTATCCGCCAGGTGCTGAATGATCTCCGCCGCCTTGGACTGCCGAAGTTGTGTCTCCAGGGCCGGCTTGACTTCCTCGAACGACTTGGTGTGCTTGTCCTCGACCTTAATAATCTCGACGCCGGACGGGGTTAATACGATGTCACTCACTTGGCCGGGCTCAAGAGAGTGGGCCGCATTGACGATTGGGGGAACGACCTTGTCACTCTGAATGACGCCCATGTCCCCACCGGAAGCGGCGGTGGCGGTGTCCTCCGAGTACTGCTTAGCCATCTGTGCAAAGTCAGCGCCAGCCAGGATTCGCGCGCGGATATCCTGGAGCTTTTTGCGCGCCTCAGGCTCGGGCAGTGCGGGATGGCCCGCGGCGCCGGATTTCAACGCGGCGTTCTCCGTGCGGATGAGAATGTGGCGAATGCGAACCTCTTCAGACAGCGTTTTGTCCTTCTGGTAGAGTTCCCGAAGTTCCTGGTCGCTGACCACGATACTCTTCAGGAAGTGTTTTCGGGCGGCATCGGCAAGGATACCCTCACGGGAGATCTCGATGGCACGCGCCACCTCAGGCTGCTCCTCGAGTTTCAGCTTGATGGCCTCGCTGGAGAGTACCTTCATTGCGACGATGTACTGGGGCAAAAAATGCTTTCCCGGGCCACCGTAGAAGGCTTGATATTGGGGGGGCAGGGCCTGAATGAAATTCTCGATCTCAGCGGCGGTAATCTTCTCGTTCCCGATGGTGAGCACAACGCGCTCGCCCGGTGCGGACTCAGCCTTGTTGGGCGGGGGGGCCTGCTGCCCACAGGCGGCGGGTTTCGGCCAGCCACCGAATGCAAGCGCCGTGGCGATCAGCAACAAAATGACGAACGACCGTCTATTCAAGGTTCCCTCACAGTTTCAAGAATAAGTTGGACAAAGCCATCCAACTGAGGCCGAACGCCGTTCGGCCCTACAAGTCCCCGCACAGCCTCGAGATTGAGCACGCGACGTCCCGGTGGTTCGAGGACTTTTGTTTCCAGTCTCTGTCTCGAACTCGTTACCGCAGAAATGCGGGAAGGGAGTTTCGCAAGCTGCCTGGAGGTGGCTGAGAAGAAATCTGCCGCTCTTAGTAACCGCCCCCCGGCTAGCCGTGGACAACTCGCTCAATTTAGACTGCCGGTTGACCTCTCGACTTGCCCCGATGCTTTTGATCGGGATGCTCTTGATCGGCAACCGCGCCTGCTCACACAGCTCAATTTCGGGTCCCTCAGTAACCGACTCTAAGGTTTCGCAGGAGGTTGGGGGGCGGGAGCCACACGCGCGGCGATAGTTAACAGAACGTACGCGTCGCCGGGTTCTGTCTTCATTACGACGACTTGGCTAAATGACTCTTCCATGGTGAGTCCTAGGCTCGCTGGGTCAAACTCAATTTCCAGGGTTCCTGATTCGCCGGGCTTATATTCCTTCTGCTGGGTCTTCAGGCGCAGGCAGTCACAACCAAGCTGAATTTCGGCCAACGTGACGGAGTGTGTACTTACATTCTTAAAGGGGAACTTGGCTACGGGAGTCTCGCCGCTCTGGATGTTGCCAAGACCACACCATTTCGACTCAAACTTCAAGTCCTTCGAAGTGACCACAGGGGCAGGCGCACGCCTCACCTTGGGCGCCATGTTAAAAAGCTCCTGCTGGGCGTTCGCGTCAGGTTGAGCTCGGAGAAGTTCCATGTACCAGACGCGATTTTTCAGTCGCCACAGAGTTGTGTTGGGCACGGGGATCGGCCTTGGCATCGCAGCAGACATGAGCGGAACCTGGACCACGACCGTTGCCGTCTGCCCATCCGGCTCCAGTTTGATTGACTGAACCTTGTAGCCCAGCAATGGCTTCTTATTACTCTGACCGCGGAAGATTGGCTTCGAATCCTTAGTGAGGTATTTTTCAACCTTCGGCCAATCGCCTTGCTGGAGGGCGCTGTAGCACTGCTCCACTCGGGCTCGCAAAGCCTCTTCGCTCGATGACGAGGCGATCACCGGCGTGCCCGCAACAAGCAGGCAAAGCCCGAACGACAACCAAGCGGCCAAGGTACGACCGCCCGCTCTCTGTTTAATAATTCTCATCTTTGAGCGCGGTGAACTTGGTGTGACGGCACCTTCAGGACCAAAGTATACTGAGGCTTGGTGCTAGCGGGCACATATCCGCCCTACGTGCCTTGTCCTTGCCGAAGAGGTTGCGACAGCCCTGCCTACCAGTCACCTGCTTCCACCCCTTCCGTCCTTCAGTCGCCGGGCCTCGGCATGCGTGTTGGCTTCGGCTTACAGCAGTACTCAGACCGCGCCCTTCTCCCAGGGACCACGACACGAACTTACGTCACGGGCGCCGGAGAGACAACCCCCGCCGCGGAGAATTGCCTCTCCGTCTTCCGACAACTCACGCGCCGGCCACCGCCAAGCGTGGCACTTCGAACTGGAGGCCAGCTTTCGTGGAATCAAGGAGGCAGCCCCGCCTGAGCGCAACTGCCCCTCGTGTTTCCGCTAACCCAAAACGCCGGCCACCATCAAGTGGCGCTGGAACTAGTGGCACGGTTCTTGTAGGAGAGAAGAGGCAGCCCGGCTTGCGCAGAACTGCCTCTTGCATTCCGTCTCGAAACGCTCGCACCGATGTTACTCGGCACCAGCGTCCCATGATGAATTACTAGGGACCGGTACTGTAGTACGGGCTACCGTACATAAAAAGCTTCTGCCACAATTTGTTCAAGTTGATCGGAGCAATTGATTCCTCTCCGAGCGCGTCACCAGCCGGGCTACGATGGTAGAACGCGGGATCCGGTATGATGTACGCCAAGTATCCCAACGTTGCCCCCGGAGTATTATATCCCACGGCCGCACCAAAGTTGTCATAGATCTCGGCGAAGCCGTAAGCATTCTGGAAGCCGCAAACCGCAATGGCGTAGCCTGTCTGGGCAGCGAATTTCGGCGCCGCGGTGGCTACGTCGAAGGCATACGACCCACCTGCAGATATGGTTGGCGTCGTGAACACCTGCGTAGCGGTTTCAGCCGCCGGGTAGAAGTAGAAGGTGCAGCTACCCGACTGCGGCACAGCACTACCCTTATGCTCATCGGGATACAAGTTCCCTGTGTCAAATGTTGCGTTCCACGGGTCCCAGGTGGTATTCGCGATATCGATGCCCGTGCCGAAGTGTGAGAACGGCGCGTAACCGGGGCCTTGGTAGGCATTGATGTAGGGGAATAGCAGGTTGGTCTGGCAGTCGCTGAAGTCCACGACACTTAACCCAGGTAATGGTAGCTCCGAGACGCCTGAAAAGCTCGGGATATAAGTATCCGTTGCGTCGTTGACCGGACCCTTTGCCACGTCAGCATATATCTCAACATACCCAGTCGGCAGTGGGCCGTGCGACCAGAAGCGGAAACATATATCCATGTTCTCCGCGTACCCCCCATCCTCCGTGTCCACGGTATACGTGATAGTACACGTCTGCGTGGGCGGCGTCGGGGCCGGGGTGTCCGCCGTACACGCGAGCTCACCCGCGGTGACGGTCAGACCCGCAACGTAGCCAACGGGAATACCATTACCCCCAAGGGCGCCGCAGTAGTCCTTGTCCTTAGGAGCCAACGAACTGCAATACGTAACGGTCGGGTCCCCGACAGTCACTCCTGTAGGTACGTCCAAAAGAGTGATAGTAAAATCGGTCCCGTTCGTAGCATCGGGATCCGATGCGGTTTCGTAACTGAGGCTCGTCAACGCATTGGCGAACTCCTCGTCGACGTTAACGCAGAAGCTATTATCATACGGCCCAACGTCCTTTGTTCCGATGCAGCTCAAGACTTGACCCGCCAGGCCATTCGCCCCCACCTCCCAATCTCTGGGCGCGATCTTGAACGAGAGGTTCGGCGTGCACATCACGGTCGCTACAGGCAAACTCGTCACTGAGGAAGCCGAGAGGCTGAGACTATTCGGGCCACTTACAGGGTTGTGCGTAGCACCCGTAGCGTCTATCGCGGTAGGCCCGCATGTCGCCTTAGTGGCATCAACGCGAACAGTGACGATGAGCTCGTCAGATGTATTCTTGAACGACGTGGGGTTCGTACTGTTAGTCACCGTTATATTGACAGTTTGGCCCACTAGAGTCGCCGTTAAAATGGGAGAGCAGTCCACATTGGGGAAGTCGGGACCGGTGCATTGAATATACTGCGAATTGGCCACGACGGGGAGAGACGCAGGATATGTAACTGAAAAGTATTGTCCGCTTGCGACCGAGCCGGAGGCGTTGAGTGTAAAGGTGTAAATGCCGACCTCCTCCGCTAAACCCTCGGCGCGCACGTTCAATGCGCTACTGCCTGTCACCCACTGGGTTCCCGCCAAGGCTGTCGTCGCCATTGTCGCGAGCCCGAAAACCAAAAACAAACTTACCAACAATAAGTTTCTCTTCGTCATCTTTTTTCCCTCTCCTTTTTTGTAGGGGCAAGCGTATTTGCGTTCGCCTTCCCCGATTGACTGAAAAAGCCAAGTTGAACTATGGGCGACCCTATCATTACGCCCACTTTCTTGTCAACAACTTTCTTCGCCGCAGTCCTGGTGGGCGTGAGCTATCGGAGCACCTATCGCCGCCTGCTTCCTCTCGAGGCCTTTTCCCGCTTCCGCATCGCTCCCACTTCGCCACCCTGCTGCGTGTTAACTACCTTAATCAAACTCGTAATGATGACCGCTAATTTAGCACCAACAAAATGCGCTGTCAAGAATTTTTTTGGCTTTTTTGGGGGGGAGCTTTTGTCGCAGGGGCAGTTCCCGAGCCGCCCCTGAAGGATTGGCGATTGCCGATTCAGGATTCAGGAGTCAGGATTCAGGATTCAGGTAGGGGAAAAGCAGAAGTTTGAAACTGGAAACTGGAAATTGGAAACTGGGAACTCGTAGCCTCGGTCAGTTTCTATTTTCCAGTTTCCATTTTCTTCCCCGTCCAGTTTCCAGTTTCCAGTTTCCGCCCTCCTGAATCCTGCTTCTACGGGTTCAACAATTGGTCCTTCTTGAACTCGCGGCGCAAGTCCTTCAACTTGTCCCGAAGCTCGCGCGTGGCATCGAGGGCGGCCGGAAGAGTACTGATGATGCGCGGCGTCAGGAGCACAATCAATTCCGTTTCCGTGGTGTTGTAGGAAGTGCTTCCAAAAAGCACACCGAGCCAAGGAATGTCGCCCAGCAGGGGGATGCGACTGGTGGTTTTCGAGTAGTTGTACGAGATCAGCCCGCCCAAGGCAATGGTCTGGCCGTCCTGAGCCACGGCGTGGGTGGTTATCGAGCGCTTCGTGAAGCTGGGGGATTGGATGCCGCTACCCGATACAGGCGGCACCTCGTTGCTGATGTCCTGGTTGATGGTGAGGGAGACCAAGCCCGTGCTGGTGATGCGCGGAGTCACCGAAAGGATAATGCCCGTGTCAACGTTGCTGACAGTACTAGTAAACAGGCTATTACCAGCAATTTGACCGCCCAGGGCGAGACCCTGGGAGGTGAGCACCGGCACGGAGGAGCCCACCTGGATTCGCGCCTCGGTGCTGTCGGTGGCGAGCACGGTGGGCGCCGAGAGGGTTCGCACTCGCGTACGGTTTTCGTTGGCTGTGAGATAAGACATCAGGAGGCGAGTGCCGATCGCGGTGCCGCCGGAAACCGTCAAGCTGCCCGCCGTAGCGACGCCGTAGTCACCATTGAAGGGCTGAGCAGTCGCACCGGCAGTCCTCTGCGAGAGCGCGTACTCGAGGCCAAACGAAAGATTCCCGGTCAAGTCCACTTCGTACACTCGGGCTTCGATCAGAACCTGCCGGGGCACAACGTCGAGTTTCTCGATGGTCCTGGCGATTTCGGCATACTCCTGCGCGGTGCTCTGCACAATGATCGAATTGCTGACCGGATCAGTTATGATGCGCAACCTCTTTTCGGGGGCCGTCGTGGTTCCCTCGCCGCCCGCCGGACTGAAAGCACCCATGCCCGGGGTAGTTTCACTGGAGCGCGACTGGAGAGTTTGTTGCTGCTCCGACGCCAACCCCATGCCGCCCCCGCCTGACGCGAGTCCCCTGCCGCCACCTCCCGTGCCGCGGGAAGTGGCTTCCCCAAAGGCTCCTCCACCTCCTCCGCCCCCTCCGCCTCCACCAGTACCCCGGAGGGCGTTCAGCAGGCTGACAAGGCGTCCGGCTTCGGAGTACTGAACCTTATAAACGAAGGTCTGAATTCCGTTCGGGGCTGCCGGCTGGTCGAGTTTCGCTACCCAATGCTCGACTTCATCGAAGGCAGCGGGATCAGCGCTCGCGACCAGAATTCCATTGATGCGATCGAGGGGCACGAAGCGCAGGGGCGTCCCGTTGGAGAGTGCGTAGGTGGAGAAAATCGCTTCGAGCTCGGGAACCAGGGCGGAGGCGACGTTGTTGTGCACAGGTAACAACCGCACGCGCTGCGCGCCGAAGCTGGAATTGTCAAACTGCTGGAGGATCTCCATCAGCCGCTTTATGTTCAAGCTGTCATCGACCAGAATCAGGGTGTTGCCGGCCTCGTGCACGGCCACCGTGCCCCCCTCCGAAAGAAAGGGTGTAAGCATCTTGGCCATGTCCGCCGCGAAGACGAACTTCAAAGGGATGATTTGCATGAGTATGCGCTCATCCCCCGGCAGCCCTGCTCCGCTGGCCCCGGTCGAGATACCCAAGGGGGTTTTGGGGGCCGCAGCGAGAGGAACGATGCGATAGAAACTTCCGGTCTTGATGGCCGTGGCGCCATTCATCTTCAGCACGGTTTCGAGAATGGGTAGCAGGTCCTCGGGCTTGAGGTCGCCCGAGGTGGAAATGGTCACCGCCCCTCGGACGGCCGGATCCACAACATAGTTCAGCTTCAACTCTTCGGCCACCAGGCTGACGAACTGAAGCAGGTCAGCATTCTCAAGACGGAACCCCACCCCCGCCCCACCCTTAACCGCAGCAGGCGCGGCCGGTGGAGCCTGCGCGGCCGGCGTGGTCTGGCTGGCGGGAGGAGTTTGCAGCGGCGACGGGGGCTTAGGCTGCCCTGGTTTTGTGGGGCGCGGCCCGGCTTGCGATGCCTGTGGCGCAGGTGGCCCGACTTGTGATGCTTGAGGCACGGGCGGATTGGCTTGTGTTGCTTGTGGCACGGGCGGATTGGCTTGTGTTGCTTGTGGCGCGGGCGGCCCGGCTTGCTGAGCGGCGGGTGGGAGCGCGCGAAGGGTTAGGGAGGCTGCGGCGAGGACGGCAAAACCAGTCGAGAGCCACAGCACTCCCCGCCAGAGGGCTGGCGCACTTGGGCATGCCACGACAGGGATCATCCCCCCTGTTCGCAAACGACGGCGGTGTAGACTAGAGAGTGGATGCAATCTGTTCCTCCTTCTCCAGGATTCAGGATTTAGGATTCAGGAAAAGCCTCCGGTGAATCCTGTAACCCCGGCTTGCTTGTGGCTCACTCGTTGAGCCTTTCAGCATCCGCTGGCCCCTGAGTCCTGAATCCTTACTTGTTGGGACTGCCGGTTTGTTGCGGCGTCTGTGAGCCGGCCGGCCCGACGTCCTGCCAATCGACAAACGTGCCAAAAGGAGTCGGGACCAGAACCTTTCGCTTTCCTCCCACCACGGTGCCCGCCGGGACCTCTGGTTGGGCAGTGGGCACCGACATCTGGGGGGGAGGAGGTTGCGGCCCGGCAAAGGAAACAGGGGCTACAGACCTTGCCGAGGGAGCAGGGCTTCCCGCTGTTGATCCCGGTGCGAAACGCGCGCCACCGCTGGCGGTACTCTCAGCCACGCCAGGGGCACGCCGGGCAGACTCGGAAATGTCCAATGTGATCTTCTTTTCCTGCCACTCGAGCACCACATTCGAGGTGCCAATTGAAACCAACTTGTAACCGCCGATTTCCTCCCCGGGCAGGACACGTTTGGAGACCGAGGAAGGCTGGTCACCCGGAGCCATCAACGCAAACCGGCCGTTCCCCAGATTCATGCTCCCGAACAAGAGCGGCAGCTTCGGAGCTTTAGCCTCTTCTTGCGGCTGCGGTGGCGGGACGCCCCGCAGGGGGCTGAAAACACTTCGGTCCACGATCTCCACGAAGCTTTGCGGCTGTCCCGCCAGATTCAGGCGGGCCGCAGGTGTGGCAGGAGGCTGCGCCAGCGCGCCCGAGTAGAGCCACTGAGTGCGGCTGCGATGGTCCTTCCAGAACCGTCCCAAGGACCAGCCCAGCAGGATGTTCAAGCCGAGGAGCCCGGCGATAATGAGAATCTGTTCCCGACGTCTGGCCAGCATGTGTGCCTCCTTCAGTGTGATTGCCGGTCTTCGATTGCCGATTGACGATTTTCGAATGTCGAATCTTCAATCAGCAATCGGCCACCGGCAATCCTCAATCGGCAATTCTCTAGCTCCTGCATTAATCTGTGCCTCCGTCAGCGGGTTGCGGCTGCCGCGTCCTTCGATTGCTTCACCGTCTTGGTCGCCGCCCCAATCGTCATCTGCACGTTTAATATGGTTTGCGCGCTCACCTGGGAGGCGGAAACCATCAGGCCCGTAACGGACAAGAGCTTGGGGGAAGAAGTCAAAGCGACCAAAAAATCGACGAGCTGGTCAATGCGGCAGCGGAATACCACCCGACCGGTCAAGAGGGAATATCCTGCGCCGAGCTCCTGAATGCGAAGGAACTCACTGCTGCCGAGCTGGATGCCCTTGCTGTCGGCCAACTGGCCCACCAGCCGCTGCCACTCGGCATTCGCCAGAGAAGGCGAGGAGCTCTCCAGAAGGCCCGCCTCGAGTTCTTTCAGGCGGTCCCCGGCGGCGGAGTGATGGGTCTTCTCAAGCTCCGCCTCGGCCAACAGTCGCATGTTCCGGCGCAGTTCGACTTCATTCTGCTGTACGACCTCAGGGCTTGAACCCAGGTGCTCCAGGAGGGGGAACACGCCGAAGTTCAAGAGTATGAACAGCGCCGTAGTCACCGCGGCGGCGGTCAGAGCAATTCGATCTCGACGACTAATCTTTGCCAACATTGGAGTGCGGAACCAGACAATTGCCGATTGGCGATTTGCGATTAACGATTGGAAAATCCTAAATCGGCAATCGCAAATCACCAATCATCAATGGTCAATCCTTTCGAGCCGCGGCCTGCTTCAGCCGCATGCGGATTCGAAAAACCTCTCGGCTCTGGTTGTCCCGCGTGATCGGAGCCGTAAACTCAACCTGCGTAAAGTAAGGCGAATTCTCGAGGGGCTGAACCAACTCCGCCGCGTGGTTGGAATAACCGACGATCTCGACGCTATCTTCGCTGATTTGCAATTGTTGGAGCCAAGTGTTGTCCGGGAGCAGCTTCGTGAGTCGCTCGAGCATGCGGAGCTTCTGCCAGTTGCCGGCCCGGAGGCCCTCGAGGACCGCCGCCCGGGTCTCGAGAGTACTCGTCTCTTGATTCTGCCGGCGAAGCTGCTGAGCAGGAACCTCCAGGCGTCGCAGCGCGCGCGCCAGGGCGCGGCCGTACAACGCCCTTTCGATCCAGGCGTGAGACGCCAAGGTGAGCGCCAGAAGCGCCGCCGTGGCGCCCAAGGCGTAAACTGGGGCGCGCGCGCCGCGCTGCGGCTGCCAACGCTCTTGCGGCGGGAGGAGGTTGATGAACGACGAGCTGCTGCGGAGCAAGCCCACATAGGCCGCAGCAAGCGCGGGCCACTCGAAGCCCGTCGACCCATTGCGCTTGGCCAGGTTCAGCTTCGGAGCGGGCAAGGGTGAGGTCCCCTGGAGGAGGTCGGAAAAGGGAGACGGCACGGACCCGCAGACAAACCAGGGAATCGTGGCGGGGTCGGACACGGGCAAAGCCGCGAGGGCGCGATGCCACTCCCGGTCGAATCGCTCTCTGGCGCTGGGGCTCGGTTCGAGGGGAATCTCCTGGGTGGCGCACAAGTTCGCTTGGCGGAAGGACAGCAGTTCCACCCCCGAGCTTCGGCCACAAACGAGCAGCGCCGTCGGCGGCAGCAGGGGCTTCGCCAAGAGAGCCAGGGCTGCGGCTCCCAACGTCAAGCCGCTCACCCGCAGGCCCAGTTCTTCAAGCGCCTGCTTGGCGCGGTTCACCCGCGACTTCTCCGCCACCACCACCATCACGCTGACTTGCTTCGCCTTTGGGTCGCGGCCCACAACCGCACAATCCCAATAGACCTGATCGTCCTTGAAGGGATGAAGCGACCTCAACTGATAGCCTACCACTTTGGCCAACTGCGGCTCTGCTTCCACTGGCAGGTCCAGGAATCGAACCAGGACCGCTTCGCGCGGCAAGCAAGCCATGACGCGGGCTTCGCGGAGCCGGTGGCGATCCAGAAAGCCGGCTACTTTGGCGGCCGCATCCTCGTGCAGCGGCTCCGGGAGACGCAACTCGTCAATCACCACAAAGCGCCGAAATCGGCGGCCCAGAGCGGTGAGATTGAACGCCCCACCGCCGCAATCGACTCCTACAGCGAGTTTGGTAAAGGCGAGAGACATAGAACCTAGCATTCAGGATTCAGGAAAGAGGAAATTGGAGATTTGAAACTAGAAACTGGAAATTGGAAACTGGAAACTCCTAGCCCGGGCCAATTTCCATTTTCTAGTTTCCATTTTCTTCCCCGTCCAGTTTCCGATTTCTGATTTCTAGTTTCCGCCCTCCTGAATCCTGCCCTTCTTCCTTCATTCCGTGAAATCGTCATACCAAGCAATGATGCGATGCAGGGCAGCGCCTTGTGGGGCCACCTGGACAACGGCTTTGATTGTCCGCCGAACCCGGGAGCCATTGACCTCTCCCACCGAGACGATGCTGTAAGTCCCAACCTCATCAATGGTAAGGAACGGCAGCGCCTTATCCGGCAGGGATGTCGACAGACGTTGCGCCACATCCCCCAGGGAGTTAAAGGGTTTGTTGCTTCGTTCCCGAACAATGGGCTCAGCCAAGTCCTCGTCCACGCCGGGCACGCTAAGCAAGACCGCCTCGGACGCATAATTCACATTGACCTGAGTGGAACCCGAGTAAATCGTCAAGTCCTGCCCCACTCCGTACTTGTATTGAATTCCCTCTTCCCGGCTGAACTCTGCCGTGCCGTAGAAGATGTCCCGGCTCATCCCTCGGACGCGCAGCACTTCCTCCAGTGAGCCGAAGCGCTGGTGAGCGGGGCGATACCCGCCGTAGCGGTAATAGTCTTCCAAGGCCTCGGACTCCTGGTCACTAGGCCCCGCTGGGCTCCGCCAGTGATTAATGGCCGCCGCCAACTGGGCCGCTTCCGCCGAGTCCAGGCCCCGCGCTTCAAACAAACGCGCCAGCTCCTTTCGCCCGGCAACGTTCAGGTCGAGCTTACCGGTCTCATTCACAATTTCTACCAGCGCCGCGCCCTGCTCATAAGGCACCCGCACCAAACGCTGCCCTTTTGTCCAGAGCCGGGGTTTATCTTGCTGCTCATTGGAAGGCGGGTAGGCGATCTCCAGAATAACGGCTTGGACTCCTCCCTCCGCGAAGGCATAAGCCTGAGTGGCCTCCTTGCGATAAATGGCCGTCCGAGTCTCGATCTGCACCGAACCCGAAAACGCCAGAGTCACCAGGATCAGCACGGTGACAGCGGACATCACGGCCAGTAAGGCGACGCCAGCGTCCCCCCTGCCAGTCCGACTTGTGAGAGCCAAACTCGGAAAAGCAGGATTCAGGATTTGGGATTCAGGATTCAGGGAAGCGCGCTTGTAGTTTTTCCCTGGCGCCTGCATGCTGGCTCTTAAACCTTGCATTTCTGACCCCTGAATCCTGGCTCCTGAATCCTGAATCCTACGTCATTGCTCGGATGTCGTTTGCGGCATTAACTTCGCTCGCACGGGGATGACCTCTTCCCCCTCCTGGTTTCCACGGTCCCAGCGGAGCCGGATCGCCTCCGGGTAAGGCGCCTCCTCCCTGCTCTTCCAAGCCATCCGCCAAACCGGACCGGTGCCTTTCTCGGGGTGTAGGTCCAGGTACTCAAACCAAGCGGCGCTTAGACCCGTCATCAACGGCAGGTCTGTCACTCTTACTAAAAACGGCTGGTAGTCGATCACGGGGACCCCTGTTTCAGGATCGTTCGTAACACCCCTGATAAGCCTATGGAGAAGGACCTCGTTATCCCCAACCGGAGTTTCACGCAACGCCACCTCAACGTTTCCGGAAGAAGCCTCGACGATGCCGTACTCAGCAAGTACCAGTCCCGAACGGCTTCGAAAAACGCTGCTATAAGAGCTAACAAAGCGCAGACACGTGGCGCTCGCCTGCAGGACAGTAAATGTTCCCGGCAGACTAGGGTCACTAGCCGTCACCTGATAAGGAACCAGCGACGAGATCTGCTGAACCACGAAAGCATTCCGCTCCGCCTCCGCATGTACCCGCCGGAGTCGCGCCTCTCCTGTTCGCCAGGCCCGGTTTGCCACCCGGAGGCCGACCAACAAGGCGACCATCAAGAACCCGATCAGCGTAATACTGAGCAGTACCTCGAACAGCGTGAACCCTCTCGAGTCAGTCCCCATGGGTTCTCCCAAAAAGACTCAGGAAAGAGGAAATTGGAAATCTGAAACTGGCAATCCCGCAAGGCGGGACCAGTTTCCAATTTCTGATTTCTGGTTTCGGCCCTCCTGAATCCTGTCTTGCTGAATCCTGCTGTTACGATCGCACCAACTCACGGACTGGGTGGCAGCTCCGGGATGCACAGCTTAAGCGTCTCCAGACTCAGACTCTGCCCGCCCGAACGCGTGCGCCAGGAAACTTCCAGTAGGATTCGAACCAACTGAGCCGGTTTCTTAGGATCGGACAGCGGTCTCGTGTCCACCAACTCGGTTCTTGCCTGCCACGCGATACCGGAAGGAGAAAATCCGGAGCGCACCTGGTCGGCCGCCAGCGAGGGATCCAAGATCAGCTCGCTGAGCTTCCTCGCGGCAAAGTCGTTGGCCCGATCAAAACGGTCCAGGTGGTCAGTGGTGCGAAGAGCCGCAGAAAGACCCGAGAAAATGGTGGCAAAGCTGATTCCCAGAAGCGAGATCGCCATCAGAACTTCCAGGAGGCTGATACCGGCCTCGCGCGGCCCACGACGACGTTGGATAATCCTCTGCACTTAACGTGATCCTTGATTAACGGCCTCGATGGCCGGAGTACCGAGCAAGAAATCCACATGGACCCTGATTTTGCTTCCACGGCGGTTACTGAGCCACAGGTTCCTCTCTTCCACTACCCCGGACGGAGGGAGCAGGAGTCGTACGACCGGAGGCGAGGGATCCTCGCCGTCATCTACCTTCACGCCCCGGGGAAGTGTAAACCCCCGCGAAAAACCGGAGGCGGGATTGAAAACCCGCACCAAGCGCGTTTCCGGCTCGATTTCCACCACGTAATAACTTTGTTCAAAAAGCGCGCGCGTACGGGCGTAGCGGACCGTCTGCGCAACCCTTTCTGCCGCGCTCCTCAGCGTCCATTCATCGCTCCAGTTGCCAAAACGCGGAGCGACCAGCGACACTGCCAGAGAGAGAATAGCCAGGACGATCACCAGCTCGAGAAGCGTCACGCCGGCTTCCTGCGACAGGCGGTGACGCCGTTCATTTCCAACTGAGGATATCCGCATTCTCTCCCTCGCCGCCCGGTTGCCCGTCGGCCCCATAACTGATAATGTCCGGCTCGTCGCCATGATCCCCAGGATACTTGTAGATATAAGGCCGACCCCAAGGGTCCATGGGGATGTCCTTGGGTAGGTAGGGACCGGTCCAATTGTTGACGCCCGGGGGGGGTGTTCGCAGCGCTTGCAAACCCTGGTCCGTATTGGGGAAGTTACCCGTATCCAGTCTGTAGGCCCCGAGCGCGGTCTGGAAGGCAGCGATCTGCGCCTTCGCCACGGTGATCTTGGCCTGCGTTACATGCCTGAACAAGCGGGGCACCACCAGACCGGCAAGCAGACCCAGGATTAGGACCACCACGATCAACTCGATCAAGGTGAAACCCTGCATAGATTGCTGTCCCGATAAATGCCTTTTCTCTTTTCTTGGTCGGCGCATCAGAAGGGCACCTCGTTGATGCTGACAATCGCCAGCAGAGTGGAAACCACAATGGTACCGACAACCAAGCCCATGGCCAGAATCACGGCTGGCTCGACGAGCGCCACCAAGCGCTTGGTGGCCACGCGAACCTCCCGGTCATAAATCGCGGCCAGCTCGAGCAGCATGGAGTCCAGCTTTCCAGTCTGCTCTCCCAGAGTCATCAATTGCACGGCGAGCGCCGGAAACAAACCGGTTTCAGCCAGCGGCGTCGCCAGCCCCTGGCCTCGCTTGACACCCTGAATGAGCGGCTCGACGGCAGCGGCCACGCGGCGATTACTCAAGACCTCACGGGTAAGGCGCAGAGCCGAGATAATCGGGACCGCCTGGGCCAGCAATGTTCCCATGGTCTTGGCAAAGCGGGCGATTTCGAGTTTCAGGCTGACGTCTCCCAGCAAGGGTGCCTTCAGACGCCACTGGTCCCAACGCAGCCGACCGGGCTCGGTCCGTACCCAGCGACCACCGAGGAATAAGGCGAGGGCGATGATCAGGGCTGCCAGCCAGCCGTAGCTGCGAAAGGCCTGGGAAACGTCCATTAAGATCTGGGTTGGCAAGGGCAGTTCCTTCCCCGCCTCTTCAAAGATCTGCGCGAAGCGCGGCACCACAAACCCTAGCAAGAAAGCGATCGCCACACCCCCCACAGTGAGGAGAAGCATGGGATAGATGAGAGCTGAAAGCAAATAGCCACGAAGCTCCGCGCTGAACTCCTCAAACTCCACCAGGCGATCCAGTACTGCCGCAAGCATACCGCTGGCTTCGCCGGCCCGCACCATGGCGACATAAAGGGGGGGAAAGAAGTGCTCGTTGGCGGCCAGGCTCTGGGCTAGCGACTGTCCGCCCCGCAATTCCTTGAGCGTGCCGTCAATGACTCCCCGCAGCGCCGGCTTCTCCGCCAAGTCACGGCAGAGCGAGAGGCTGCGGTCGAGCGGAATGCCCGCCCGCACGAGCGTGGCGAGCTGCCGGGCGAAAGTCAAGCGATCCTGTGAAGACAAGCCCCGGCGTGTGAGCCGTGACCAACCTGCGCCCCGCGAGCCGTCATTCGCACTCACGTGGATGGGCATGCATCCCATGCGGCGGAGTTGCGCCAGCAAAGCCGGCTCGGTCTCCGCCACCAGCGTCCCCTGGACCAGCTCGCCGCTCCCTTTGATCGCCCTGTAAGAAAACTCCGGCATATCCGCGCACCTAGTGGAAACTCGAAAATCGAAACTCGAAAACCCTAGTGACTGCCGACAACTGACTGCGAGAATTGCCGAGTGCCGATTGGAGAATCGAAACTCGAAAACCGAAAATCGGAAACTCTCGTGACTACTGACAACTGACGACTGACTACTGACCACTGACAACTGACTACTTCTTCCCGCTAAACCTCCTGCGTAACGCGCAACACTTCTTCCACCGTCGTCTGCCCCGAGGCAATCTTCAGCCAACCGTCCTCTTTCAGGCTACGCATACCTCGCTCGCGCGCCGTCGCCCGCAAGGTACTGGCATCGGCGCGGGCCACGATCTCCCGCCGGATTCCTTCGTCCAGCTCCATGAATTCAAAGATTCCCACCCGCCCGACGAAGCCAGTATGAGCGCAATGCGCGCACCCTTCCGCGCGGTAAAGCGTTGCCGGACCACTCGCGCCTTCCCAACCCTCTTTCCGAAGCTCGTCGCCATCCGCCGCGTACGGCTTCCTGCACTCCGGACACAATACGCGCACCAGCCGTTGAGCGAGGACGGCAACCAAGGAAGATGAAACCAGATAGTGTTCGACCCCCATATCCGTCAGGCGCGTGACCGCGCTGGGAGCGTCATTGGTGTGCAAGGTGCTGAAGACCAGGTGGCCGGTGAGCGCCGCGCGCATGGCAATCTCGGCGGTCTCAAGATCCCGGATTTCACCGATCATGATGATGTCGGGATCCTGGCGAACGATGTGACGCAGGCCCGCCGCAAAGGTCAGACCGATCTGGGGATTCACGTGGATCTGGTTGACCCCCGGCAGTTGGTACTCCACCGGATCCTCGACGGTGATCACCTTCTTATCCATGGTGTTCAGCCGCCGCAAGGAACCGTAAAGGGTGGTGGACTTGCCGCTGCCGGTGGGGCCGGTGACCAGGAAAAGGCCGTGGGGAAGGCTGAGGTAATGCTCCATCTTCCGGAGCAGGCTTTCCGGGAATCCCAATGTCGCCAATGAATAGCGATCGCTCGCGCTGCGGTCCAGAAGACGCATCACGACGCTTTCCCCATAAAGCGTGGGAAGGGTCGAGACTCGCAGGTCGATTTCGCGGCCCAAAACCCGCAGCGGAATCCTGCCGTCCTGGGGCAGGCGCTGCTCGGCGATATTGAGCTTGGCCATGAGCTTAATCCGCGAAGTAATCGCCGCCTGCATCTCGCGGGGCGGAGCCGGCACTTCGTACAGGACTCCATCGATTCGATAGCGGACCCGGAACTGCCTTTCAAAAGGCTCGAAGTGGATGTCACTGGAACGCCGTTCCAGGGCGCGCGCAATCAACTGATTCACCCAGCGAATCACCGGCGCTTCCGAAGCCAGGTCGCGCAGTTGGTCAATGTCGGCCGCCTCAGCCTCCGCCACTTGAGGCGGCTCATCGGAGTCCGACGCCTCGAGGCCCTCCTCAGGTTGTTCCGCGCCGAGCCAGACATCCAGGGCCTTCAGGATGGCGGCCTCACTCGCCAGTCGCACTTCCACTTTCCGTCCCATCAACTGCTCAATCGCCCGAATGTTGTCGCTGTCGAGTGGATCGGCCATGGCGATGAAAACTATGCCGTCATCAACTCGGTAGGGATAAAGCAGAGCTTGGCGCAAGAAACCGGAAGGCAAGGTGGCCGCCTCCATGGGCACCTCCTGGAGTTCGGCCGGGTCAACGCGCGGGATACCGAGCTGCTCGGACAAAACACTCTGCAAGTCCTGCTGCGAAACATAGCCCAGGTCCAAAAGGATCTTGCCCAAACGCCCCTTCCGTTCCCGCTGCAACGCCAGTGCCTTTTGCAGGTCCTCTTCCGGCAACAGGCCGCGCTCCACGAGCAATTGTCCCAACAGTTTATGGCTGACCGTAACGGACGCCATTCTGAGCCGCTCCTAAAATTCCAGAATCGTCATCTTGGCGGTTAACTCTTGATAGGAAATCTTCTTGTCCCAAAACTGATCCAAGTCCGACTTCCTCGTCTCGATGACCAGTTGGTCGGGAAACTTGGTATCTCCGGACTGCACTTCAAAAAGGTGCACGACCACCGCAACGGAATCGTCCGAGCCTAGGTCCCGCAAGCTCATCGCATGGTCGGCCAACAGACGAGGAACCGACTCTTTGATGGCTGCCATTCGCCACAGCTTCGCCTTTTGCGCCTTATCGAGTTCCACCTTGCTCAAAGGAGTCATGTTAAAGGGATTGGGAGCGCGCAAAGGGTACAGGTTGACTTCCAAGCTGAAAACCAGACCGAAACCGGGCAAATACGTTCCCTTGGTCTTCTCGAGCAGTCCGAAGGGGGGAGCGAAAGTCTGGGCCATAGTTCCATCAATGACCGCTTCGAAGACTTTCATTTCAGCTTTCAGCGCGCTGAGATTGGATGGAGGCGATTGCGCCGGCACACACCACAGCGGCAATAGCCAGCAGGCGAGGCCAACCATCACCACCCTGCCTGACCTTCCTAGCTTGAAATGCATTCGAGTTACCTCCTCGAGGGCTCCACGGATGAGCTGGCGGGTGGCTGCAATTGATTGTGAGCAACGAGGCTAATGACCTCGTTCTGCCGCTGCGTTTCCTTCCAGACCGTATTCTGCGCCAGCTCCAAATACTGCAACTGCTGTTGGATGCTTGCCAGGTTCCTCATCTGCTCCGCACGCAGGCTCGCCGCCAGATCCACGGTGGCAGCCTGTGTTTCTTTCCTCTGCAAGGAGGCCTGTTCGGCGACAACTTGGGCGACAAAAGCTTGGAGCTCCGTCTGCGTCAACGTCGGCTTCACCCGCGCGGTGGTCGGAAGCAGCCGGCTTCCTCCGTACCGGAAACCAACCGATGCGACGACCAGGAAGATCGCAGCCGCCGCCGCTGACAGCGCCGCCGTCCGGAAGAGGGCGGTCCAGAAGCCCGCAAATGGACTCTGCGGCTTCTCTCCTACAAGAACCAAGTGGGCAGGCATCTGGTGGTCGGTCAAACTGCTCATCAACGCCTGCCGCACTCCACGTAAGCGCTGGGCCGAGCGAGCACACTCCTCGCACTGCCCGATATGCTGCTCGAGCTGTCGCGCCTTCGTTGGGGACAGCTCATCCAGCGCCCAATCGGTCAGCTCGGTTTCCCATTCACGGCACACCATGACGTTCACCTCTTCTGCGCTGGAGTCGGAAAAGCAGGATTCGGAACTCGGGATTCAGGCAAGAGGAAATTGGAAACTGGAGACCTCGATAGCCAGTCCCCAACTCCTAATTTCCACCCTCCTGAATCCTGGCTCGTGAATCTTGACTCCGGTATTTTTGGCGGTTGTTCTGTTTGGTCTTTTTCGGATTTTTGGATCTTGACTCCTGACTCCCGGATCTTAACTCCACATTAAAGGAGGAAAAGATTGCTTCCGCTCCCTAATCTGCATGGCGGCCAGTTGCGCGCAGAGTCGTCATTTGTGATTACAAGCACTCGCGGATGCATGGCGATCCGCCACCTCTGTGCTTTTCGTCGGCCTCGCTGTCCCTTCCGTATCCCCCTGCACTGGGACTTGCGCACCACCGTCCCCCCAAAGGGAAGGAACAGATCACGGGGGAAACCCGTGCTGCGTCGCGCCACCCTCTCCCCACGGGAGAGGGTAAGGAGAGGAAGGGAACGTCACATCACGTGACGCAAGACCCTCTCCCGCCGGGACAGGATGGCGCCTGCCGTGCCTGCCCATACCCCGTGTGCGCTTTACCAGCCGCCACACTGAAAGGAGGGAGACTACGTTGTTACCCTCGTAACCGTCAAGTGCAGTACTAACCTACGATGAACTTCCTCAGTTGCTCGAAACCCGAGTACACGCGCGTCTTGGCCGTACTCAGCGGACATCCCTGGATCTCGGCGATCTCCGCCAATTTGAAACCCTGGTAAAACTTCAGGACAATCGCTTCCCGCTGCTCGAGGGGCAGTCCCGCGAGCGCTCTTTCCACCAAGATTTTCAGTTCGCCTCGTTCCCACTGCCCTACCTCACCCAGCTTCACGCGGGAGGAACGCTCGGCCGGATCGAGGTCCTTTAGACTAGTTTCTTCCTCACGCTCCCGCCGAGCGTGTGAGTGAGCCGTATTGCGTGCGATCCGAAACAGCCATTGGGGGAACTTATGCGGATCCTTCAGTTGGCCGAGATGACGATAGCCGGAGAGAAAAACCTCCTGGCACATATCGAAGGCATCTTCGGGCCGTCCCGTCAAATACACCAGGAAACTGTAAACCTTCCGCTCCCAACGCCTTACGAGCACGTTGAATGCTTCCGGCTGCCCGCTCATCGCGTCTCGTACCAGCGCGGCGTCCGGACGATCAGAAATCTGTAATCCCAATTCCACTCCTGATGACGCAGAAGATAGGAAAAAAGTTTGCGGCGCGCCTCGTGGTCCTTCCGTTTCTTCTTCCTTCACCTCCACTTCCCCTGCCGGGTAGGCTCTGGGAAAGGGGTTTTCCGCCGAAAGGCCCATACCTGCCTAGAATACAAGATCATTCGCTCTCAATAAAGCGTGAAAAGTGCAGGATTCAGGAGTCAGGATTCAGGATTCAGGGAAGAGGAAATTTGAAACTGGAAATTGGAAATTGGAAACTGGGAACTCGTAGCCTCGGCCAGTTTCCATTTTCTAGTTTCCATTTTCTTCCCCGCCCAGTTTCAAATTTCCAGTTTCCGGCCTGATGGTGGATGACAGGCCCATCGTTGGCTGTGATGCTGGTTGTGGCGAGGGTTAGGGCGCGGCAGCGCTCTGTTGCCGCAGCTCCTGAACAGCCGCCAGCGCCTGGGGGTTGGTGGGATCCTTCACCAAGCCGGCTTGGTACTGGCTCAAAGCCTCGGCCTTGCGGCCCTCAGCCTTGTAAAGGTAGCCCAGTCCGCAGTGCGCGTCGCTATCAGACTCGTCCAAGCTGAGGGCGGCCCGAAAGTCGCGCTCCGCCTCCTCCATGGCGCCCCGGCGCATATTAATCGCGCCGAGATAGTCGTGAGCAAGCGCGTTTGGCTCCACACGGACGGAGGCGCGAAACTGTTCTTCGGCCTCGTACTCGCGCCCTTCCTCAAGGAGGAGCTGGCCGAGCTTATTGCGAGCGCGGGTGTTGAGCGGCGAAAGCGCAAGTGCCGCTCGAAGTTGGAGTTCGGCCGGGCCCGGCATTCCCATGAGCCGGTACGTCGTGCCCAAATTGAGATGTGGATCTGCCTCGTCCGGCCTGAGCTTTATGGAGCGCTCGAAGAACTCGGCCGCCTCGGGATACTGCTTTTTCCGGCCCGCCACCAGGCCCATATTGTTGAGCGCCTCGACGTTGTTAGGATTCCGGGCCAGTATCCCTCGCCACACGCTTTCAGCCTTGTCCAAGGCGCCCTCGCGCCAGTAAACAGTGCCCAGATTGTTTCGGATGATGTAGGCATCCGGCGAGAGTTCCAGAGTGCGTGTGTACAGCACGATGTCATTGTTCCAGTCGCGGTTGCGGATCACGATGCGGGCGGCGAAAAGCCCACCTACCGCGAAGCCGGCGAGCACGAGGGCGCGCCGCTGGGCGGGACGCGGCGCCGCGCGGGCCCACAACTTCGACGCGCCCAAACCGACGAGCCACGCCACGCCGACGGAAGGCAGATAGAGGTAGCGTTCGGTGAACACGTTGGCGGCCAGCAGGTGGGCGTTGAGGACGGGAGCCAGCGTGGCAAAGAACCACACGATCCCGAAGGAAGCGAAGCGTACGTTTCGTTCGCGGCTGCGCCAGCAGACCAAGAATAGCGCAGCGAGCGCGAGGAGGACCAGCAGGCCGGCGAGAACGCGGAGATCGAACGGGCTCGTGCTCGGGTGGAAAACGTAGAAGGCGCAAAGACGCACCGGCCAGAGGAGCTTCCAGGCGTACTGGCCGACCAGCGCGACGGCGGAGAGCACTATTCCCTGCGGGCTGAGATGGGGCAAATTCTTGGCCGGGGCCAGCGCTCCGAAAACGTGCATGCGGAAGAGCACATAGGCTAGGCCGACGAGCCACAGCAGACCGTAGCGGGCCAGCTTCTGGGAGGTACTTGTTTCGGAGCGGTCCGCGCGGTAGAAGTACTCATAGACAGTGGCCAGGGCCGGCAGAGTCAACGCCTGCTCCTTGGAAAGCAGGGCGAGAACGAAAGCGAACACCATCGCGGCCAACGTGCGCCCCGAACGCCCGCCCCCAGGCCTCGCCACGGCTAAAAAGAACGCAAAGGTGAGGAGATAAAAAAACGTGAGCTCCAGGTCCGTTACCGCCGCAATCCAGTCCACCGACTCGGTGTGAACCGGATGCAGGGCGAACAGAGCGCCGGCGACGAAGGCCCAAACGCGGTCCCCGCTCAGACGCTCGGCGAGCACAAAGACGAGGCAGACGATGAGGACGTGGAGCAAAAGGCTGACAAGGTGGAAGCCGTATGCCCGCATACCGAACAGCCGATAGCAGACAAGGTATCCCAGCGTCATCATCGGCCGATAGTAGTTACTGACCGCGTGCGTGCTCCAGAAAGACCAAACGTTGGTGGTAAAGATCTCCGTCAGGTACCGGAAGCTCCGCACATAGGGATTGTTCACCACCTGGGTGTCGTCGTCATACACAAACCCGTTGAACAGAATGTTGAGATAAGGCAGGGTGGCGCAGGCCACGAGAGCTGTGATGAGGAGCGCGCGGGCGCGATCCGACCAAAACGCGGCCCGCTCGGGCGCAGGCGGCGCCTGAGGAGTTTTTCTGACCTTGGCCGCTGACGTGGTACCCGGCCGGCGAGTTGCCGGCCGGGACCGACGCCCTGGCCGGTGCGCCAAAGCGAAGCTCCCCCACCGAGTTTTCCGCCGGGATGCCTCCTCCATAATCCATAACCGGGATTTCCATCTTAGCTCCCAGCTTACCGGTAATATACACCGACTCGTTGGCAGAATGCATCGAAACGGCTAAGCCGGGCCGGAGAAAGCAAAGCGGAAGAGGCATTCACGCGCGGCGTGCTGGCTCGGCTCGAAGGGCGTCACCCCTGACCCAGGCGGGCATTGGCCTCCTCTCCAAATGTGCTTAGGTAGGCAACTCGTTGAATTTAGGGTACCGAGCTAGAGAGTGTCGATTTGCAATACGCTGTCGTTCTCGTCGGGAGCCGTGGAGGGGACGGCAATGATCAAGCGACCCTTCTCCTGCTTGAACTGAGCTTTCTGGCCAGTCGCAAGCACGGTGATTTGGGAGACGCGGCCCTTCGGCCCGGGCATCACCAATTCGGGTTTCGATGGCCAGTCGAACACGTGCAGGTAAATGGTCTTGCCCTTCGCGGTCGTCTTCCCAAACGGGAGGTTCTGCCACGGACCGTAAGTCGTCCCGTAGATGGAATCGCCGTTAACCTTCATCCACTTTCCCATCGCCTGGAGCCGCTCAACAAATTCCGGCTGGATGGTTCCTTCCGGGGTCGGGCCTACATCCAACAAGAAGTTCCCGCCTTTACTGGCTACATCGGCCAACTCCCGGAGGAGCTCTTTAACGGACTTGAAATTGCGATCGTTCTTATTATAGGCCCAGGTATCATTGATTGTCTGGCACGTTTCCCAAAGCTGAAAATCGCCCGGCGCCGGCACGGAGGGCGGCGTTGACTCCGGGGTCTTCGTGGTGCCTTGCAGCTTACTGGCGGCGCTTTTGGTGGGAATTCGGTCGGGGATGAATTGCTCGGGAGTGGCAAAATCGCCCGGCACGCCGATGCGGTTGTTCACCAGCGTGGCGGGTTGCAGTTGGTGAATGAGGTTCACAACGTGCTCGCCTTTGTACTTCTCCTGGTGACCGAGCCCGTCGAACCAGATCAGGGCCACCGGCCCGTACTTCGTGAGCAGCTCACGCAGTTGGCCCTCCATGTAATCGAGGTAGGTCGCCCACTCAGGTCGGGCAGGATCGCCGCGCCAGGTATCCTTAACGGGTTTGAAAGTGTTGCGAAAACCCGGATGATGCATGTCCGGAGGTGAGTAGTACAGACCCAGCGGCATTCCGGCCTCATGCGCTGCCTTGGACAGCATGGCCGTGACATCCTTGCCGTAAGGCGTGCTCGTGATCTTGTAGTCGGTCAGCGCCGAGTCAAACATGCAGAAACCGTCGTGATGCTTGGTCGTAAACACCATGTAACGCTGCCCGGCCTCTTTCGCCAATTCCACCCATGCCTTGGGATCATACGCTGTGGGGTTGAATCGCTTGAAGAGCGACACGTACTCAGGTTCGGTGATGTTCCATTGGGCCTCGGGTTCCATGATGGGCCACGAAGCCTCGACGCTCGCGACGGAATACGCGCCCCAATGGATGAACATCCCGAATTTTGCTGCCCTGTACCAGGCTGTCCTTTCGGCCTCCGATTTCTGCGCGCCCGGTGGCAGGGCTGCCTCTTCTGCCCCCTTCGCTGAGGATACCCCGATCAGCAAAGCACCTGCGGTCAGTCCGAAAAGAAAAATCAGCCTGCTGGCGTAATCCTTCTTCATTGCGTCTCTCCTCCTCCGTGGGGCTGGTGACCGTTGTGACCGCCAGCGCTTGTTGGCATTCTTGTGTGGCGGGACGTAGACAAGCATAGGTGACGAGGCATCAAGTCCAGTAGGAACGAATCACGGCGCTGGCGCAACTGATCGCCTGGACATGAGGAGGGTAAACCCACTCCTCAGTTTCCACAAGCAGAGAATTACCGCCAATGTTATCCCGCTGAAGCTGTGGAATAATTCAGAAGGGTCATATGTCTCTGACGATTATTCAACAACTTACGCTGTGCAAAGCCGGCCCTCACGGAATTATTTCACAGCTCCTTTGTGATGTATGCAATCTCTTGGCAATCGGATTGGAATGCACTGGCGCCCTGGGAGCGTCAATGCGGGGTGCCATGATCGCATACATGCCAAACGGCGGCGTGTATGCGCCACCCGCCGGTGCCACCGTCGCCCCCCGCTGCTGTCGGCTCAGCGGTGAGCGGCACGGCGGCCAACGGAATCATTCACAACGCTAAGGTGATAGTAGCGGCGCAATAGAGCGGGAGAGATGGCTGGCGTCGGCTCGCGAAATTATGAATGCTCTCCGAAAAACCGCCCTGATACCAATTGAACGTCACACATAGTATTTCTATTCAGTCGGACAGAGCCAAGAGTGGACTTGCTGCGGTTGCTGACCCAGGCGTCGGTAGTGCCTCTGTGTCCTCCTCGCGAGAAGAGCCGCAACACAGAGACCACTGAGATGCTCCGCCCTGCACCATCCGGTGCGGGGCTCCGTCTCCTCCGTGTTAAGGCTTGAGAGGCACGGAGGACACAGAGGGTCTCGTCTTGGTTGCGGCTGGCCCCGCTGCAATACACTACGCATGACAAAGAATTGGTCTGACACCACCTTTCTCTCAGCCCAACTTCCGCACTCGGCAGAGTGAAGTAATGTATTTACGTGGCGCGGGTGACAAAGCCCAAGGCCAACCAACGCACCTTCCACTGCTGATCATTTCCCCTTCAGGAACTCCCGGATCTTTTCGAAGTCTTCGCGGAGAATCTTCTCTTCCCGGGCATTGCGAAGAACGTAGGCAGGGTGAACTGTGGCGAGTGCTTTCGAAGTGGCGAAATCGTAGAACTGGCCGTGTATTTTAGTGATGCCTTCCTTAATCCCCAAAACAGTCCTCACCGCGGGCGCCCCGAGGCAACAAATCAAACGGGGCTTCATGGCTTCAAGTTGCCGGAAAAGGAACGGTGAGCACGTTTCGATCTCGTCCTTCTCCGGGGTGCGATTTCCGGGGGGACGGCACTTGACGACATTGCAGATGTAAACCTCTTCGCGTTTCATGTCGATCATTTGGATCATGCGGTTCAGAAGCTGGCCGGCGCGCCCTACGAACGGCCGCCCCTGCTCGTCTTCGTCGGCTCCCGGACCTTCTCCAACAAACACCAATTCCGCGTGCGGATTCCCTTCCCCGAAAACGATGGTGTGGCGGCCGCCCGCCAGCTTGCAGCGGTGGCAATCCCCCAAGTCCGCGCGGATTTGCTCCAGCGTTTCGGGCCCACTTGGCTTTGGCGGCGGCGTTTCGAAAAGACTGAAGGAGGGTGCGGGCGGCCTGATTGGCGCCGCAACGACTGCGGTTTGGGAAGCCCCGGCGCGGGGGAGCGGAAGAGGCGCGGTGGGACTGACGATAGGCTTGCTTTCAGTTAAAGGCGGCTTCGCCGCGGGCGCCGGGGGTGCTCCGCCCTGCACCATCCGGTCCGGGGCTCCGCCGCTCGGTGCTGAATCTGCAATTCTGCGATGACCCGTAGCGGGTGAGAGTCCGCCGGACCCGGGCGCACGCCGATAGAATTCCTCAATGCCCAGTTCGCGATAGAACTCCAACCAGTTGGCAAGCTCCTGCCGTAAGCGCTCGTCCATAAGAAGTAGTCAGTGGTCAGTAGTCAGTTGTGGGTAGTCAGCGTGCGGTAGGTAGTAGGTGGGGGTAGACACTGCCGACTGCCCACTGCCTACTGACTTCTGTCTTCCGGCTTCTGACTGCTGTCTTCTGACTCCTGACTCCTGAATCCTGAATCCTGAATTCTGCATCCTGAATTCTGCCTGATTGCGACGACCTCGTCGAGGATGCGATGAGCCACATCCAACTTGCTCATCTTCTCGAAAGCTTTACTGCGACCGTCGGGGAAGACCAGGGTCACGATATTCGTGTCCACATCAAAACCCGCGCCTTCCTGCAATACGTCATTGGCCACGATGAAGTCGAGGTGCTTCTCATGCACTTTGGCGGTTGCATTAGCCAGCAAGTTCTCCGTCTCCGCCGCGAACCCAACCACTACTTGTCCAGGCCGCCGTCGCGGCGCGATCATCGCCAGGATATCAGTCGTCGGCTCAAGCCTTAGAGTCGTGATCCCGTCTTGCTTCTTGATCTTCCCGGAATAAACTTCCGCAAACCGGAAGTCCGCCACGGCCGCGGCCATCAAGGTCACTGTCGCCTGCTCGAAATGACGCAGGACAGCCTGCGCCATCTGCTCGGTGGTGCGAACACGCTCCACCTTGGCTCCCGCTGGAGGATCGAGGTGCGTCGGCCCGCTCACCAGGACCACCTGAGCCCCGCGGCGGCGGCTGGCCTCAGCGAGCGCATAACCCATCTTCCCGGAAGACCTGTTGCTGAGGTAGCGCACGCCATCCAAAGGCTCTTCCGTTGGCCCGGCCGTCACCAGCACGCACTCACCGCTCAAATCGTCACTAACCCCGAGGGCCGCAAGGACCGCCTGGGCGACGCTCTGGACAGACGTGAGGCGGCCCGCGCCGGTCATTCCGCAGGCCAGGTAGCCCTCGTCAGGCTGCAAGAGCTTCACTCCGCGCTCCCGCAGAATCTCCAGATTCTTCTGCGTGGCAGGATGTTCCCACATATTTACATTCATGGCCGGCGCCACGATGAGGGGAGCCTTGGTGGCCAGGCAGAGGGTGGTCAGGAAGTCGTCGGCAATTCCATGGGCAATCTTCGCCAGCACGTTCGCCGTGGCGGGAACAATCACCAGGGCGTCAATCGACTGCGCCACAGCCATATGTTCGATGGCGCTTTCCACATTCGCCGCACCCTCTGGACCCTCAAACATTTCCGAGATGACTTTGCGGCCAGAGAGAGCCGCAAAGGTAAGGGGCGCGACGAACTCACGCGCATTCCGAGTCATCACCACCTGGACTTCCAGCCCGCGCTCTTGCAGCAGGCGTAGTAGCTCCGCCGCCTTGTAGGCCGCGATGCCGCCGGTGATCCCCAGTGCAACTCGCATGGTTAACCAGGATTCAGGAGTCAGGATTCAGGATTCAGGGACGAACCTGCTAGCGCAGACCTGTTCTGGAGGTCTGCGGTTCCTCCAAGCGCGCTCGGCAAAAGCCGTCCCGAGAGCTCCGGGCGCTGTTGTTTTCCCCACCGACCACATACCACCTGCAACATACGACCTACTACCTACCCTTTTGTTTCTTGTTCTTTTCGCTGTCGCCTGTCGCTGGAGCTAACAACTCAAAAGGGACCAAGCCCGCCGTTACTTCTTGCTGGGCTACCCTCGTCAGCCTCTTCGAAGTGCTCTGAATGAGCGGCCGGGCGCCGGCCTGAAGCTGCCGGGCCCTCTTGGCGGCGACAAGAATGTAGCGAAACTTGCTGTCTATCTTCTGAGGTAATTCCATCCGATCTATCCTCCAAATGTCTTGCAAATCTCTTGAGCGCGCTCCGCCTGGTTCTGCCGCCGAAATCGCCCTGCCCGGACTACCGCTCGCAGAGCCTGTGTGGCTAGCGAAAGGCGGTCATTAACGACCAGGTAGTCATAATCGGGCCAATGGGAGATTTCCTGGCGAGCTGCCACCAGCCGTCTTTCAATGACCTGGGGCGAATCCGAGTGCCGGTCCGTCAGCCGGCGTTTCAGTTCCCGGAAGGACGGCGGCAGGACGAAGACGCTGAGGGCTTCCGGCAGACGCTTCCTGACTTGTTGATGCCCCTGAACATCAATATCCAGCAAAATATCCCGTCCGGCCTTCAGAGCCCTGGCGATCTGTCCCTTCGAAGTACCATACAGGTGGCCGAAAACCTCGGCCCACTCAATGAAATCACCGGCAGCAATCATTCTTTCGAACCGCTTGCGCGTCACAAAAAAGTAGTCGCGCCCGTCTTTCTCACCCTCACGCCGCGGCCGCGTGGTGTGCGAAACCGAAAAAGCCAACTCCGGCAGAGAAGCAATCAACCGTCTCACCAGGGTTGACTTCCCGGACCCCGACGGCGCTGAAATGACCAAAATGCTGGCACGTCCGCAGGACGGTTTAGATACCTTTTTCTCCATTACTCAATGTTCTGAGCCTGCTCGCGCAGCTTTTCGATTTCACTCTTCATTTCAATCGCCAAGCGCGCGACTTCCAGGCCAACCTCGGGCAAATCCGTGGTCTTTGACAGAAGTGTGTTCGCTTCCCGGTTCATCTCTTGCAGTAGGAAATCCAGCTTTTTCCCCACTTCCGGACTCTCCGCGAGCAGTTGCTTCACTTGGGCGACATGGCTTCGGAACCGTGTCAATTCTTCCGTGGTATCGGAACGGGAGGCCAGGTAAGCAACCTCCTCCGCCAGTCGCACTCCATCCAGTTCAGTGCTGCCCATCAACTCCCTGAGGCGGCCTTCAAGCCGATTTTGGTAGAACTTTGGCAGCCGTTCGGCGAGGCTTGCCACACTCTCAGTTAACGATTCAAGTCGGGTCAAGCGGGTCTTGAGATCACGCCCCAAATCTTCGCCTTCGCGGGCGCGCATCTCGTTCAGGCTCTCCAGGGCCTCCGTGGTCACACGTTCCAGGAGTTGGCGGACCCGCTCGAGGTCTTCCGGCGAAATCTCGCCATTGCCCACCATTGCCAAGCCGGGGATACGCAGCAGGGCCACCAGGTCCGGCTCGGACGCAGCACCAAACTCTTCTCGCAGCGTCCGATAGGCGGCAACGTAACCAGCCACGAGCTTGCGGTCAAGTAGAAGTCCGGCATTGTCTGGTTGCTCGAAACTGACTGCCACCTCCACATGTCCGCGCTTGACGTGATCCTTGATGAGACGCCGCAGCATGGGATCCATGGATTCCAGCGCTGAAGGGAAGCGAACCTGAACATCCAGAAACCGATGGTTCGTGCCACGAATACTGACCGAGAGAGAGTACCCCCCTTCCTCAGCTTGAGCCTTACTGTAACCCGTCATGCTTCGAATCATGGCATCTCTTCCACTTGCCAAGACCGGGAACTCGTCCTCTTCTGCTTCTGCTTCGCAATCCCGGCCGGCAAATCCCCTTCCGTAATCCTTCAGCCCGAACTCCCACCTATGGTTCCGCGTCCACGAATTGGAGATCGTGCAGCTTCTGGTACATACCCCCCCGGCTGATCAGGTCTTCATGGCTCCCGACCTCACTGATGGTGCCGTGGTCGAGGACAATAATCCGTTCCGCGCGACGCACGGTGGAAAGGCGATGGGCAATCACCAGCACCGTGCGGCCCCTCATCAAGTTCGCCAGCGCCCTTTGAACCAGAAGTTCCGATTCCGTGTCGAGTTCCGAAGTGGCTTCGTCCAGGATGAGTATAGGTGGATTCTTGAGAAGCGCGCGCGCGATGGCAATTCGTTGCCGCTGCCCTCCGGAAAGACGCTGCCCACGCTCTCCGATCACGGTCTGGTAGCCCTCGGGCATCTCCAGGATGAAGTCTTCAGCCAGTGCGGCGCGCGCGGCCTCCCTCACGGCCTCCTCGCCGGCAGGCTGGCTCCCGTAACAGATGTTATTGTAAACGGTATCGTTGAACAGAATCGTTTCCTGTGTGACGATACCGATCTGAGCACGGAGTGAGTTGACCTTTACGCCCCTAACATCATGGCCGTCAATCAGAATTCGGCCTCGCGTCACATCAAAAAACCTAGGAATGAGACTGGCGAGCGTGGTCTTTCCTGCGCCACTTGAGCCCACAATGGCCACCGCCTCGCCCTTGCGGATTCGCAGGTTGATATCGCGCAGCAACGGCAACGCCTCTTCGTAATCGAAATCCACGTTGTCGAACTCAATTTCCCGCTCGAAGAGCGGTAACCGTGATGCCCCCGGCTCGTCGTGAATATCCGGATGGATGTCGAGATAGTGGAAGACTTGCTCCGAGGCGCCCAGGGCCTGCTCGTAGGAGTTATGGACTCCCGTGAGCCGCTTAATGGGCTCGTAGGTCTTAATCAGGGCATACAGGAAAGCCACGAACCCTCCGGTGGTCTGCGCGTGGTGCATGATCTCCGTGCGGGCATAAAGGAGAAGACCGGCGACGGTGATTGCGCCCAGGACTTCCATGATCGGGGAGGTCGCTGCCTGGGCCCGCACCCATCGCAGACTGACGCGCAGCAGCCGCCGCGTGGCCGCCTTGAACTTCTCCACCTCGAACAATTCCATCCCAAAGGCCTTAACAATGCGGATTCCTGAGAACGTCTCCTGAAGGACGTTGTTCAACTCTGCCATCTTGTCCTGGCTGGAACGGCTCGAAATGCGAATGTAGCGCCCGATATTGTGGGATGGCAACACCACCAAGGGCACCAGGATCAGCGAGCCTAAGGCCAGCCGCCAGTCGACATAAAACAGAACACCTAGCAGCCCCGCCAGCGTAAAACTTTGCTTCAGGAAGTCTGCGGCAGTCTGCGAGACCGCATACTGAATCCTCTCAATATCACTGGTGACCGCTGACATCAGCCGCCCCGTGGAAGTCCTTGTAAAAAAGGCCATCGACTGCTGGATAATCCTCGAATAGAGAAGATTCCGAAGGTCCCTTACCACGGAATGGCCGATGAAGTTGATGAAGTAGGTTGCCAGAAACTCAGCAACCCCTTTGATCAGGGTCACCGAAACGATCGAAATCGCTACAATGGTCCATGCATTGTGGATCCAAGCCGGGAAAAAAGATTGCAGGTATATCGCCTGCCCTCCGAAGGGCCATTGGAATAAGACAATTCTGCCTGCGTCGGTGCCTGGAGCAAGAACACGGTCAAAGACCGGCTTGATGAGTAACGCCGTCGCCGCCTCACAAGCCCCCACCAAGGCCATCAAGATGAATGCGACCAGGAACCGGAAGGAGTACGGTTTTAGAAAAGCGAGCAATCGTTGGACTTGGGTCATCACGCAAAGGCCCTCGGCTGACCAAGCCCGGAGGGTGCCCAGAATCAGCAAGTCTAGCCCCTACGGCTGAGCAAGTCAAGCAAAAGCCGACCGGGTAGTGGGTCAATTTGATGTAGAGGCGGCTTTACGCCGCCATTTGGCGATCCCGCCTTGCGGGATCGCCGCTACAGCATCAAATTGACCCACTACCCCGAAACGGCTGCAGGGGCCACCCTGATTTGAGTTTGAATCGAGAGGGCGCAGGCGTATGCTGTCGGATTCGCGTCTATTGGGGAGGAGGCACGTCGATGCAACTTACTGAATTCAGGAATGAGCCGCTTTGCGACTTCAAGGGCAACCCGGAGCACGAGAGGCGGATGAGAGAGGCACTGGACGAAGTCCGGCAGAAGTTGGGCCAGGAATACGACCTTGTGATCAAGGGCGAGAGGATCAAGACTCAGGATAAGTTTTACTCATACAATCCTGGGCAGAAAGATCAGGCGGTTGGCGCTTTTTCCAAAGCCGACGCGGAACTGGCGGACCGCGCCATCCGCGCGGCAGACGAGGCCTTCAAAATCTGGAGCCACACGCCGGCTGAACAGCGCGCTGAACTAGCGCTCGAGACCGCCAGGATCATACGGGAGCGCAAGTTCCATTTCGCGGCGTGGATGTGTTACGAAGTGGGCAAGACGTGGGCGGAGGCCGATGCGGACGTGGCGGAGGCCATCGACTTCGCGGAGTTTTACGGGCGCGAAATCCTCCGGCTTGACCAGCCGCAGCCACTCACTTCAGTCTACGGTGAGAGGAATTCTCTGCGTTACCTCCCTCTTGGGGTGGGGGTTGTAATTCCGCCCTGGAACTTCCCGCTCGCGATCCTCACGGGGATGACCCTGGCATCCGTGGTGGCCGGCAACACCGTGGTCCTGAAGCCTTCCAGCGATTCCCCTGTGATCGGGTACAAACTGTTCGAAGCGTTGGAGGAGGTGGGAATGCCTCCAGGGGTCGTGAACTTTCTCCCCGGCCCGGGTGGTTCAGTCGGAGACGTCCTGGTGGGACATCCGCGAACACGCTTTGTGGCCTTCACGGGCTCGAAGGAGGTGGGGTTGCGTGTCAACCTGGTAGCGGCCAAGACGGCGCCGGGGCAGATCTGGGTGAAGCGTGTCATTGCGGAAATGGGCGGCAAAAACTCCATCGTGGTGGATAGTGAGGCGGATTTGGAGGCGGCGGTGGAAGGCGTCACCGTCTCCGCCTTCGGCTACCAGGGCCAGAAATGTTCGGCGTGCTCGCGCGCCATCGTGGTGGAGTCGGTTTATGAGGCCTTCCTCGAAAAGCTACAGAGCCGGGTGGAGCAGATTAGGGTCGGCGCTGCGACGCACCTTAACAACTACATGGGTCCTGTGATTAACGCCCGGGCGAAGCAGTCCATCCGGGAATACATTGAGATCGGCAAGAAGGAGGGCCGCCTCATTACGGGCGGCGAGGAAGCTCCCGGGCCGGGACACTTCATCCAACCCACGGTGATTGCGGACGTCGCTCCCCAGGCCCGCATCGCACAGGAAGAGATCTTCGGCCCTGTGCTGGCGGTCCTCAAGGCCCGGAACTTTGATGAAGCGCTGGAGATCGCCAACAACACGGAATATGGCCTGACGGGGGCCGTGTACACAAAGAACCGCTCGAAGATGGATAAGGCTGCTGAGGACTTCTTCGTGGGCAACCTCTATTTCAACCGGAAATGTACCGGCGCCCTGGTGGGCGGCCACCCCTTTGGCGGCTTCAACATGTCAGGGACAGACTCGAAAGCCGGCGGCCGCGACTACCTTTTGCTCTTCACGCAGGCCAAAGTGGTTTCTGAGAAGCTAGCCCCGTAGGGTCGCGTTGCTGCGTACGGGTTTTCTTTGGCTTGCAGCCTCCCCCTGCGCATATGGATGACCCTGCTAAGATCAGGATGATGCCAAGAGAGTGTCTTCGGCGATCCGTTGCGTGCATAATGAGCCCATGCCCGACGTAATGGCGCCGCTGCCACCGGATGTCCTGCGACGCATTCTTCGAATTCAGGCTTTCACGCTCATCTGGATGTTTCTGGAAGCGGCGGTGTCCCTGATTGCGGCCTGGCGGGCTCACAGTCCGGCCTTGCTCGCCTTTGGTGGCGATAGCGCAATCGAGCTGGTTTCTGCTCTGGTGGTTTACTGGCGGTTCCGCTTCTATTCCACGGCAATGAACGCCGAGGAGTCAGCTACTCGAATCGCCGGCGGCCTGCTCTTTGCCCTGGCGGCATACGTGCTCCTCGGTTCAGGAGCGGCACTACTCGGGAAGCGGGAAGTCCACCCCAGCCTTGCAGGAATAGCTCTCCTGCTTGTTGCTGCTATGGTGATGCCCTGGCTGGCGGTTCAAAAGCGGAAGTTATCAGCCACGGCTTCAAGCGCTGCGTTGAGAGCCGATGCGGCGGAATCTGCGGTCTGTGGTTACATGGCTTGGATTGCCCTGGCCGGACTGTCAGTCAACGCCGTCTGGGGAATAAAGTGGGCAGACCCCGTCGCAGCTTTATGCCTCACTCCTTTCATCTTGCACGAAGGGTGGGAAGCGGTAAGGGGAAAGTCCTGTGAATGCCACTGATCCTTCAGAGTTCCCTAACGAGAAGTTGAGGGGCGTAACTGGAATTGCCGATTTTCCCGCTGCGGCGGGCCGATTGCTCCCGCGCAGCGGGACTGATGGGCGTTGGAAGGAGTTCCCCTCGTCGGGTGTGACTGCGCGTTTGCAATAACACCCTCTGTTTTCAATAACATTCCCGCATCTTGAGCGTAACTACGTTTGTTTTCAACAACATTCCCGCCTTGTCCTGGGATGCTGAAAGCCGATCCTTTGTTTTCAACAACATTCCTGCATCGTTCCTTCATTTTTAAGTCTTCCACCGTTTCCACACTCTGCGAGTTCTCGGACACAATGTCGCCTTCGGGGATGTCCTCGATGTTCTCCATCCTCGCGCCATCGTCTTGGCCAGCAGGAGCGGTCGGGAGGTTGGTAAATTCCTTCCGCAGCCTCCACAGTATCCTCACTTTGCGGTCAATGGAACGGTCCAGGGCACCTTCTTGGCGCAACATCATGCTCCACGTCTCCCCAGCCGGGGCAAGGCAGGCGTCCCGTTCTATCGCCGCTCTCTCCTCATTCGCCTTTTCGGCGTATTCGAATTCTTCCCGGACGCTGGCGATTTCCTCCCCGAGCAGACGGAGAAGTTCCTCGCGCTCGGGCTCGCCCGGCGGGTCGCAGGCGAAGCCTATTTTGCGTAGGGACTGCCGCTCTTCCTCGTCGGCTTGTTGCGCGTCGAGGTACAGAGGGTCACTGAAACGCTTCAGCAGCCTGAAAATCAGCGCCTGGTGCCACCCCGTCGTACCTTCGTAAAGAGATTCCAGTACGGCGTACTGGCGGGGCCGGAAGGTGCGCTGCTTGACCTGATCCTGTATGACTTCAAGAAGGGAAAGAGTCTTTCTCAGCGTCACGCCTCGATCTGTAGACTCCGATAAGTTCACATCAAGCATCTCGTGCCGGGAGGCGTCGAAGGTGACACGAGCCATCTCCTGCTGGCGGCGGTGTTGCCAGTCGTCGACCGCCTGCAAGGCGCGCCGCTTCAAGCCTTCTTGCGCCCGCTCAAGCCTTTCGCGGCGGCAGTAGAGCCAAGCGAGGTCCTCGACCTGCTTCTCCCAGAGCGCGTCGCCGGGGCCGAAGGCGCTCATGAGTTCCTCTGTGAGGGTTTGGAATTGTTCCGGGTCTTCCCCCAGCGCGATCCCGCCAAGGCGGGATTGGCGCCGGTTTTCGTCGCTGACGTATCCGCCGTGCTTCAAGGCATTGAGCCTGGAATTCTGCTTGGCGGCGGCGCTGCGCGGCCCGGTGGAACGCTGGGCATTCTGGCGCGCGGCGGCGAGCAACTGGGGCGTAAGTTGGGGTGATTTGCGTAAGGACATGGTTCCTCCTGGGACGGGTTGTTAGCTTAGCGAGGAAAGGACTTCCCCGCGGGTTGGACTTTTCACATGAGTAGGCTACCACAGAGGGGAGGCGTTGTCTAGAGACATCATGTCCACATGTCTAGCCCAGGACTTCTTCAATTGACTCATTGAGTCATTGATCCATTGACTCATTGAAGGGCCCTTGCCTCGTTTCTTTCAATGGATCAATGGGTCAGTTTCAATTGACTCATCGAATCATTGATCCATTAACCCATTAAAGGCGGGCGAAGCCGATCTTGGAGTCCGTCAGGGGGATGTCGATGTGGGGCCACGGGCCGGTCCAGGGGGGCTGGGGGTTGGGGGCTCGGCAATCGGGGGCCGGTGTAGGGCCGAACCGCGTTCGGCCTCGGGCTACGACGGTCACGCTTCGAGACGGTCGGTGGACCGGCGTTCCTCTTCCAGATCCTCGGAGCTGTATCGCAGCGGTGGGACACCGTGCTTCGCGGCGAAATCCATGAAAGCCGCGAGCGGCGTCTGGCACAGCTCTGCGGCGCGTCCGAGTGAGACCTTATCTTCTCGATAAAGTTCGAGCGCCAGCAATCGAGCGGCTTCCTGGGAGAGGTTCCTCTCCTCCAAATTTGCTGCCTTCAGAAGCGCTGAGGGCAACTCTACGGGTACGGTTTCCATGCCTCAAAATTACCGCATTTGTGACGGTTTGTCATGCGTTTTCCCTCGGCCCATGGCCGCAAGTCTCCGTGCGCTTTTCATGTTCCGCCACAATCACTATGATTTGATAGCCTTCACGACCCCAGGTGAAAGCGAGTTGCCGTATCGCCAGGGTAACCGCAACGTAAGCCACGATCACCAAGATGTAGCGGTCATAAAAGAACAGACGCCCCAACGTGGACAGGCGGTCAATCTGCGGGCGACGCGGTGGAGAAGGCGGGCACGAAAAGCCGCGGACCTCAGACAGCAGAGGTCCGCGCTACGCTTGCTGCAAAAGGAGGATGAAATCCGCGAGGAATTCGTGAGGCGTGCTCCAAGCCTGACCGCACATAAACCTGACAACGCCTGGGAATGGTACTTTCTTATGCAGCATTACGGTGCGCCCACACGCCTTCTGGACTGGACTGAAGACCCGCAGATGGGTTTGTACTTCGCCGTGAAAGATAGCGAAGGTTTACATGACGCAGCCGTCTGGGTTGTTGACGCGTGGCGACTTAACAAGCAGGTGGTCGGCGAATACGAGGTCGTCCCGCCCGGATCGCCTGGGCTCTGCGTCGCAGACAGTGTGAGGTACAGACCGTGGCTGCCCGATCGGTTTGATGCCAAGCGCCAATTGAAAAAGAAGTTGCCCGTCGCGGTCTACCCAAACCAGTTTGACCGGCGCATTGCAGCGCAGCGATCTTGTTTTACGGTGCACGGGGTCCTGAACAAGGGATTAGACAAGCTGTTCGAGAAATCGAAGCGGCTGTTGGCCAAAATCCTGGTTCCCGGTTATGCGGCGGAGCGGATCAGGGAGGAACTGGAAGAAAACGGCGTAGATGGAGCGACCATCTACCCAGACTTGGAAGGGCTAGGGAAATGCGTGGGGCGTTGGCTGCCGGTGGATGAAGAAATACCTCACGAGGGGCTATACACCCGGCTGAAGCCATCTCCGATAGATGGAGTCGGGGTATTTGCGATCAAGAAGATCAAAGAGCGTACGCCGATTTTTTCCGGCGACTCGGACGAGATCCGTTGAGTCAATCCAGAGGATCTGCCGAAGGAAGCGTGCCTTCGGGAGTTCTATAAGAGATTTGCCATCGTTAAGAACGGGAAGGACGGGCGCCCAAAGCGGTATGGGTGTCCTCGCAACTTCCATCGCCTGACTATGAGTTGGTATTTGAATGATCCCAGGGATGGCGAAAGGGCAAATGTCAGATGCGAAAACTATGATTTTTTCGCGGCCCGTGACATTGACCCGGGGGAAGAATTGACGGTAGACTCCACGACCTACAGTGACCACGCAAGAACTAAGGGCAAAGCGACAAAGACCCGGTAGCCACGGTCAATCGTACTCTCGTTGATCCTCGGCTTTACCCATGACGACGAACGGACGCTCCGGAAGGCGCCGACCGTGCCTACCGACTTGTTTGTCCGTGTATGAGCGGGTATATGAACAGGAGGAGCGAGATCAATCCAAAGGTGGCGGTCAGCAAGAGGCCAAGCACGGAGAGGGCGTAGGATCGTCGCGCCCTCTCATTCTGGGCTCGGCCGGTTTCCTCTGCTTGCTCGATCTCCTCCGCCAGTTGGACCAACGTGGTGGCCGCCAAGTCCTGGTTTGCGGTCTCTATTGCCTGCTGGAGCGTCCTCAAAAGACCTGCGGGCCTTGTCGAGATCGAAGCAAAGGGATCCCGCTTTCGCGGGTGGCCCACACATCGCTTGGAAGCTGTGAAAAAATAAACAACCTCATCCCGCAAAGCGGGACCGAGGCGCGGAGACTCGCAAAGAACGACTGCTTTGTTTTCTTTGCGCCTTCTACGACTTTGTCCCGCCTCGCGGGATGAAATGGTTTTGCTCATCCAGGGATTATTCCACAGCCTCTTGTTGATGTCTGCGACCGGTCGGCCACTTTTTCTTTCTGGCTTCCTAGGGATGGAAGTGATAGGTTAGGTGCACCTGGGGCTTTTTGAAAGGATACGGTCTGACGAGAGGTTCCTCCGTGGAGGCTGCGTTTTTGTGCGAACGTAAGGGCCCGCCACGGCGGAGTGCCCCTTGGAGAAACGTGAAAGCGGGCACGAGGCGCGGCGCACATGAGAGTTGCGTGGCCTATTTGACATCCGCGCTGAGGGAGCTCTGCCGCGCTTTACATGAGGCCCGCGGGTTCCCGGCGGGGAGGAGAATGTCATGAATGTCCTAATGGTCTACCCCGAATTCCCTGACACCTTCTGGAGCTTCAAGCACGCTCTCCCTTTCCAGGGAAAGCGCTCGGCCTATCCGCCCCTCGGCCTATTGACCATCTCATCCCTTCTTCCCCAGCGCTGGCAGAAACGTCTCGTTGACCTGAATGTCAGGCGGCTGCGAGATTCCGACCTCGATTGGGCAGACTTGGTTTTCTTGAGCGGCATGTTGGTTCAGAGCCCCTCGATGAAGGCGCAGATTGCGCGTTGCAAAGCCCGCGGCTTGCGCACCGTGGTGGGTGGCCCCATCGCCAGTGCGAAGGGTCCCGCCCTGCGGGACCCGCCCTTCGGGCAGCCCACTAAGAGCGTCGAAACGTGGTGAGAAATCCGGGCTAGCCTTTCTTCAGTTCACTTAAGACCATGCGCCCGCATGTCTTGAGGGTTTCAAACACACCCAACCCCTTGTAAGCGATCGCTTCAAAAACGGGCTCGTCCTTCCTCATGAGCTCCTTTTTCAGCGTCTCGACGGGGAGTGCACTGGGCAGGTCGCGTTTGTTGAGCTGGAGCACGTAGGGGATTTTCATGAAGTCGTGCTTCTGCTCCTTGAGGTTGTCCATCAAGTTCTCCAGCGCTTCCAGATTTGCGTCCAGTCGCTCTGGCTGGGAGTCAGCAACGAGAATCACACCATCCACGCCGCGCAGGATCAGTTTTCGGCTGGCATCGTAGAAGATTTGGCCGGGAACGGTGTAAAGATGAAACCTGGTTTTGAACCCTCGTATCGAGCCCAGGTCGAGGGGAAGGAAATCAAAGAAGAGTGTGCGGTCGGTCTCGGTGGCGAGCGAGATCATCTTTCCCCCCGCCTTCCCCAACGTCTGGTCAAAGATCCAGCGCAGGTTGGTCGTCTTGCCGCCCAAGCCTGCGCCGTAATAAACAATCTTGCAGTTTATTTCCCGTGCAGCAAAGTTGATGAAACTCACGCGGTCTGCTTCCCTTCTTCGAGGCCACCGCCCCGCCCGCCAAACTCCCAGCCAGTTCGGGTGAAGCCTTCTAGTTTGCTGATCCCCAGCGCCCAAGCCCTCCGGTGTTCACGGTTTCTTCTGTTAATCCACCCAGGACTTCACGCAGATTCAATAGGGCAAGGGTCCACGCCGTTTCTGCCTCATTGTCAGTCGCGCCGTAGGCGTGAATAAAAAGTGTTAGATAGTATCCCCAGTATTCCTCAGCATGAAACAAGCAGCGTCTCACCGCAATGTCCATCTGAGCCTGCAACCGCGTCTCCTTCATGCCGCGCTCAATCTCTTCCGCCAATCGCAAGTGTGGCGCCAGGTTCGCGTTCAAGTCTGGTGAATCGAATAGCAGGTCGAGGTAACTGGCAACCTTCACGGGAAAATCGAAGTCCCAGCGCTCCTCCTGGGCCAGTTCATGTGTAATCCAGACGTGGCATTTTGCGCTGCGCAGGAGAGAATCCGGACGGTTGATCGCACGCAGCAGGCTCCCCAACACAGGGCGGCTCCTGCACTCATCAAGTTCTTCCGCATGGTCGGGAAATGTCTTCAGATCAACATAGGCCAGCGTTGGATCGTCGGCGCTGGCCCAAGGGATTTCCAGCCTGGCGTCGTCAGGGCCGAGTTCCTGAAGGATTTCAACGCGCATCACACCCTTAGAATATCATTCTGTAACCATCGGCATCTACTCTGGCGTGAAGCAGTACCAATTCGCGGGCAAGTTTCCTATGATGGTTCTTTGGAGGTGTTCGTGAATCATTTGAGGTCACTTGTCTGTGCTTTCCTTCTGGCAGGGACTTGCTTTGCCATTCCCTCGGCGCCCGACGCGGCCGATCAAGCGGCTATCAATGAGGCGGTGAACTGGATTCGGGCAACGCCCCGCATTCGCGCAGAATACGACTACATCATGACCTGCCGCCTCAGGCTCCTGTTTTTTTGGGTGGGTCGGGATGACTTGGGAGGCGGATACATCAAGGCCGGCCAGGCGCTTGACGACCCGAGTCTCCGGATGATCCAGTTGCTTTTTGGTTCTGATCCTGCCAAGGCCCCGCGCGCCATCAACCGTTGGGGTGCAGGAACTGAAGTCCTAAGATCAGATGGCAGTAAAACTCCGGAATCGAGCGCTTTTGTAGGCTTCATGAAGTCTTCAAAAGGTGAATCTGTATCAGCCATGCGGCGGGAACTCTCCCACGAGAAAAGCACCGGAAAGCATCTGTTTGAAGCCATTATCAGCCGGGTAGACGGCGCGCAAGCCATCTCCACGACGGTTCCCTTTTACAGCGACAAGGACTATGACATGCACCAGCTCGCGGACGCCCAGACGCTGGCCCTGGGTCGATTGGGCGACGGCCAAGCGCGAAAGTTCCGTCGTTTGGACGGCCCGGCGCGTGGCGAGTGCAGCAGGCCCGGGGGGTTTCTATCTACAACTGAGGAGCTGCTCGAACGATCCCTGACCGGGGAGAAAACCCCTGTCTCTTTATGTTATATTTACAACGCCCGCCCTTATACACTGACTTTACAGCGTGTGATTCCCATTACCACAAAGGACGTCCGCATTACGCTGAAGGAGAAGGGCCAGAAAATCGACCAATCATACCGCGACCTCAAGGAATCACAGTTCCAGATCTACAACCAGGAGTCCGGCGCCAAAACTGACTTCAGTGTTTTGCTTGGAACTACCGGTGAGCTGCGGGGGGTTCCGGTCCAGATCAACTACCAGCCCAATTGGTGGTTCCAGATAGTCCTGAACCTCAAAACCCAACCCCGGGGCGGGCCGGGCCGGTGATTTGGGCCGCTTCGAGGGAAGAACCACGGCTTTGGGAACAGGAGATCCACCGGAACATTCTACAGCAGCCAGCCCCTGCAAACGACGCGCTGCTGTTACGCGAGACACTTAGCAGGCCCTCGGTCACAAGCGGCGAAAATAGTCAATGGTCCGGCCCAGACCTTCTTCCAGGCTGACGTGCGGCTCCCAGCTCAAAAGGTCTCGAGCCCGCGAGATATCCGGGCGGCGGCATTTAGGATCATCCACTGGCAAGGGGTGGTGGGCCATTCGACTCGAACTCTGTGTGAGCCGGATGATCAGCGCGGCGGTTTCAGCGATGCTAATTTCTGCTGGGTTTCCCAGGTTGATGGGCCGGTGAATGGCATCGGAGGGGCCTGGCGAGAGTTCCTCGCTTTCGGCGTTGTGAATGAGCAAGCGGGTAATCCCTTCCACGAGGTCCGAGACGTAGCAAAAGCTGCGGGTCTGAGTCCCGCCTCCATAGATGGTGAGGTCCTTGCCCTGCAAAGCCTGGACGATGAAATTGGAGATGACCCGGCCGTCGTAAGGTCGCATCCGAGGGCCGTAGGTATTGAAGATGCGAGCGATGCGTGTATCCAGGCGGTGAGTGCGATAATACGCCAGGGTTAAGGCCTCAGCGAAGCGTTTTGCTTCGTCGTAGACCCCACGAGGCCCCACCGGGTTTACACGTCCCCAGTAGTCCTCCGCTTGCGGGCTCACCTCTGGATCACCGTAGACTTCTGAGGTGCTGGCCAGCAGGAACCTGGCGCCCCTGGCTTTCGCAAGCCCCAGAGCGTTATGGGTGCCGAGCGATCCCACCTTTAATGTCTGGATGGGCAGCCTGAGGTAATCAACGGGGCTGGCGGGAGAAGCAAAGTGCATCACCGCATCGACGGCCCCTTCCACTTCTATCGGCTTGGTGACATCGTGGCGGAGGAAGTTGAATCCCGGGTGGCTTTCAAAGGCGGCAATGTTCTCCAGGCGTCCGGTAATAAGGCTATCCACGCAGCAAACCTGGTGCCCCAGGGCAAGTAATTGCTCGCAGAGATGACTTCCCAGGAAACCCGCCCCCCCTGTAATCACAACCCTCATCAAAGTCCCTCGTTATCCAGTCAAACAGTTTTCGGATCGGGGAGGCGCTCACGAGCCGGCGATCCGCTGCCGATGTCCACGTATTCAAAACCATGTCCGGCCATCGTGGCACGGGAAAACATGTTGCGACCATCGAGAATCAGTGGCCGCGCCATGATTTGGCGAACCTTCGCCCAATCAAGGCGCAGGAATTCCTCCCACTCGGTGAGAACCAAGACAGCTTCCGCGCCTTCGGCCGCTGCGTAAGCATCTGCACAATACTCAATCTCGGGGAGCTCCGCTTTAGCCTTTTCCATCGCCTGTGGATCGTGCGCACGCACAAGAGCGCCTTCCGCAAGCAATCTCCGGATTACCGCCAGCGATGGGGAAGATCGAACGTCATCCGTGCGGGGTTTGAAGGCGAGTCCCCAAACTCCGATCCGTTTTCCGCGTACCACCCAAAGCTCCTCCTTGATCTTCTTAACGAACAAATCGATGCGGCTCTGGTTGATTCTTTCCACTTCGCGCAGAAGCGTGAAGTCGCATCCGGCATTCTGGCCTACCCGGACGAAGGCTTGGAGGTCCTTGGGAAAGCAGGAACCACCAAATCCCACGCCCGGTCTGAGAAAGCTGCCGCCGATCCTTTTATCCATGCCCACTGCCTCCGCCACTTTTCCGACGTCCGCTCCCACGGCTTCGCACAGGTCGGCAATCATGTTAATGAAGGAGATTTTCATGGCCAGGAAGGAATTCGAAGCATGCTTGATCAGCTCGGCACTGTTGATGTCCGTGACGACGAAAGGCACACGCGGGCTGTCGTGGCAATTTTCGTGAACGGGACAGGCAAAGCTCTGCTCCAGCACCGGCCGGTAAATCTCCTCCAGGAGTCCAGCCGCTCTTTCCGAGTCAACGCCCACAACAATACGGTCGGGATGAAAAAAATCCTCGACGCCCGATCCTTCACGCAAGAACTCGGGGTTGGAGGCCACGTCACACTGGAACTGGGAGTTGCTCCTGTATATGCAGAAGTGCTTCTGAAGCCGGCGGCCGGTCTGTACGGGGACAGTGCTTTTTTCAATGACCAGGCGGTAGCCACGGGCATGTTCGGAAATTCTTCGCGCCACCAACTCCACGGAGGAAAGGTCCGCTTCACCACTCTCGAGGGGTGGAGTCCCCACGCAGATAAAGATGACCTGGCACTTCGCCACGGCGTCTTCTATTTGAGAATTGAACTCAAGCCGCTTCGCTTGCTGGTTTCGCTTGACCAAGTCTCCCAAGATCGGCTCGTAGAACGGCATTCCCCCCCGGTTTAAGAGCTCGATCTTCCGCGCGTCGTCGTCAACACCGATAACCCGATGGCCAATTTCAGCCAAGCCCGCGGCGGTGATAAGCCCCACATACCCGGTTCCAATGACCGCGATATTCATAAGAATACAATCCTCCTCCAGAATGGCTTTGAACTCCGCCTACTGGAGAGAGTACCACAAGAATATCCTTGCAGTGTCACTCGTAGTTGCTTGAAAATCTCAGAGAGATATGAGCAAGGGAAAGAGCCAGGGCGCAAGAGTAAGAAGGCGCAATTCAGGGAGCCAAGACGGAATGGGGAGGAGGCTTCATGATCGTTGGAGTTCCAAAGGAGAGCTTTCCAGGGGAGCGGCGCGTAGCGCTGGTGCCCGCGGTAATTCCGAGTTTGCTCAAAGCGGGTTTTGAGGTGGTTGTGGAGTCGGGCGCCGGAGCCGGCGCCGGCTACCCGGATGCAGAATACGTCGGGAAGGGCGGCAAGATTTTCCTGGAGCGAGCCGAGGTGTTCAAAGCTGCCGATGTCGTGCTCCAAGTGCTCTGCTACGGATCGAACGACGCAACTGGCAAGGCCGACATGCCTCTGCTTCGACCCGGCCAACTGCTTATCGGATTTCTGCGCCCTCTGGGGTCTGTGGAAACAGTTCAGGAAATTGCGTCCACGGGAGTTGCGGCATTCGCCATCGAGCTCATGCCGCGCACCACTCGCGCGCAGAGCATGGACGCTCTCTCTTCCATGGCGACGATCTGTGGCTACAAGGCGGTGCTGCTGGCTGCGGACAGGCTTCCGCGGCTCTTCCCCATGCTCACCACCGCAGCAGGCACCATTACCCCGGCGCGTGTACTCATCATCGGGGCAGGTGTGGCAGGTCTTCAGGCCATTGCGACGGCACGGAGGTTGGGCGCCGTCACCTCTGCGTATGATATGCGGCCTGCGGCAAAGGAGCAGGTGCAGAGCCTGGGAGGGCGCTTTGTAGAACTACCCGTCGAGGCGAAGGATGCCCAGGATTCCCGTGGTTACGCGCGGGCACAAGACGAGTCGTTTTATCTGCGCCAGCGGGAGCTACTCAGCCGCGTGGTGGCCGAGAGCGATGTCGTGATTACAGCGGCGGTCATCCCCGGCAAGAAGGCGCCGGTGCTGGTGACGCGCGACATGGTGGAGAAGATGGCCCCCGGGTCGGTCATCGTGGACGTGGCGGGCGAGAGGGGCGGGAATTGCGAACTGACCCGGGCAAGCCAAGTCGTCGTCGAGCATGATGTTACCATCATCGGTTACATCAATCTGGCGAGCACCGTCCCTTATCATGCCAGCCAGATGTATGCTCGAAACGTGGCGGCGTTTCTTCTTCACCTGACTAAAGACAAGAGGATTGAGATCAAGACAGATGACGAGATTACCCGCGAAACCCTCGTGACAGAGGGGGGCGAGGTGGTCAACGCGCGGGTGCGGGAATTCTTCTCGCTCCCGGCGAAGGTCGCTTAGTACAGCCTTTCGTAATTACGGTGACGCTTTCAGATTGGAGTTATGCGGTCCCCCTCACCCCCGGCCCCTCTGTCGCCGTGGCGACCGAGGGGAGAGTAAGTTCAGAAGCTTAACCCCCTCGCCCCCTTGGGGGAGAGGGTGGTCCCGCCTTGCGGGACCGGGTGAGGGGGTCCCAATACGTAATCGAACTTACCAAATGCTGTACTTAGTAGGAGGAAAACGTGACGTCAAACCTGATCACCAGCCTCTACGTGTTCATGCTGGCAGGCTTTCTCGGTTTCCAGGTGATTCGACGAGTCTCTCCACTTCTTCACACACCGCTCATGTCCCTGACGAACGCCCTGGATGCCATCGCTGTGGTGGGCGCCATCGTGCTTGTCGGCGAGCATAAGAGCACGTTTGCGACAGTCCTTGGGACAGTGGCGGTAGTGGCCGCAATGAGCAACGTGGTCGGCGGTTTCCTGATTACGGACCGCATGCTTAGAATGTTCAAAACCAGTAAACCGAAAAAGCCATGACGCCACTCATTAACGAGACTTTTATCCAGATCACTTACCTTGTCGCCACCGCCCTGTTCATCCTTGCACTCAAGTGGCTGAGCGCACCAAGCACTGCACGACGTGGCGTTTGGGCCGGTGAACTTGGGATGGTCCTGGCGATTGGCGGGACGCTGTTCTATCAGGGGATTGTTGACTACAAGTGGATCGTGATTGCCCTCGTCCTGGGGTCGATCATCGGCGTCCCCCTTGGCCTTGTCCACATGACGGCGGTCCCGCAGCGGACGGCTCTCAGCCACGCTTGTGGCGCCCTGTGCGTAGCGCTCGTCGGTACGGCAGAATACTATCTGCGCGCGCCCAACGTCCCGCCCTTCATGATGGCGGTGCTCTCGATGGAGGTTATTCTCGGCTCGCTGACCTTCACCGGCAGTTTGATGGCCACAGGGAAGCTGCAAGAAATCCTGCCGCAACGCCCGATCACCTACAAAGGGCAGAACATGGTGAATCTATCGCTGCTGGCGGTAGCGGTGATAGCCGCAGTCATCCTGGTGCTTCACCCTGGGCAGAAGCACCTCTTCCCGCTGCTCATAGGTATTCCGCTGGTCTTTGGCGTCCTGATGATCGTTCCCATCGGCGGCGCAGACATGCCCACCGTGATCTCGCTGCTGAATTCTTACGCCGGCCTTTCTGCGGCGGCGATGGGGTTCGTCCTGGACAGCAAGCTTCTGATCATCGCGGGCGCGCTGGACGGCTCTTCGGGGTTCATCCTTTCGGTGATTATGTCCAAAGCGATGAACCGCTCCTTCACGAATGTTCTGTTCGGCGCGTTCGGGCAGGTGCAGGCTTCTGCCGTGGCAGGTGAGGAAGCGCGAACCGTGCGCAGCGCTACAGCCGAGGAGGCCGCCTCGATTCTTGCGGCTGCTAACTCCGTTGTGATCGTTCCAGGTTATGGGATGGCGGTGGCGCAGGCGCAGCACAAGGTCAGGGAACTTTATGATGCCCTCAGCAAACGCGGCGTGGAAGTGAAGTTCGGCATTCACCCCGTGGCGGGACGCATGCCCGGCCACATGAATGTTCTGCTGGCCGAGGCCGACATCCCTTACGACAAGTTGATGGATATGGATGCCATCAATCCGGAGTTCCCCCAGACCGACGTGGCCTTGGTGATCGGGGCGAACGACGTGACCAATCCTGCCGCGAGGACCGATCAGGGCAGCCCCATCTACGGCATGCCCATCCTCGACGTGGATAAGGCCCGAACCGTCATGGTGATTAAAAGGAGCATGAGCCCCGGCTTCGCGGGCATCGACAACCCTCTCTATTACTTGGATAAGACCTTGATGCTCTTTGGGGATGCCAAATCATTTGTCGGCGACATCGTGCGCGAGTTGGCGGGAAGCGGGCACGCGTAGGAAGAGCAGGATTCAGGATTCAGGATTCAGGGAAGACGAAAACAGCAGGACTTAGCCGCAAGAGAATGAAACCCTCTGCGTCCTCCGTGCCTCTCAAGCTTTAAGGCAGAGTGCACGGAGAGGCTCAGTGACCTCCGTGTTGAAGCCTTCCTGCTCACGGAGCACACGGAGAAATTTCCGCGGCTTGAGAAGGAAGTGAGAACTAGTGCTGGAGATAGCGGGATTCGGGTTTGGAACACCGTGCTTGTTGTTCTTCCCTGAATCCTGAATCCCGAATCTGAATCCTATCTCTTCTTCAGCGAGCGGACGTAGGCGATCACAGCCGAGATTTCTCCGTCCTTAAGCTGGTCGCCAAAGGCCGGCATCGCCGTCCCTTTCTTGCCATTCTTGATGACTTCCCTCATTTCCTTGTCTTTAGTGGAAGACTGCCACTTGGGGTCAGTGAAGTTCGGAGTTTTGAGGGCGGGAAACCCCTTTCCGTCAGTGCCGTGGCACGCCACGCAATTCTTCCTGAAAATCTCCGTACCGTTAGCCTCCGGAACAGCAGCTTGAAAAGTGAGAGACGAAACAAGCAAGCCCGCTCCAATCAGCAAGCATTTTGAGCCCAAGCCTGTGTCAAGTTTCATAAACCTCCTGAATCGTGGGACGCCTGTTCGGCAGAAGCCAGCTAAAGCAGACTCGACATTCGAAGTGGGCCTGCTCCCTGAGAATCGAGTGCGGCGGTATTCAAAGCTGGCACCGCAACCTTGTTGGGGGAAGCCTATTCTATCGTTGAGGTGGAACGTATCCAGGAGGAGGAGCGGACCCTTCGCCGAAGAAAAACTGTTCCATCTGTTGGGCGATAAACTCCTGAGCTTCCTTGCTAGCGGGAGCCAGGCGATACTCGTTGATGAGCATCCTCAAATAATCCAGCCAGCGATTCCAGGCTTCTTGCGAGACATGGTCGTATATCCGCTGGCCCAGTTCACCGCTCCACGGGGGCTCCTCGAGACCCGGAAGTTCTCCGCCAAGCTTCACACAATTCACCATTCGTTGTGACATTGTTCATTCCTTCCGGTAGATTTCCAAATTCACCACTTCGCCTTCGAAAAGCGAAAGCTGTCCGTGGGGTTCAAGGAGCCCTTTGTGAAAGGTAGCGGAGGCGCGCAACGGCTTGGCGACCTTCGACGCAGAGCCGGGCGCTACGTCTTGGACAAGGCCTCCCTGCCCTTCTGCCCGATCCCTTTTCCATCCTCGCTCCGCCGCCTCCAGGGCCTGGTTTGCAAGCTGATCGGCTTCGTGATTCTGTTCGCGCGGCACATGCTGAATCGAGAACGATTCCAGGCGTGCGATCATTTGCCGCGCGTGCTCTTGCAGGGGTTTCAATCCCGGACTCTTTACCTTGTAGACGCCCTCGATTTGGCGCGCCAACAACTCTGAATCCGTTTGCACGTGAACCCGCAGGTAATGGTTGCTGAGAGCGTATTCGAGGGCCGCGAGAAGAGCCTGGTATTCGGCAAAGTTATTAGTGGCTCTGCCGAGATATCCTGAAAATCCAGCAAGTTTGGAGCCGTCGGAAGATTCCACGACCACGGCATAAGCTGCCGGGCCGGGATTACCACGGGAGGCGCCGTCGATATGCGCTATAACCTCAGAGGATTTGGCCATGCTGAAAAAGCGAAATTCGAAAAGCGAAAAGCGAAATTCGAAACCCGAGATTCGAAATCAAAGGAATGGAAATTCAAAAATAGCGGATCGAAATTCGAGACTTAGACTGATTGGCGATCGTCGAATTTCGAGTTTCGAATTTCGATTTTCGACTTTCGGATTTCGAGTTCCCTCAAGCCGTTGCCTCTGCGCCTTGGCCGTTGGACTCGCCCGTCTGGGCTGGGGCGGGCTCCACGTAATGAATGATGCGACCGCAGTTTTCGCAGGTCAAAAGGACCTCGTTGGTCCGCACGTCGTTATAGACTTGGGGGCGCAGCAGGACATTGCAGGCCGTGCAGAGGCCCTCGCGGACTTCCGCCACCGCAAGGCCGCGTCTCGCCTGGCGGATGCGCTGGTAGAGATTCCGCGTGGATTCGCTCAAACCATCCTGGATTCGGTTGCGCAGGGCCTGCAACCGAACGCGCTCGTCGTCGTCGGCCTTCTGCTCTGATTCCAATCGCGCGATCTCCGCCGCCACGCGCGCTTCCTCACCCTGCAACCGCGCTGCGGCCTCCTGCATGTGTTGCTGAATCTCCTCCGCTTCCAGCATCTTCTCCAGAATCTCATCCTCGATGGCCCGAACTTTGGCTTCTTCACCCTCGATCTCTTTGGTCATCGCACGGAATTGCTCGTTCGTTTTCACCTGGTAAAGCTGGTCCTTGTGCCGGGCGATTTTCTCCTGAATGACCTTGATTTCGCCATCCAGCTCCTTCCGCTCGTGCTGATTTGCAGCCAGACGCTTCTTGCGCTCCTCCTGAGCATGAATGAACTCATCAAGTCGGGACTGGAGGGATTGAATCTGCGCAGGCAATGACTCGATCTGCTTTGTCAGTTCGGCAACCTTCAGATCTGCCTGCTGAAGCTCGATGACATTCTTGAGATCCGGATGCACTTCCTCTCCTAATCTGAAGCGTGCGACCCTGATGGAAATCTCAATGCTCGGTAGTTCCGCCGCCGCGCCCTTCGGCCCATTTTCATTCTTGCACATTCCGGGCCAGCGCGGCAAGAAATCAGTCGTCAGTTGTCAGTGGTCAGTTGTCAGTACTCAGTGGCCAGTTCATCCCGGATTCGTCAATTGGAGTTGTGGCCATACTGCGCGGAGAGGTCGCAGGCCCGACACTGTCATCCTGAGCCCTTCGCTTGTCATTCTGATCCCGCCCTGCGGGAGAAGAATCTCCGCAGTTCGCTCAGGGTAAACTGCGCGAAGGATCTCGGCAGTTCGCAAGAGGAATCCGCTGGGCGGATGTGCAAGGAAACTTCGGGTTCATAATTCACAATTCATCATCAGAATTGGCCTGGCAGTTGTCACTTGGCATCAAAAAGCTTGCCTACTTGCGCACGATCCTTTGGATGGATGCAGCGCGGCCGGTTAGGGGGTCGGCTTCAATCAGCACGGCATTCAGGCGGACGTCGCCTTTGGCGACTTCAAAGCGAACGGGGAGTTGGCTGAGGAACTTTTGAATCACCGATTGCTTTTCAATTCCGATTACAGAATCGTAAGGACCTGTCATCCCCAGGTCAGTAATATAGGCGGCGCCGCGTGGAAGGATCGTCTCATCCGCGGTTGGGATATGGGTGTGCGTGCCGACCACCGCCGTCACGCGGCCATCGAGGTACCAGCCCATGGATACCTTTTCGGAAGTGGCCTCCGCATGCATATCCACGATTCGGATCTTTACTTCAGCAGGAATCTTGGCAAGCTGCTCGTCCGCTGTCCGAAACGGGCAATCGATGGGGCTCATAAAGACCCGCCCTTGAAGATTCAAGACAGCGTAGCCGAATCCGGATCGAGTCTTGCCCAAGTACAGCCCGTGGCCGGGAGCGCTGTGAGGATAATTGGCGGGCCGCAGCAGGCGGCCGTCGGAATGCTCATTCAAATAAGCATAGATCTCTTTCTTGTCCCAGATGTGATTTCCCGAAGTCAAAACGGCAATCCCCATATCGAGTAACTCTTCAACAATGGGAGGCGTGATGCCAAAACCGCCGGCAGCATTTTCGCCGTTGGCCAGCACCAGGTCAGGGTCGTACTCCCCAACCAGCGCGGGGAGCATTTCCTTTACAATGCGCCGACCGGGTTGGCCGAAAACATCACCGATGAAGAGTATTCTCATGCCTTGATTCAAACTGCTTCCTTCAGGAACCGGTCGAGTATCCGGGAGCACTCATCCACCTTCTCGTCGACGCGTTGGGTTGTTTCCTCGTACTTCGCCTTCACCTGGTGGTACTCGTCAGCGACATTGAGCGCCGCCAGCACCGCGACGCGCAGCGAATCCACCGTCCGTGTGCGACCGGCGATAGCACGCATCTTGACATCCAGATATTTCGCCAGCTTTTGGATGTACTCTTCGTTGAGGTCGCCCCGCACGAAGTATTCCTGATCGTATATAACCACCCGGATCCCTTCGGCATCCTTGGCCACGTTGGCGACCTGCCTCCTGCGCTGGGTCTGAGCCTCGACCCCCGCACTATTGGAAAACGAGATTCCGCCTCCATTATCCGCTGGATTCCGGGGTTGTCAACGCATCGATCCGCTGGAGAAGCTTCTCGACGCGAACTCGCACCTCTTCCCGTTCCCGCCGAAGTGCGACGAGCTCCTGTTCGTGTGCGTCAATCACTTTGACTCGTTCCCTGGATTCCGCCCCGAGCTTTTCGAGATCCTGTCGCAAAGCGAGCCTCTCCGCCTGGGCTTGCTTGAAAAGCTCGAAGGCCTTCAGGACTCTCTCTTCAAGTTTTTGCAGTTGATCTTCAGTGTCGCCCAAGAAGCTTCCTCATTCCAGAATTGCCTCCCCAGGATCGGGTCATCGGATCATTGGGCCATCGGGCCATTGGGTCATCGGGTCATTGAGACATTGACTAATCGAGTTTTCCTTTCTTGCCTCGCTGTCCAGAGGGATGCGCTAAATGACCCGTCAGCCTCGCAAACACACGCCCAGCGGTTCGAGCGCAGCCATGACCCTTTGACCGGCGGCTGAGATTTCCTCACTCGTCATTGTATGCGCCTGGCTTTGAAAAGTAACACGCAAAAGAAGGCTGTAATGACCCGCCGGTATTGAGCCACCCCTGAAAAGGTCTACAGGGCGGAGACTTTGAATTTCCTTCAAAGTCAAGCGTTGGAGAGCGGCTTCGAGACGCGCAAACGTCACTGCTTCAGGAACCACCAGCGAGAAATCGCGTTCCACCGCAGGAAACTTCGAAAAAGGGCGGAAGGCGCGGGAGCGAAGGGGAAAAGCCAAAAGGCGTTCGAAGTCCACTTCTGCGAGCCATGCCGCCTGGCGCAATTTGTAATCGTGTTCGATCTCGCGGCTGAGCCGTCCGAACATCACGAGCGTCTCGCCTTGCGATGTGAATTGGCCACTCTGGCTGACTTCGTAGTGCCCGCATCCCGCCGTTCCAAATTCGATTCCTGCGATCTCAAAAAGTCCGAACAAGGCTTCGAGATCACCTTTAAGGTCGAAGAGGTCGAGGGCCCTTTCGCTATCGTGGACGGAGGCCGGGCGCCGGTGCCCGGTAAGACCCAGGGTCAGAACACGCCGCTCCTCCGGCGTCCCACTCCCCGACAACGCATACGTCTTCCCCAGCTCGAACAGACGCACGTCGTTTTGATCCCGATCGAGATTCCAGCGCAGGGCGTGGACCATGCTCGGACCCGCTGACGAGCGCAAGGCGGAGGCATCCTGGCTAAGCGGATTGGCCAGGACAACCGCAGGCTGGTCAGTGAAGCGGGAGTTCTCCTCCGGATCCACCATCGAAAACTGGATCGTCTCACAGTATCCAAGGCTACAGAGAAGATTCGAAACCGCTAATTCTTTTTCCCGGGTGGCGTCGCGCTCCACCCGCGGGGGGGCAGGACGCAGTCGCGCCGGGAGGCGGTCGTAGCCGAAATGGCGTGCGACTTCTTCAATCAGGTCGACCTCACGTGTGACGTCCAGGCGAAATGAAGGTGGGGTCACCCGCCAGCCTTCCGGTCCTCGCCGCTCGGTCATGAACCCCAGAGATCGAAGGGTTCGCTCGACCTCTTCCCACAAAATTTCCGCGCCCAGAATGCGCTGGATTTCGCTGCGTCTCAGAACGAGGTCTTCGCGAAGCCTCGGCCTCGGGTAAACGTCCACGAGGCCACGAAGGATTTCGCCGCCGGCCAAGTCAGCAATCAGCCTGGCGGCAGCATCGATGGCCATAGGGGCCATTTCGATGTCCGCTCCGCGCTCAAAGCGATGCGAAGCCTCCGTGTGCATTCCATGCACCTTCGCGGTACGCCGGATCGAAAGCGGGTCAAACCAGGCGCTCTCCAGCAATACGGAGTACGTGGAGGAAGAAATCTGTGAATCTTCGCCGCCCATGACGCCGGCCAGCGCCACAGGGCGCTGGGCATCGGCGATGACCAGATTCTCGGAGGTGAGCAGGCGGTCCGCACCCTCCAGGGTGCGCAGCAGCTCGCCGGGAAGCGCCCTACGCACGATAATCTTCCGCTCTCTTATGCGCGCCAAGTCAAAGGCGTGCAGAGGATGTCCGAGCTCCATGAGCACGTAATTCGTGATGTCCGCAACGTTGTTGATGGGCCGCTGGCCCACTGCCTCCAGGCGCTTGACCAGCCAATCCGGTGAGGGCTTCACTTGAACATGGTGAATCACTCGCCCGCAGTAACGCGCGCAAAGGTCAGCATCGGCGATCTGGATGGAAACTTCCTCGGAAGTTCGAGCCCCGGATTCCTTGACGGAAATTTCCAACCGCTTCAACGGCTTTCGATAGAGAGTAGCCACTTCCCGCGCCACTCCGTAGTGGCTGAGGCAGTCCGGCCGGTTGGTGGTGATTTCCACCTCCAGCACCCAATCGTCACCCACCGCCGCCACGGACTCCACGTTCAGACCGACCATCGTCAGGTCAGCCTTGAGCTGGCGGGGCTGGGTGGGAATTTCGACGAATTCTTTAAGCCAATTAAAGGAGACTTTCATTGAATGAAGTTCACAGAAAACAATTCATAGGATGCAGCCAAAACTCTCCCCGCGAAGCAGGTGCCTTGGCGCGTGGGGTCCCGCGAAGCCCAATCACCTCCCTGGCGCTCGCCCTCCGTCCGTCCTGCTTGCCGTCCCAACCCCGAAGGGGTTGAAATTGAGTAGCCGTGGGCAAGGGCACGGTTTTGGTGCCCGCAGCCCACGGGTTCCGTCCCATTAATCTTACCGACCCCGGAGGGGTCGAACCATTCGGCCCCTCCAGGGCCGGCGGGGTTTGCGATTCATCGTTACCGTGGGTTCCACCCACGGCTACTCATGTAGCTCCCCTTCGGGGAGCACATCAGAACTGTTCCAGGAATCGAACGTCTCCCTGGAAAAAGAGTTGAATATCATTAATGTCGTACTTCACCATGGCGAACCGATCTACGCCGAGTCCGAAGGCCCATCCGCTATACTTGTCCGGGTCGATGCCTCCGTTGCGCAGCACCTGCGGGTGAACCATGCCGCAGCCCATCAGCTCGATCCACCCACTCTCCTTGCAAACCCGGCAGCCCTGCCCGTCGCAAACGAAGCAACTGACTGCCACTTCGCCGCTCGGCTCGGTGAACGGGAAGAAACTCGGCTGGAAGCGGGTGCGGACTTTCTCACCGAAGAGCTTCTTGGCGAAGAAATCCAGCGTGCCCTTCAAGTCCGCAAACGTAATGTCTTCGTCAATGGCCAGCCCTTCGATCTGATGAAACATGGGGGAGTGGGTGGAATCAGGGTTATCGTGCCGGTAGCACTTGCCGGGGATGATGATATAAAGCGGCGCCCCATACTTCTCCATGGCGCGGATTTGCACCGGCGAGGTGTGAGTCCTCAAGACCGTCTTCGAATCGATATAGAGCGTGTCCCAGTCGTCCCGCGAAGGATGACTCTCCGGTATGTTGAGTGCGTCGAAGTTATAGTAGGTACTCTCAATCTCCGGGCCGCTCTCAATCCAAAAACCAAGGCGTAGGAAGATATCCTCGATTTCGCGCTGCATCCGGGTCACTGGGTGGATGGATCCGAGTGGACGGCGCAAGCCGGGAAGCGTGAGATCCCGTGGCGCTGGACGGGCAGCACCAGAGCCAGGAGGCAATTCCGTCGGCTGGCTGGCTTCTTTTTGAAGGGGCAATGCCTCGACCAGCTTTTCGAACTCCAGGCTGGCAGTGAAACGACGAAGCTCATTGAATTGCCTTCCAACCGCGGGCTTCAAATCCTCGCCCGCCGGCTTTAACCAGTTTTCATCAACCTGCGACAGAAACCCGCCCTTGCGCGCCAGCCACCTGTCGCGGAGCGCCTTGCAAAGCCTCTCACGTTGAGGTTGATTGGGTGCGCCGCGCGAGACCAATTCCGCCCGTTCGCGTTCGGCACTCTTCCGTAATTCAGCGAAAAGCGACTCCACACCCTGCGCGTCATTGACGCCGAGTTCGGCGAGCGTCTTCCGAACTTTTTCGTCGATACCCATCATTGTGGGGTTCTGCTCTCGTTCCCGCTCAGGGGCAACCCTAAGCGTTGCGTTCACAAGCGGAGCCCATAGTCGATGGCCACAGAACCGGGCTGTGGCATTCCGGCTTCTGACTCGTGACTCCTCATTGTCGACGGTTAACTTTCTACAGCTTGTTTCACTTTACCCGCCAGAGCGGCAAAACCGGCCTGATCGTTCACGGCCAATTCGGCAAGCATCTTGCGATCAAGCTCAACACTCAGCTTCTTCAACCCGTGGATGAACTGGCTGTAAGTCAGGTCATGGGCGCGCGCCGCGGCCCCGATGCGAATGATCCAAAGCCGACGGAAATCGCGCTTCCGCTGCCGCCGCCCGCGGTAGGCGTAGCGGCCTGCCTTGTCGGCAGCCTCCTTCATGGCCCTGTAAAGCTTGCTCTTGTTGAGAAAATAGCCCTTGGTGAGCTTGGCGAGTTTCTTCCGATTGGCGCGGCGAACCGTGCCGCGCTTGACTCGAGGCATGGGGTTTGCTCCTTTCGATATAATTCAGGGCGGCTTAGTCCCGCTTCGCGGGATGAAGGCACCCAGCCGTTGGCCTTCCCGCACCTGTGAAGAGCAGGTGTCAGGTTTCGGGTTTCAGGTGTCAGGTCTATGCTTTCGACCCTGACACCTGGCCCCTGGCACCTGAAACCTGATGTTACTGTCCGTAGGGCAACATAGCCCGAATAGCTGGCACAGGTGTCAGGTCGATCCTCTTGTCCCTGGCACCTGAAACCTGACACCTGAAACCTGATCTTATAGTCCGTAGGGCAACATGGCCCGAATTGCGGGAGCATTCGCAGGGGAAACGATGACGGATTGGCCCAATCTCCGCTTGCGCTTGCTAGCCTTAGAAGTCAGGATGTGGCGTGCAAATGCGTGCCGGCGCTCCACCTTGCCGGTAGCGGTCAGTTTGAAGCGCTTTTGTGCGCCCTTGTGAGTTTTCAACTTCAGCTTGATCTTCTTGGGCTTTGGCAACTCTATCCTCCAGATTCTCCCCGTGACGGTTCGGGAACGGGTGGTGCAGGGGCGGCAGCTACAGGCACCGAAGCCGGCTTAGGCTGATGAGGGGTCCTGCTTTTTGCCGGGGATGTCCCCACCGCTGGCCGTGAAGCCTGGGGCGTCACACCCTTTCCCGCCACTTTCTTGGCGGCAATAATCGTCGAGAGATTCGGCCCTTCAATCTTCGGCCGAGTCTCCACCATGCCCACCTCGCTTACTTCTCCCGCCAACCGTTCCATCATTTTGAACCCCAGGTCCCGGTGGGCCATTTCTCGGCCACGGAACATGATCGTGACCTTCACCTTGGCCCCCTCTCGCAGGAACTCGATAACCTTGTTCCGCTTGGTCTCAAAATCATGCGTGGAAGTCCTGGGCCGCATCTTCACTTCCTTAAGCTCAATAGACTTCTGATGCTTGCGAGCCTCGTGCTGCCGCTTGCTGAGTTGGTAAAGGTACTTGCCATAATTGATGATGCGGCAAACCGGTGGGTTCGCAGTGGGGGCAACTTCCACGAGGTCAAGACCCTGCCCACGCGCGAGCCTCAGAGCTTCGTAAGGCGGCATGATTCCGAGCTGTCCGCCCTCTTCATTGATCACCCGGATTTCCCGGGCCCGAATCCTTTCGTTTATTCGAACAAATCGGTCGGCGATAGGCATTCCCTCCTGGCCCCTTGGGGCCTCCCGCTCTCCCTATGTCTTCCTGGTTGGACAAAGGACCTTTTCAGGTCCGGGGGCAAGAACAGAGCTTACCATTTCGTAGCCTTGGTGTCGATAAGCTGCCGAATCCAACCGATAAAATCGGCCAGCGCTTGAAAGCCGGCATCCCCGGTGTCCCGGCGCCGGACGGCTACGCCGCGCCTCTGGGCTTCGCGGTCGCCGACGACCAGCATGAAAGGCACCTTCTGAAGCTGCGCGTCCCGGATGCGCGCGTTCAATTTCTCATTGCGGTCGTCCAGGCTGGCGCGCAAGTTGGCGCGGCGCAATTCTTCGCAAACCTCGCGAGCGTAAACCAGGTGCTTGTCGCTAATGGGGAGCACCACGGCCTGCACCGGAGCCAGCCAGACCGGGAAAGCTCCCGCATAATGCTCAATCAACACACCAAAGAAACGCTCCAGTGCCCCCAGCAGGGCCCGATGCACCATAATCGGCTGGTGAGTACGCCCGTCGGCGCCGGTATATTCCAGGCCGAAGCGCTGGGGCAAGAAGAAATCGAACTGCACGGTGGTGAGCTGCCAGGGCCGGTTCAGTGCGTCGTGGAGTTTGATGTCGATCTTCGGCCCATAAAAAGCCGCCTCGCCCGGCATGCGATGGAAGGGTATGTCGCGCTTGCGCAGCGCCGATTCCAGCGACTTCTCCGCCAGTTCCCACTGCGCGGGCTCGCCGGAGTACTTCTCGCGGTTCTCCGGGTCCCAGGTGGAGAGGTCAACCTCGTACTTGTCGAATCCGAAGGTCTTCATGAGCATCAGTGCGAAGTCCACGCACGCGCCCGCCTCGGATTCCACCGTCTCAGGAGTGGCGAAGATATGAGCATCGTCCTGCGTGAAGCCGCGAACCCGCAGCAGACCGTGCATCACCCCGGACCGCTCGTAACGGTAAACCGTCCCGAACTCCGCCAAGCGCATGGGCAACTCGCGGTAGCTCCGCCTCTGGTCCTTGTAAATGAGGATGTGGAACGGGCAGTTCATCGGCCTCAACTGGTATTCCGCATCCTCCAGTTGCATGGGCGTGAACATGTTCTCACGGTAGTAATTCCAGTGACCGCTGGTCTTCCACAAATCCACTCGCGCCACGTGCGGCGTGAACACCAGGTCGTAGCCCTGCCGGAGGAGTTCCGCGCGCATGAAGTCTTCGATTTCCTTGCGGATGAGGCCACCCTTGGGATGCCAGAAAATGAGCCCCGGACCGGCCTCGTCCTGAATGCTGAAGAGATCGAGTTCTTTTCCCAGCCGCCGGTGGTCGCGCCGCTTCGCTTCTTCGAGCTGCGCCAGGAAATCGTCCAGCTCCCTCTGGCTGAAGAAGGCCGTCCCGTAAATGCGCTGCATGGGATGCGAGCGCTCATCGCCTTTCCAGTGCGCGCCGGCTACGCTCAGCAGCTTGACGGCCTTGATGCGCCCCGTGGAGGGGATGTGCGGCCCACGGCAAAAGTCCAGGAACTTGCCGGTGCGATAGGCGAAGAATACGGGCTCGGCCTTTTCCTCGATAAGCTCGCACTTCAGGAACTCGCCCATCTGCGCGAAGAGCTTCTTTCCTTCTTCCTTGGGAAAGTGAACGCGCTCATTCGGGTAATTCGCCTTGATGATCTCGCGCATCCTTTCTTCAATTGTTTTGAGATCATCTTCCGTGAAGGGCTTCTCGCGATAGAAGTCGTAATAGAAGCCGGTCTCAGTGGCAGGGCCGACCCCGGGATGCGCGTCCGGGAAAAGTTCGGTGACCGCAGCAGCCAGAACGTGAGCCGTCGAATGGCGGTAAATCTCCAAGCCCTCGGGCGAGGATGGAGTAATGAACTGGATCGGCGCGTCCTGCTCGATCGGTGTCGACAGATCCACCAGGCGCCCGTCCAGCTTGGCCGCCAGCGCGTCCGCCGCCAGCCGTGGCCCAATCGACTTGGCCACCTCCAGGGCAGTTATCCCTTGCGGGAATTCCTTCAAACTCTTGTCAGGGAATTCGATTTGAACGTTTGCCATTCCTCACTTACTTTCGAATCTCACAAATGTCTTACGCCAATATAGCAATTCTGGCGGCAGATGGTCAAACAACCCGCGACGCTTGGCACACGCTAGAAACTGGAAAATGGAAACCGGAAACTGGCGGCCCGGTTTTCCCGCTTCTAGTTCCTGGTCCCATCCGATAAAGCAGAAAGCAGAAAACGGCAGCGCCAGTTTCCATTTTCCAGTTTCTCGTTCTACTCAATGCCTCACAAATCGTCGATTAATGGCCATCTTCTTGGCTTTGATCGGGGTTTGTGGCAGTGAGAAACCAGTTCGTTTTGAGCTCCTTAAAACGCTAACTCCTTTGCTTTCAATAGGTTCTTAGGTTCGTTCCCTCTATTTAGTATCTTTTTTGCATTTTGTGCCGATTTCCCGCCGCCGGCGGGCCGGTTTAGAACCCCCTGGGAGCGATCTGCTGGCGCCTTTATCATAGACCAACCTGCATAGCCTATCACGCTCCTAGCCTCCTGTCAAGCGCAAAACGCAGGAGTCGGGATTTGGAAGAACAGGATTCAGGATAATCCGCAGATTACGCAGATTACACAGATTAGGCAAGCCGAAGACAGGAAAGAAGCCCAACCAGTGTGGGCGAACCCAAAGGCTGGTTGCCGGCGTGCGATGACATTCGAGGGGGGCCACAACCACGTCAGCGTTCTTGCTCTATCTCTTGCCCTCCCCGTTTTTCATCTGTGTAATCTGCGTAATCTGCGGACTGTACTGGTAATGATGTTCAGTCGGAGACGGTCTAATCCCAACTTTGCCGTTCCTTTTGAAGATGGCCGCGGGAATACAGGCCACGAGCCAGGCCGCGAATCGCGGCATGGTGGGATTTGGGTTTTTGCAGGACAATAACCCTATTTCCGCGAACGACCACAAGTATCCTGTCACCGGGTTTCACGCCCAAGGCCTCGCGAGCCTCACGCGGGATCACCATCTGGTTTTTACTCGAAACGGTTGCTTCCGCCATCACTTTATCTTATAGCACAAAGCAAAGTACGGGCGCTTTCTTGTGCTTGAGGCCGGACGGATGGTAGCATGGAAGCCGGTTTCAGAGGGGAGGCAAGACTCCGCCAGTTATCGGCAGGAACAAAGAGCTTTTGCACTGAGCACAGAGAGATTACAGAGAACGAAAAATGAAATTGGAAACTAGAAAACAGGAACCAGAAAACAAGGCTGCCAGTTTCGAGTTTTTAATTTCCAATTTCTAATTTCCAAAACATGCAACCTTCAGATTTTGTCGCCACATTCCGAAAAGGCAAAGCCGGCCAAGCTTATTTCCTTCGCGGCCCTGACCGGTTTCTCCAGGAAGAATGCCGCAAAGCGGTGGTGAACTCGATTCCGGAAGAAGCGCGGCAATGGTGCCTGGCGGAAATCGAGTTTCAGCCGGAGCGGCTCCGGCAAGACCTGGAGGCAGCCCTACAGATGCCGATGTTGGGTGGACACAACTTCCTGCTCTTTTCTGACCCCGAGGATTTCAAACAGGCGGTCGAGGAAGACGCCGAGGCGTTGCGCGAATACCTGGAGCGCCCCTCTCCCTTTTCCACCGTGGTATTTACTGCGGCGGAGCCGGACCGGCGGCGGAAGTTCATCCAGTTGCTGGAGAAGAAGGCGGAGTTGGTGGAGATGCGGGCGCTCAATCGTCGCCAAGCCGCGCTGTGGGCCAGCGACTTTCTCCATCAGGCGGGAGTGGAGATCGAGGCCGGATTGGCAGAGGAAATTGCGAGCAAGTTTGAGATCAGTAACGATTGGCGGGCCGAGGCGAAGACCTCCGGCGTCAACCTGCTCTGGATGCGCACCGAAATCGAGAAACTGCTTACCGCCATGCCAGGCAAGAAGCGCTGGGAAGCGGCTGACCTGGACTTGATCGTAGCCTTCCGCGAGGAGCGGGAAATCGGGAAGCTCCTGCGCGCCATCGCCGAACGGAAATGTGGCCAAGCGCTGGAATTCCTCCGTGAACTTTTGGGCAGCAAAGTCGCCGAGACATTGATTGTCTGGTGCGTGGGCGACCTCTTTCGCCAGGCGCTGAGGGGCGGAGGGGCGCCTTACGGCGGTGGCCGGGGAGGCTGGTCGCGCCCCGCAAATCCCTATTCAACCTGGGAAATCGTCCCGCTCGTTCTGCGGAATTATCCGCGCGAGGAATTGCCGCAGGCGCTTCGGGCCGTCCGCCGCACCGATCTGGGAATCAAATCGTCGTGGAAGGATTCAAAAATCCTTTTGGAGTTTCTGGTTTGGCAGGTGGTGATCGGCAAGGAAACCTCCGGCGTGCCCACGATAGGCGAAGAACTCCCCGCTCCGGCCGCCGAAGGGTGATCTCCTTTGTACCACTAGACGCCAACTTCATCGCGCGGGGCACAAAGAAAAGCGGATTCTTCGTCCCGACAAGTCGGGACTCAGGATGACATGTCATTTTGAGCAGAAGGTTGGGGTGAGTGCTCCCCAGGGGACTCCCCGACGTGAGGTGGGAGAACCCTAATGGTCCTCCCTTCGAAAACAGAATTTACGCGAGAGCGTGGAAGGCGAGGGTCAAGCGCGACTTGTAGCCCGCCGCGGTGTTAGGATGCAGGGCGCCCTTGTGGATCGAGTGATCGATGAGAGCCAGGGTTGGCTTCAGGAGCGCTTCCGCAGCGGCCTTATCCTTGGCTTTGAGCGCGGCGCGGAACTTCCGGATCTGATGCCGCAACTTTGTGGTGTGTGCGCGGTTCAATTCGGTACGCTTTTGGGTTTGCTTGATGCTCTTTAATGCGGATTTGTGACTTGCCACAGAATCTCCTTTTATACAAGATGCCACCACTCAATTTAACAGATGCTCCCAAAGAGCGTCAACGGTGAATGCCCATGGGTAACGCTTCCTCTGAATTGAGCCTCGAAGTGCTTCTGGATTCGAGCCAGATTGCAGCGCGAATTCGCGAGCTTGGCGAGGAGATTTCCAGCGACTATCACGGCCGCACACCGCACCTGGTTGGGGTGCTCAAGGGCGCCTGGATATTCATGGCCGACCTCGTCCGCAACCTCTCCATCGAGGCCACCGTGGACTTCCTGGGAATTCAGAGCTACGTCGCCGGCACGACGCCATCGGGCGAAGTGAAAATCACCAAAGACCTTGACGTCAGTATCGCGGGACGCGAGGTTCTGGTTGTCGAAGACATCCTCGACACCGGGCGAACGTATCACTACCTCCAAAGCCTGCTCGCCGCTCACCAGCCCAAGAGCTTGAAGCTCGTCACTTTACTCGACAAGACCTCCCGCCGCGCCGTTCCCGTCAAGGCCGACTACGTTGGTTTCCAGATTCCCGACGTTTTCGTGGTCGGTTACGGCTTGGATTACAACCAACAATTTCGCCGCCTCCGCGAGGTGCGGTACCTCCGCAACGTCGCCTCCGTCTAAGCTGTGCGTGAATGCTGTCATGCTGAGCCCGTTCGCTTGTCATTCTGAGCGAAGCGAAGAATCTCCGCAGTTCGCTCAGGGTAAACTCCGCGAAGCATCCCTGCAGTTTGCCGCCGGTTACCGGTCCCGAAAAAGAACTGCGGAGATTCTTCGTCCGCCAAAAAGCGGCGGACTCAGAATGACAGGCCTTTGGACTTCAGAAGAGGGGGCACGGGCACCCCGAAATGGCTACGACTTCTTTCGCGTGAAATGAATCGTATGGATCCGATCCTTGCCATTCTCGCGCCACGTCCATTGTTCCGTGAAGTGATCTTGATCGGCGATTTGGATCACCAAGTGGTGCATATGCCCGGCGTTGGGATTCATCAGATTGGTGATACCCGTGAATGAAAAATCGAATTCCTTCGGGTCGCCGGTGATGGCAAGTGTTTCCATGCGCGGCTGATTGCCTGCCGCGCAGTAGTGGGTCAGCGCCAGCCGATCTCCATCCGCCGTGTAGAGGGTTACCATCTGGTCGTCTTCGGAGCTCTGAAATATCTCTTTCAGCGCGCTCCCATTCGACACCAGCCGAATCGTGTTCGTCAGGTTTCCGCCTTGTGGACCGGCGGATTCCCAGGTGCCTACCAGCGTCTTCAGACGGTCGAATCCGTGTGCGGGTTTTGCTTGCGACCTTGCACGGGTGGCAAACAATCCGATTACAATGGCCCCCAAAGCAAACAGGCAAATTGCTTTTCGCATTTTCTCCTCCCAAAGTATTCTGAATTTAGGCCTGAAGATGCCGCTCCAAAACGTCGAAGCAGCCATTCCAACCCCTCCGCACTCCCTCGCGCAGTTCCCGTGTGGGAAGCAATTCGTGTGTCAGGACAACCTCCGTCGAACCCCAAAGATCACGGAATTCGACCGTGACCAGACTCTCGTGCGGCCCGTCGTCGCTCTTGTTGTTGGCATCGAGACGCTCCCAATTCCAGGCGAGCACCAACTTCTCCGGAGGCTTCAGCTCACGGTACCCGATCCACTGCTTGTATACGGTCCCATCCGGCATTCGGTTCTCGAGGTGGAACCCGCCTCCCTCGCGAATATCGAAATCCCAGTAGCGCGTGGCACTTTGGGGAGTATCCCGGCACATCCACTTTTCTAGTTTTTCGGGTTTTGTCCAGGCTTCGAAGACTGTCGCACGCGGCGCCGCGAATATCCTCCGGATTTGAACCCGCGTTTGGGGGCCCTGTTGTGGCGTTGGCATGTTTCTTTTCCCTTCCTTTGGGATTGTGCGAGAAAACGCGCAAGTGTATCGAACTGCTGTTCCCAGAATTGCCGGTAATGCTCGATCCATTCGGCCGCGTCCTTCATGGGTTCGGCGACCAGGCGGCAGCGATTCACTCGTCCATCTTTCCGCCGCGCCATAAGCTTTGCCCGCTCGAGCACCCGCAGGTGCTTGGATACGCCGGGGAGCGACATTTCGTAGGGCGCGGCCAAATCGCTGACGGAGGCTTCGCCCTGCGCCAGCCGCGCCAGGATGCCGCGCCGGGTGGCGTCGGAAAGCGCCGCAAACGTGGCGTCGAGCTCAGGCCCGGAAAACTTAACCATATGGTTTAGTATTCTCTCAGGCGCATCCTCTGTCAAGAAGAATCGTAGGGGGAATGCAGGCCGGTTGGAATGGGGCAGGGCTTGGCCGTCTTAGCGGGGACTTAATTCCGCCGGGTACGACCGGAGTTGCACTCTTTCGGTCCGCGCCTGTATACCAAAGGCCGCACGCCACCCGACACACTTTTGGCACCAGCGTCGCGAGGGGGGGCTCCCCTCAATTGGCGGGCTTCTGGCCAGAATCGTCGCCCTTTAACCTTTGGCACCTTTGACCTTTGGCACTAGGAAACGCGCAAGCCCTGTGCTAAGATCACTTGGAATTTAAGTTATGCTTGAGCGTCGCCAGGGCAAACGTTATCCGCTAAGGCTACCGGCGCAAGTCCGGTGGAAAGCCCGGGGGCGGAGTGTTGGTCGAGCGCAAGGGAGAACTGGAGATATAAGTTCCAGTGGGTTACTCATAGTGATGCCCAGCCCCCTACCTCTCGGCACAACAATTAACGTCACGATCAATTTGCCCATCGAGTTAACGAAGGTTCCCGTTGAGCTTTCTTGTCAGGGGCGTGTGGTTCGCAAGAGCCGCATGGGCAAGAATCAGGGGATCGGCGCGATCATTGAAGATTTCGAGCTCCGAGCCTCGCGGCTAAAAGCTGCGAAAACCTTACCATCCAGTACAGCGCCTGCGGGCACATGGGGTAATCTGCTCCCTTCGGCCAATGAAAAAAGCGCACAAGCCAAAGAGAATCCGGATTCTGTTAGCAGACCGGGAAGAGGTTTTTCGCCTCGGAGTAAGGCAACTCTTCTCCCTTGAGGATGACCTGCGTGTGGTAGCCCAAGCTGCAACCAGTGAACAGGTTATCACCTTGGCAGAACGGTTTAGGCCCCACCTGTTAATGGTTCAGGGGGAGATTGCAGCAGAACCTCCCGGTAACTTTATGGAACAAATACTGCGGGTCTCGCCCCGCAGCAAGCTTGTTATCACCACTCCGGCCCTCAAGGGCGATATGGCCTCCCGCTACACGGAGGCCGGAGCCGCAGGTGTGATCGCGAGATCAGCAGCGCTATCCCAGTTCTTGAGCTGTATCAGGGAGGCGATGAAGCACAACAAGACGGGAATGGTTAGGGCGACGGGGGCCGAGATGGTTAAGACAGCACAGGCTCCCCGGAAGCCTTCCGTGCGACCTGCCGACACACTCACGCGACGCGAGAAGGCTGTTATCGCCTGCCTGATGCAAGGGTTCCCCAATCGCGAAATTGCCCGCTGCCTGTCGATGGCGGAGCAGACGGTAAAGAACCACCTGCGTGCTATCTTCGATAAGGTCGGGGTTTCGGACCGCTTGGAACTGGTGTTGTATGCCATCCACCAAAAGCTCGATATACCACTGATTGAAGCCGGACAGGAGCAGGCCTTAGGACCAGTTTCTGGCGGATAGTGTCAAGTTGGGTTGAGGTCACTTACGCGGACGTGCCGGTCGGATTTGATAATCGTCGATGATCGCGCCTATGCCGAAGGGATAGGTTCTGACCTCCTTCTGGCCTACCACACGGGCCTGGCAGAAGAGCTTGAGCGGAATTCTTGTAATCTCGGTGGGGAGACTCACCGTTAAGGTAATTCTCGTGTTCGGGCGTAGCTGAGAGGGCAGCCGCATGAACACTCCGTTCCCGCTCATTGTTATAATCTCACCTTGCATCCGATGTACCTTTCCTGGCCGGTCTTTCCATTGTACCTTGACGGGAAATTCCACCGGAAACCGGATCCCCAAACGAAGACAGTTCAAAGTGACCTCCAACTCAAATAATGAGTTCCAAACAATGTTGAACGTCGCAGACCAATGAGCTCCTGGGTGTCGCAGTGGAACCGGCCGGCGACATAAGTCTGACCTCCTCTGGCGCTACCTCGAGTTCCTGAAGAAACTCGAATACAACACTCTATTCGTAGCGCTGTTCTCAGGCCAACTCAAGACTACTAAAGTACCATTACTGCTTTGATTCATTGGGGGCGAGTGCAAAGGCAGTAGGCAGTAGGCGGACGGCAATAGGCAGTGAAGGCAGTGCCATTGGAGGGCGGAAAGCTGACTCGCCGTGGCGGGGCCACTGACCTGCCGTGGCGGGACTGCAGAGCAATATTGAGACGTTGCCCCTCAGTAAAGCTATAATGGTTCGAGAAGTTGAATGCGCCCATGAGTGAATTTTCCACCCCTTTGATGCGGCAGTACAGTGCCATCAAGGAGCGCCATCCTAACGCGCTTCTGCTGTTTCGCCTGGGAGACTTCTACGAACTCTTCTTCGAGGACGCGGCGGTGGCCTCGAAAGAACTGCAAATCACGCTGACCTCCCGCAACAAGGAGAAAGGCGTGGCCATCCCGATGTGTGGTGTTCCGTACCATGCTGCCGAGGGTTACATCGCCAAGCTCATCCGGCGCGGCTATCGTGTTGCCATCTGTGACCAGATGGAAGACCCGCGTTTGGCAAAGAAACTGGTGAAGCGCGAAGTCACCAGGGTAGTGACGCCCGGAACGGCGATTGACTCGCAGATCCTCGAGCCGCGCGACAACAATTACCTGGCGGCGGTGGCGGAGAGGGATGGCAATGCCGGCGTAGCCTTCGTGGACCTCTCGACCGGCGACTTTCGCGCTACGGAGTTTTCAGGCCCGGAGGCTTCGGCGCGCCTGCAAGAGGAACTGGATCGAATGCGGCCCAGCGAGCTTCTTGTCGCGTCCCGTCCGACCAGCCCGGCGGACTCGCGCTCCAATCCCCTTGCTCCCATCACCCAAACGCCTCTGGACGACTGGGTATTTGCCGAGGAGTATGGCGCCCGCCTGTTGCGCGATCATTTCCGGGTGGCGACGCTGGCGGGCTACGGCCTGGAGGGTCATGCGCTGGCCGTGGCGGCCGCCGGGGCCGTTCTTCACTACGTGCGTGAGACGCAGCGAGGGTCGCTTTCGCATCTGGACGGAATCCGCTTCTACCAGCAACAGGACTCTCTCATCCTCGATCCCGCCACGCTGCGCAACCTGGAGCTGCTCGAACCTGCCTTCGGGGAATCACGCGCTGCCACTCTATTGGGAATACTGGACGAGTGTGTGACCTCGCTGGGCGCTCGCAAGTTGAAGGCGTGGATGCTCCGGCCGTCTCTTGACCGCCTCGAGCTCGAGGCGCGGCTGGAGGTGGTCGAGGAGTTCCTGAAATCCACCATCGAGCGGGAAGAGCTTCGTCGGGCGATGGGCGGCGTGCAGGACCTCGAGCGCCTGCTGAGCAAGGTGACGCTCGAAACCGCTCACGCCCGCGACCTGCTGGCATTGAAGCAGTCGTTCCAAGCGCTCCCGCTCCTCCACACTTACGTCAACCATTTTCAGGCGGCTCGCCTCAAGGACCTTGGGGAACATTTGGACGAGCTGGGGGATGTGCGAGAGTTGCTCGAGAAAGCGATTCATCCCGAGCCGCCTGTACTCCTGAGCGAGGGCGGGTTGATCCGGCCGGGCTACAGCGCCGAACTCGACGAGCTGCGCGGCCTGAGCCAGAACAGTAAACGGCTGGTGGCCCTGATCGAATCTCGCGAGCGAGAGCGCACCGGCATTGCCTCACTGAAGGTCCGGTTTAACAGCATTTTCGGCTATTACATCGAAGTCTCGAAACCCAATCTCCATCTCGCTCCTGCGGATTACGAACGCAAGCAGACGTTGGTGAATGCCGAACGGTTCACAACCCCCGAGTTGAAAGAATTGGAAGCGAAAATCCTGGATGCCGAGGAAAGAAGCCAAACGCTCGAGCGAGACCTTTTTGTGGCCATCCGGCGCCAGGTGGCGACCGAAGCGCGCCGCATCCGCCAGACGGCGGCGGTGCTGGCGGAGTTGGATGTTCTGGCGTGCTTCGCACACCTCGCCGCCGAGCGCCAATACCGCAGGCCGGAGTTTTCCGACAACAGCGAACTGGTCATCCAGCGCGGACGCCATCCCGTGATCGAGCGCCTCAGCGAAGAAGGCCAGTCCGGCAAGTTCGTTCCCAACGATCTCTACATGAACGACAGTAGCGACCTGATCCTGATCGTCACGGGGCCGAACATGGGGGGCAAGTCAACCTACCTGCGCCAAGCCGCACTGATCGCCTTGATGGCCCAGATGGGGAGCTTCGTGCCCGCGGGGCGCGCCCAGCTTCCCATTTTTGACCGTATCTTCACCCGCATCGGCGCCTCGGATAACCTGGCGCGGGGGCGCTCGACGTTTATGGTAGAGATGACCGAGGCGGCGAGCATTCTGAACACCGCCACTCCGCGTAGCCTCGTTTTGCTTGACGAGGTAGGGCGGGGCACGGCCACCTTTGACGGCCTCGCCATTGCCTGGGCTGTCGTCGAGCACCTGCAGGCCCGCACGCGGCCCAAGACCCTCTTCGCCACGCACTACCACGAACTCACCGAGCTCGCCGAACTTCTTCCCGGGGTGCGCAATTACCACGTCTCGGTGCGTGAATCCGGATCCAACATTGTCTTCTTACGAAAGGTGGAACAGGGAAGCGCCGACAAGAGCTACGGCATCGAAGTTGCCCGCCTGGCCGGTCTGCCCAACAAGGTCATTGCGCGCGCGCGGGAAATCCTTTCCCGCCACGAGCAGACCGAGCACAACCTGAGCGAGCGCCTGGCGGCCAAGCCAGACGCGCCGGAAGCCGGACCTGTCCAGCTTACGATTTTTACTCCCTTGAATGTCGAGGTGGTGAAAGCCATCGAAAGCGCCGACCTCGATAACCTGAAGCCGATTGAGGCTTTGAACTTGTTGGCGGAACTGAAAAAGCAAATCCAGTCATGAGTGCTTCCCCGGAAAATAACCTCGGCCAACTGCTGATCCTGAAACTGAATGAGTGGCGCTGGAGTTCTTCTCTCGAGCTCTTCCTTCACCGTTTGCTCCCGGGCGGCATTCTCCTGGGTGCGCCGTTGACCAGTGGGGCGGAATCCATACACGAATTTCTTCTCAAGCTGGCGCGCGCGGCGCCCGCCGTTCCCTTTCTGGCCATCGAAGAAGAAGGCGGCGGCATGGATCCGCTTAGGGCCTTCCTGCCTCCTCTGCCCTCGCCTCGAGCTGCCGCTGGGAAGGGGCTCGCAGCCGTGACTCGACTGGGCGAGCTTGTTGGCGCCGCCTTGCAGCTTCTGGGTTTCAACACCGATCTGGCCCCGGGGCTTGACCTCGCCTCGCGTTCCGCGGGAAAGACTTCAGAGACGCGTGCCTTCAGCTCCGATCCGCAACAGGTGGCGAAGTGTGGGGCAGCGTTCCTGCGCGGGCTCGAGCGCCACAACCTGCTCGCGTGCGGGAAACATTTCCCCGGTCTCGGAACGGCGCAATACTCGAGCCCAACGGAGCCGCCCGTGGTGTCCAAGTCCATGGCCGAGTTATGGCGCGAGGATCTGGTCCCCTACCGGGCGCTCTTGCTCCGGCTTCCCCTCGTTTTGGTGAGCCCTGCCGCCTACAAAGCCTACGACTTTGATTTGCTGCAATCCGGCGGGCTTTCCCCCAGGGTTGTGGAGGGATTACTCCGCGTCAAGCTGGGCTACAACGGTGTCGCAATCGCCTGTGGACTCGAAACGGAAGCCGTTCGCGGGACTCTTGATTTGGGGGAAGCGGCGGTTCACGCCCTGCGCGCGGGGTGCGACGTGCTGCTTTTGGAGAAGGCAGAAGGCGCTGAAGTTGTGCACGAGGCATTGAGAGAAGGTTTCGAGTCGGGGAGACTTGCGAACCCTCGAGTCGAGCAAGCGCTGAAGCGCATTCAGCTCGCGAAGAAAGGTCTGAAGCCGCCCCGTGGACGGCTGTCGAGAGGATCGATGGACCGGGTAATCAGAGAGTTCAAGGACTTTTCGGGCCAGTTCAGTGCGGGGGAGCTGAGCAAATGATGGGAGGTTTAGTGTCCTGAGTCAGAAGTTCGTTGACGAAGTCAGCCCCGACTTGTCGGGGCGAAAGAATTTAGCCCCGACGTGTCGGGGTCAGCGAGCCTCCCTCACCCCCGTCCCCTCTCCCGCTCTGGCGGGAGAGGGGTGTCCCGCTCTGCGGGACGGGGTGAGGGCTCTCCACCCCAGGGCTTGCGCCCTGGGCTAAAATCTTCCGCCCCTGACGGGGCTGCGAAGAGGCGGGCCGCAGGCCCATGGACACTCGGAATGACAAAGGACACCAACGTTTTTCAGCATCCTGTTAGGGGCGACTCGCGCCTGGCCGTGGGACTGATGTCCGGCACATCACTGGATGGAGTTGATGCGGCCCTCGTGCGCTTGACCGGCCCTGCGGAACAACCTCGGGTGCGCTTGCTGGCGTTCGTCACACTTCCCTACCCTCCCGAGGTCAGGCAATGGATCATGCGCGTTGCCGCGGGGGAGCAGACCACAGCGGGGGGAGTCAGCCAACTTAACTTTCTGCTCGGTGAACTCTTCGCCAAAGCTGCCCTGCGCGTATGCCGCGTAGCACGCGTTTCGCCCCAGCGTGTTTCCGTCATCGGTTCACATGGCCAGACCATCTATCACCAGGGAAGGCCGGAGCAGGTTCCGGGCCACAGGGCAGCGGTGGGCCCGAACACCCTGCAAATATCCGAGCCCGCGGTGATCGCGGAACGAACGGGCGTGCCGGTGGTAGCAGATTTCCGCACGGCCGACATGGCGGCTGGGGGGCAAGGGGCGCCGCTCGTACCTATGGTGGACTATCTGTTGCTCCGGGATAGGCAGAAAGGGACCGTGGCCTTAAACATCGGCGGCATCGCCAATGTTACGGTGATCCCAGCGGATGCGAAACCTCTCGACGTTGTTGGCTTCGATACCGGGCCGGGAAACATGGTGAGCGATGCTCTGGTGCGACACTTCACCAGGGAGCGCGAGTATTATGACGCCGGCGGGCGTGTGGCGGCGCTGGGAAAAGTGAATGAACCGCTGCTCGCGAGCGCGCTGTGCCATCCCTTCTTCCTGCGACGTCCGCCCAAAAGTGCGGGGCGCGAACAGTTTGGCCACGCTTTCGTGGAGCGCTATTTTCTCTCACGCAAGCGTACTCGCTTCGAAGACTTGCTTCGAACCGCCGTCGAGCTGACCGCACGCACCATCGCCGGCGCGCTGGCTCGCTTTGTTTTTCCTGGTGAGAAGATTGACCGCCTGATTGTCTCGGGCGGCGGCGCGCACAATCGGTTGCTCGTGAAGCGCTTGGTCGAATTGCTGCCGCATCTGACGGTTGAACTCTCCGACCGTTACGGCCTGCCGATGGACGCCAAAGAAGCCATCGCCTTCGCTATCCTTGCGGACCGCACCCTGCACGGCTTGCCAGGAAACCTTCCCAGCGTCACCGGCGCGCGCCGAGCCGTCGTGCTGGGCAAAATCGTCAAACCCTGACCGCGATCCTGCTACTTCCCAGGCCGGCGGGTCGCTGGTGGTGCGCGTTACGTTCCCCTTGTCATTCTGAGTCCCGACCTGTTGGGACGAAGAATCCCTGCAGTTTTCAATCCCGGCCCGACCGCCAACCGGTAAACGCCGGGGGAAAACTCATTAGTGATTCGGCGAAGGGTCCCCTCACCATAGGTTCCGAGTCACCCGCGATCCAAGGACGACCCCCAGACGTGACAGCACGGACACACCTACGGTTTGCCGACAAAACCGGCCAAGTGGCAGCACCCTGTGTTTGTCTCCGGGAAAGCCGGTCATTTACTACGAGCTCCGTCGAGAGTTAAGGTTTAAGCGGATGCCCCTCGAAGCAAACGTCGAGCCAGAGCTCGATGGTAAGGTCATGCCGGCCTTCATTTGTGAGGTACGGACGCAGTTCCTTTTTGTAGCGTTCGCGCAGCAGCTCGGGACTGAGATGGAGGCTTTCCGCCAGAAAAGCCACGTCATCACGATCCTTTTGGCTGTTTCTCTCTAGCTTGGACAAAATCAAGTCGTATGGGTCGGGGGCGTAAAGATGCAGGTTTTTGAACCGACCGGGGTACATCTCCGCAAGCCGCGTTCCGTAGTCCTCCGGCAGGGAAATGGCCGGAAAATGTTGCAAATGAAGCTTGTGCTTCTTCGCAAGCATCGAGTCCGGCCCCGCCAATGCCTGAAGGTCGTCCACACAGCCATAGGGTATTACAGCAGAATAGTCAACATCCGCCGTTGGTCGCGGTAGTCCGTAAAAAAGGCTGACCACGAATCCAGCGATGCAATGCACGTGGACTTGTTCACGGAGAAACCCGTCAAGTTCTTCCAGGAACCGGTCCCAAGGTGAAGGGGGAGTCGTCTCGTTGCTAGGGCGCATATTGCAAGTGCTCGGGTCGCAGGTCTGACAACAAATTCCAGTGTCGCGCTGCATCCGGCCGGTTCTCGAATAGCCACTGCCGCTCTCGGTCGTTGCGGGGAGCCCGGTAGAAGTAATCTTCACGCGCCAGCCGGCTATGTTCCAGCAGGGATTCCAAACTCGCGAGAGCCTGTGTGCGCTCCGCTTCCACGCCTCTTTCGGAAAGCTGGCGGGCAAGATTGACCACAAATCCCAAACGATTTTGGAGGTCAAACTTCTTCGCCTCCCCCACCAGCCAGGTCAGATCCATGTGCCAATATCGCAGTAGAAGCCAAGGCAGCGCTTCGGCGACTCGTCCCTCCAGATTCTCTTGCGCCAGAGCAGTAAGTAGAACCTCTCCGGGGTTCTTACTTCTCACATGCGTGCGAACATAAGCAAATCCCGGGTAGTCGAGTCTCGACAGATCCTCAACCAACCGTTGCCCCTCAACGTTTTCGGTCGGAGTGAATGCCGCGGGCACAGGCAGCTCCGCAGGCGGAAGTCCATAGGCCGCAACTACCTTACGCGCCAAAGCGGGCGTGAGTTGACGCTTTCCGTTCTCCAGCATGGCCAGATAAGGTTGGGACACACCCAGGCGCTCGGCCGCTTCAACCTGGCCCCAGCCGTGCCTTCGCCGCTCAGCTTTCAAATCGCGCGCTCTCATGGCGAGTTTAGTATATAACAAGCTTGTAATAAGTCAAGACCTTTTTGGGGTAGTGGGTCAATTTGTTGTAGAGGCGGCGGAACCTGTCCCGATCTTATCGGGACGCCGCCATTTGGCGAGGTAAACTCGCCGCTAAAACATCAAATTGACCCACTACCCTTTTTGGTGTCGCCACGGGATTTCGTGGCGCAACCGCGCGATGGGCGCGAGTCAAGCTGCATTGGGCACGGGGAAATTCCTGTCCAGACAATCGAGCAATTCGACACCGCATTTGCCCGCAACCAAGCGCGCGATATTCAGCGGGCCGAGGTTTATTTCATTGATCTTAAATTGGACCAACTTACTTCCCATAAGGAGCTTGTACTTCGCCGGCATTCGTTGAGCGTCGACGTGAGCACCACCTTCCTTATTGGCCAATCCGAGCACAAGCTCTTTCCGCGTGACTGGACCTATTCCAGGCAATAACATACATGCACTTGGCCACCACTCCCCAAGGGTTGACAGCCCATACTCGCTAGTATCAAGTGTTGTCATTAAAGAGACAACGCCAGCTGTTGAGACTGCGGCACTGATCGGACAGTAGAACGTAACTGCTTTTATACCTGGCGGACAAGCGGGCGGCGGCGGTGGTAGCCTGAGAAGTATGCGTAGACCGCGGTAATTCGATTGAATGGACTTTAGGAGGGGCTTACTGTTCCCAGTCTCGTGGACGAGGACACGAATGGCTGTGGCTACGTTCAGTGCTCTGGTGAGATCGCCGGCACTCATACCTGCGATGGCGTCTCTCAAAAGATGTCGCTGGTCCTCAAGTGCCTTCAAGTAAAATTGCTTGCGCTCTTGGCTGGTCATGCTGGGCACGCGTATCCTCCCTTGGGACGCAGACATCAAACCCAATGTCTTCGCTACCCGCCCCTAAGAGCTTTTTTCGATTCGATATCGTTCGATGTTTTCGCAAAACTTGACTCCTAAGTCCGTCAGGCGCCCAGGCTGGCCCTCTTGAATACCGCTTCGATCCGGCCAGACCCTTTCGGTCAGAAGTAGATTGTCTACCAATACCTTGTCGGCGTGTGCTATCAAGCTGACGAGACTGTGCCCGAGATGTTTCGAGACGACCGCTGTCCATTCTGTAAAGCTGTTCAGACCGGCCCTGAATCCCTTCGCGCCGACTAGCTCATAAACTCCTTTAAGCACGAGAAGCTCGTTGGAAGTCAGTCTCTTCGCAACCTGGAAGAGCTGGTAGCCGAGAATCTGATCCGCATCCGTTGCACTGACTCTATTGATCGAGAAGAACATCGCTTTCAACGCTTCGAGCCGATCCTCATCTGGCCTGTCCTCGTCGATTATCGTCAGCAGCTCAACCCAGCTCTGAAACCCGTACTTCTTCTCTCCAAAACTTTCGTCAATTTGGCCCTTTTCTCGGAAGTGGGTCACCTCTCTTGCGAGCTGCTTGAAAAGATTACCTTTCAATGCCCCTTGGACAATCCGAACCCCAGGGCCGACTAAAGCAACCGGCCCCTTCGAGAACAGCTCTGTAATTGCTTGGGCAATGACCGGAGTAGGCTCGTCAAGGAAGGCTTCCAGAGCACTAGGGTCGCCAGAGTGGATGATATCAGCCACGTCTCGCTTCTTGAGAATGTAGGTTTTCTTTTCTTCGGTCATGCGCACCAGCTCTCCACGCCGAAGACTATTCTACCATTCGAAATGAAGGCAGGTGAAATATGCAAAACACGCCTTGGCGCAGACCGTCGCCTTTTAGCCTCTGCGAACTCCCGGTTGACGGATGGCGAGGAGGACAGGTTTTCGATTCGCCGCTGATGAGGGTCAAGAGGGTCCGGTCGGTGCCGGTGGCTTCAAAGCAATCCACATGGACGTATTACGGCCTATACGGAGAAGTGCGCCCGATCACCGAATACGGGGGAGGCGAGATCAGTTGCGAAGGCGGATTGGGAACGGGGAATGCCCTTCCTGGAGAGCAGGGGGCCGCCAGGGTCCAACAGCCCTTTGCAGCAATAGCCTCAGAGCATCAGCAGCGTAAGAATCGAATTGGCAATAAGACACAGACTCTAAAGGCAAGTTCAAGGCGGCAGCGGTCTTCCTGCATGGAATTCGGAGCATCAGTCGCCGAACCTATACGTTTACAGCGACAGGACGTTTATCATATCAAGAGCCGCAGAGTTTGAAAGGCACAAACTCTGCGCTACGCACTCCAAGGCGCCGGTTGCCACGGCAGACGGAGGCATCGCGCCCCCAAAACTAAATGCCACAATTAGTGCTAGACAGACGCCCGCTAGTAAGCTACAATACTAGCGTATGTTTATGGTGGGGAACATCCCGCAAGAACCCAACCCGACTCTTGGCGGGGAAAAGCGCCCGCTTAGGCTGTAGCGCGGACCTCCGCTTTTGAGGTCCGCGGCTCTGAAGCTTGTTACGGGGCGCTATTCAAAATGGTACACGGCGGAAGGTGCTCACGGGGCTCAAACAGAAGGCGGCAGCGCGGTCGCCGGATAAGGGCCGCGGACCTCAAAAGCGGAGGTCCGCGCTACTTTCAACTGCGGGCGGCAATTCGAAAAGAATTCTTTTTTTGAACGAACGATGCTGGAATGTCATTGAAAACAAAGGACCGCTGTGGAAAACTTTGGGGCGAAGCTGGAATGTTGTTGAAAACACAGGTACTTAGCCCGTTAAAGCCGGAATGTTATAGAAAATAAAATGGTTAATGTTCATCACAGCAACACGGAAATGGCACCGATAGACAATATGTCATGGGGGCTGCCTCGGACTGCGGCAGCGGAGCTTGCGAAGCAGCCGCCCTGAGCCTCGTGTGCCGGCGCCTCCGCAGCATTGCCTCCACCCCGAGACAATCCTCGTCCGTTGCGGCTCCTCAAATAGTCAAGGAGTCGAAGGTCAAGGAGTCGAGGAGTCGAAGGTCGAGAGGTTGGAAACTCCTTGACCCTCGAATCCTTGACTGCACCCGGTACGGTTGATCCGCTGTTCGGCCCTACAAATGGGACTCCGGACTCTACTTCCGAAATCCCACGTACCACAACGTGGTAATAACCATTTCGCGCAGGGAGTGCAGAGTGCGCAAGTAGGAATCGGCTTCGATGGGACTGTCGGGAGCCGGCGAGGCGTAGGCGGTAATACCCAGCGACCGAAACATCAGTTTGATTCGGTAAAGATGGAAGCCATCGCTTACCGCGATGCAAGTGCGCTTTTGGCGCTGCCTGAGCAGGAGCGTTACGGCTTTGACGCTCTCATAGGTAGTCAGGCTCCGCATGTCCACCAGGATCTTGGCCTCGGCCACACCCTGCTGGATCAGGTAGTCACGCCCCACGCCGGCCTCCGTATATTGCGGGTCGCCTCCACTGCCCCCGGTGGTGATGACCAACGGCGCGAGGCCGCGCTCCTCAAGGTCAAAGGCATGATCCAGGCGTGCTTTGAGGACAGGGGAAGGCGCGCCGTTATACTCCGCGGCCCCAAAGATGACGAGGGCATCGGCCGGCGTTGCTTCATCTCGTGCGGCTTGTTCGCGGATGGCAAGATAAAGCGACCTCTCCGCATAGACGAGGGCAAACAAGGCCAGCAGCAGTCCGATGAAAACTCCTTGGCGAAAACGCAGGTAAATCAGCCCAGGAACTCCTTTAGTTCAAACTCCGATACACCGCCGGGTCGAACGATACGCACCCGCTCGCCCGTCAAGTCTACCACCGTGGAGGCGAGCTGTCCTTCTGTGGGGCCTCCGTCCAGGATGAGGGGCAGAAGATCGCCGATCTGCCTGTCCACTTCCTGCGCCGTAGAGCAACCGGCCAATTCCGAAAGGTTGGCGCTGGTTCCCGTCAAAGGCCGCGCGGAAGCCTCAATCAGCGCCGTGGCCAGTAGCGCGCGCGGCCACCGCAGCCCCACCTTGCCGGTGTTGGCAGTGACTTTCAGCGGGATCTGACGCGAGGCGGGCACCACGAGCGTCAGGGGACCAGGCCAGAACCTCTTCGCCAGCGTGAAGAAAAGCTGCGGCGGGTCATGGGTAAGATCCGCAGCTTGATCGATGGAGGCCACCAAAAGGGGAAGGGGCCGGTCAGCCATTCGCCGTTTGATCCGGAACACCTCACTCACCGCAGCCAAGTTGAAAGGATCAGCGCCCAGACCGTAAAAGGTGTCCGTGGGAAAGGCAATGACCTTGCCGGAAATAATCATGCGCACCGCATATTCCAGCAGGAATCCCAGTCTTGCTTGCTCTACTTTGATTAATTCAGCCATGTGCTTTGCCGTGCGAGCGCGTTCTGGCAGGATGCTGGGAATGTCCCTCCTGCAACAAATTGTAGGAGCAGGGTCCTCGCCCGCGTGGAGTTGGCTCAACTTGGCATTTGTGCTTTTCAGAAGCTGGGCCAAGTTGTGCCCCCGTCTAGCCGGGGCCTCTTCGGCTTCTACTGCAACCTACTAGAGCCTCGCGGCTGACCGTAACATAAGCTCTTCAAAGGGTCAAGAGACTGCTCGCACCTCAATGCTTATTCTCTTCCCTGCCCTATTCGAGACGACAACTAATCACCCAGTCCCCGTCAGGAGGTGAAAGCAGAGTCTAGCCGTCTTCGTGCGCCGAGTTGCCCAAGTGGATGCGAGCTTGCGGCGTCCCGATGCTGAAGCAAACGAAATTGCGCTTGACTTACGTCGATCCTATGGGTAAGAATGGCCAATCCACCGCAATTATAGTGGGCTCATCATTCTAATCCGAAACGGGGGTGTGGATCGGTTGGCTGAAGTAAGACTTCAGGACGGAGAGTCCTTGGAAAACGCGCTTCGCCGCTTCAAACGTAAGGTTCAGCAGGAAGACATCATAAAGGAAATCAAAAGACATTCTTTCTACTTGAAACCTGGTGAGAAAAAGCGAGTCAAGGCGGCCTTGGCTCGTAAGAGGGCACGCAAGAAGGCTAGACACGAACAGGATTAGGGATCTAGAAGCAGCGGGAGAGTGGGAACCACACAAGCCTCGCGGTGTTCAACCACTTCGCAACCTATAGCGGGTGGGGCCCTGTTCGAGCAGGGGAGTACGGCTATGGAGTACCGGGATAGGGTCCTGAAGTGTATGGACTGCGGCGCGGAGTTCGTTTTCACTGCCGGGGAGCAGCTTTTCTTCGCTGACAAGGGTTTTAAGAACGAGCCAAAACGTTGCAAGCCTTGTAAGTTAAAGCGGAGTCAAGGACTGAGCGGGCAGAGCTACCATCGGGCCGAAACCACGACCACATGCACCCAGTGTGGGAAAGAGACGACCGTACCCTTTAAGCCGACTCAGGGGCGACCGGTCTACTGTCGGGAGTGTTTTCAGCAGCGGCGGACCTCCGCCAGCCCGGCCTAATCTCACCTCAAACACTTCCAGCCTGGCAAACTCGGGGTGGCGTGTGTCCAATTTGGGAGCTCGACCACGTTGCAAGAAAAGCCATTCTAATGCCACTCTGAAGATCGGCCGGCGACGCTAGTCAGACTAGAGCTTTCCGCGCTCAGCTACCAGCCCTTAGCCTTGATGGGTTTTTGCCATGCCCACATTCCAGCTTCTCAATTTCGGTTGCCGCGCGAGCCAGGCGGACGGTGCTGCGATCAAGAAGCAGTTGCTCGAATCGGGCCTCCAGGAGGTGGAGGAGATTTCTGCCAGCCAAGTGGCGATTCTGAACACCTGCACCGTCACCGCCAGGGCGGATGCCGAAGTCCGGCAACTGGTCCGCCGCATCCACCGGGCCAACCCTCTGTGCCGGATTCTGGTCACCGGCTGTTATGCGCAGCGTTCGCCGGCGGAAATCGCCCAACTTGGCGGTGTCGTCTGGGTGGTTGGGAATTCCCACAAGCACCTCATTGCGGACCTGCTGAGGTCGAGCCTGCAAACCGGCGACCGAGGGCCGGAGAGTGAACCCGGTTATCAGAAGTCAGGAGTCAGAAGCCGGAAGTCAGAAGCCCTGGGACGAAGCCAGTTGGTGCAAATTCAGCAACCTGGAGCTACGGCAGCGAGTTCCAATGGGACGGCAGAGCGTTATCATTTTCCGGAGGGAGAACCACCGACTGTCCTGGTGGGAGAGATTGCCGACGAATTCCACTTTGCTCCCGTATTCCCGGACGACCGCACTCGTCCCACGCTCAAGATTCAGGACGGCTGCAACGCGCGTTGCGCCTTTTGCGTGATTCCATCCGTCCGTGGCCGCAGCCGCAGCCTCGCCCCCGCGCGGGTTGTCGAGCAGGTCCGCGAATTGGAGCAGAGAGGGTACAAGGAAATCGTTCTTTCCGGGATCAACCTGGGAAGCTATGGGCGCGACATTGACCGTGGCATTACTTTTCTCAGTCTTCTCGAGAGGTTGTTGGCGGAGACTGCCATCGCGCGCCTGCGCATAAGCTCCATTGAGCCGATGGACGTCAGCTCCGCGCTCATCCGGCTGGTGGCCGAAGAGCCACGCATGGCGCAGCACTTCCACATCCCATTACAGAGCGGGTGCAGCCGGATTCTCCGTCTGATGAACAGGAGATACTGGCCCTCACAATACGCCGAGCGTATCCTTGCCATCCGCGAGCGCATCCCCAACGCCGGCATCGGCGCGGACGTGATGGTCGGCTTCCCCGCCGAGACGGACCAGGACCACGCCACGAGCGCCGCCTTCATCGAATCGCTGCCCTTCACCTATCTGCACATTTTCCCGTATTCAGCTCGACCCCACACGCCCGCCGCTGCCTCACCCCACCAGGTGAACGGCCGGGTGGCCCGCGAGCGCGCCCAGGAAATCCGCTCTTTGCTCACTCGCAAGCGCCAGACTTTTCTTCAGGCACAAGTCGGCCGTAAGCTCTCGGCCGTCACGCTCGACGAATCCGAAACCAGTGAGCGCGTGGCGCTCAGCAGCAATTACCTGAAGATTGTCCTGCCCGGCTCGAACCTCCCGCAAAACACGCTCCTCGATATCCAAGTGGGGCGAGTTCATGAGGGCCTGCTCTTCGGCTTTCCTGCCTAGCCCACGCCAGGTTTTGACAGCCGCACTAGGGCCTATCCGTCACCGTTTTGTACAAATCCTTGCAGCCAGGCTCGGCCTTCCCGCTCGACACTCACCTAGTGGCGCCCTTACAACAAGGCGACATGGAGAGGCAACCCGTCCCGCCAGTTTCAGGAACTCGGAGCTCGCACGGAGTCACCCCCGCCCAAACCTCTTCTGTTCATTGCCACTGTTGATTGCCAAAACTCCACTTTTATCTTGACTCCCGGCCTACTTGAGGGTAAATTGTGAACCAGGAGGCGGGAGCCTTCTCAGCTAAATCTTATACTTTTATTAAACGCGGTGCGCGGCCTAATAGCCGTCTCGAACTCGGTTGTGTCCAGGCCGGGTCAGACGGATGCGAAGGGCAAACCTGACCACTATGGAGGACTCCAGTGAAACACTCAATTGAGTTACGAACGGCCGTAGCAGCGGCCGTGCTTGTGTTCGCTTTCGCAATGTCCGGACTGGCCCAACAGTCGGGCCCAGGATCCCCAAAAGGGGTATCACTCCAATCAGCGCCCTCGGGTGTTCCATCCGCGCCGGGCACACTATTCATCCCTCAATCCAGCCAGCCGCAAACGGTCCCGGCGGGTCACTATTTTGCGGCCCATACCAACGTTGAGATTTTCATTCCCCACGGACTCAACCCTGACGAAGCGCCGCCGTTCCCTGGGTACGGCTATGAGACGCCCGCTTCGATCGCTTGTCATTATGGCCTCGTCACAACTAGCGCATCACCGAATTGTAATCCCAACTCAACCACGGTCAACCCCACTGGCGGCAGCCAGACCATCGCGATCGTCGATGCCTATGACGACCCGGCCGCCCCAGGTGACTTGGCTTGGTTCTCAGACGTGTTCGGCCTTCCCTTGTCAGCGTCGCAGTTCCAGGTGGTTTGGGCCAACACCAAGGCGTCCTCCTGCGGTTGGCTTGGGTATCTCCCGACAGATTACACGGGCGGCTGGGAAGTAGAGGAGTCGCTGGATATCGAGTGGGCCCACGCGATGGCGCCCTCAGCCAAAATCTACCTGGTGGAAGCGTGTTCAAACTACGATTCCGACTTGCAGCAGGCCGTGCTTGTCGCCAACAATCTGGTGCAATGTGGGAACCCGGAAAACAACTCGGGGGGCGTCGGCACTTGCCCCGCGGGCAGCACGGGTAAGGGCGAAGTTTCTATGAGCTGGGGAGGCGGGGAGTTCTATGGCGAGAACGCCAGCGATGCGTGCGCTACTATGGATGACTCATGCTTCACCAAGCCCGGGGTCGTCTACTTTGCAGCGTCGGGCGATTCGCCCGGGGTCGTTTATCCCTGTACTTCTCCGAACGTTGTGTGCGCCGGCGGCACCACCATGCGCCGCAACGCCGCGACTTTCAACTTCCTACAAGAGGCTGGTTGGGTCTTCGGCGGCGGCGGCCAGAGCTCCATAGAAACGATCCCAAGTTACCAGAGTACCTACATTCCCTCTGCTTGCAGTACTCACCGTTGCGTTCCAGACTTGTCCTTTGATGCCGATCCCTATACGGGGGTCTATGTCTACGACACCTTCCCCATCGAGGGCATTTATTACTACGAGTGGCTCGTAGTCGGCGGCACCAGTGTCTCAGCACCGTCGCTCGCCGGCATTGTAAACACCGCCGGTAACTTCGCCACTTCGCAGGGCGCAGAGGCTGCCTGGATCTACTATTTCAGTGGCCCCACGTTTGCTGGGGGCTACTTCACCGACATCACGAACGGCTTCTGCGGCTTTTACATGGGTTTCTCAGCCCCGGCAGGCTATGACTTCTGCACCGGCGTCGGCGTCGACAAGGGCTACTATGCGAAGTAAACTTTTCTCCGGCCCAGACCGGGCGCAACGCGAGGGAACGGTTTGCCGTCCCTGCTTTTTCTTTAACCTGAGATAGGCATCGGGGGACGGCTTGCCGTTCCCCTATTCTCACCGCCCGAGCCAGTAGCGCTGGGCCAGCCTCGCCACTACCGGCGACAAGGTCAAGCCTCAATCAGAGGTAGGCTTTGTCGATGTAGCGCCAGGACCAGTCCTGGCCGGGCTCAACGGATTTCATCTCCGGGTGGCCCGTGTGCTTGAAGTGTGCGGCGGCGTGGCGGCCGGTGCTGCGATCAAGAAGCAGTTGCTCGAATCGGGCCTCCAGGAGGTGGAGGAGATTTCTGCCAGCCAAGTGGCGATTCTGAACACTTGCACCGTCACCGCCAGGGCGGATGCCGAAATCCGGCAACTGGTCCGCCGCATCCACCGGGCCAACCCTCTGTGCCGGATTCTGGTCACCGGCTGTTATGCGCAGCGTTCGCCGACGGAAATCGCCCAACTTGGCGGTGTCGTCTGGGTGGTTGGGAATTCCCACAAGCACCTCATTGCGGACCTGCTGAGGTCGAGCCTGCAAACCGGCGACCGAGGGCCGGAGAGTGAACCCGGTTATCAGAAGTCAGGAGTCAGAAGCCGGAAGTCAGAAGCCCTGGGACGAAGCCAGTTGGTGCAAATTCAGCAACCTGGAGCTACGGCAGCGAGTTCCAATGGGACGGCAGAGCGTTATCATTTTCCGGAGGGAGAACCACCGACTGTCCTGGTGGGAGAGATTGCCGACGAATTCCACTTTGCTCCCGTATTCCCGGACGACCGCACTCGTCCCACGCTCAAGATTCAGGACGGCTGCAACGCGCGTTGCGCCTTTTGCGTGATTCCATCCGTCCGTGGCCGCAGCCGCAGCCTCGCCCCCGCGCGGGTTGTCGAGCAGGTCCGCGAATTGGAGCAGAGAGGGTACAAGGAAATCGTTCTTTCCGGGATCAACCTGGGAAGCTATGGGCGCGACATTGACCGTGGCATTACTTTTCTCAGTCTTCTCGAGAGGTTGTTGGCGGAGACTGCCATCGCGCGCCTGCGCATAAGCTCCATTGAGCCGATGGACGTCAGCTCCGCGCTCATCCGGCTGGTGGCCGAAGAGCCACGCATGGCGCAGCACTTCCACATCCCATTGCAGAGCGGGTGCAGCCGGATTCTCCGTCTCATGAACAGGAGATACTGGCCCTCACAATATGCCGAGCGTATCCTTGCCATCCGCGAGCGAATCCCCAACGCCGGCATCGGCGCGGACGTGATGGTCGGCTTCCCCGCCGAGACGGACCAGGACCACGCCACGAGCGCCGCCTTCATCGAATCACTGCCCTTCACCTATCTGCACATTTTCCCGTATTCAGCTCGGCCACACACCCCCGCCGCTGCCTCACCCCACCAGGTGAACGGCCGGGTGGCCCGCGAGCGCGCCCAGGAAATCCGCTCTTTGCTCACTCGCCAGCGCCAGACTTTTCTTCAGGCACAAGTCGGCCGTAAGCTCTCGGCCGTCACGCTCGACGGATCCGAAAGCAGTGAGCGCGTGGCGCTCAGCAGCAATTACCTGAAGATTGTCCTGCCCGGCTCGAACCTCCCGCAAAACACGCTCCTCGATATCCAAGTGGGGCGAGTTCATGAAGGCCTGCTCTTCGGCTTCCCTGCCTAGCCTCTCTGCCGGAGAACCGGTCTCGCGCTATGATAAGTAGCGCGCTGCATGATTCGAGCGGATCTGAATCCCTGCTGGACAGACGGACCAGAATTGCTCAGAATATTCCCTAGCAACGCAACTCCCTGATTTCGATGGCAGGGGAGGTGGGATGGTGAAACTTGAGCACTCCGCAAATCCCGGCGCAGGATAACATCCCCATCAGCGAGTACGTCAAAGGAAAATTCGTCCCGCTCTCACACCTGGCCCACGGCTGGGAGATCCACTCCATGCTCACGCTGACTCCTGCGGAGGAGCGGACCATGGTGAGAGAACCGGCTCAGGCAGTTCCGGCGGGCATCGCCGAGCGGATCGGCCCGCTTCGAGTCCTGATGGTTCCTTACATCGCTTGTATGGACTCCGGGGATGTGGTCTGCCCGGCTAAACCCAAAGGTGAGACTCACACGGCCGCCTGGGTTGAAACAAGTGAAAGGACCCATCTCCTCCTCGCCTGTCGGGAAGTGGACCCCCACGACACCGGGTTCGAGTTCCTGGCGAGTGTCGCCGAGTTGCTGCGGCCACGTCTTACCAGTTCGGAACTCGCCGCCTACGATGAGCTCCTGGATGAGGAGCTTCGCCACGGAGTGCGAGGCGAGATTGATGAAGAATCCCTCACTGCCAAGCAGGCACTGCTCGCCATTCGCCCCTGGCGCCGTAGTCGCCTTCAGTATGAGCCCTACCGGGACATCTCCCTGGTGAGCACGGTAGCTGAATACATGCACGGCTTGTGGCACGACGTCCAGATCCGGGTGGGACCCGAACACCTCCCCCTCCAACAGTTGCGCCGCCGTATGATCCTGATGTCCACCCTCTTTCCGCCCAACCCTGGCTATGCAGTGTTCGCAAAGGACTTGGAAGAGGAGCCGAAAACGGAAGAAGGAGCGGCCCAAACTGGAAACCAGAAACCAGAAACTGGAAATTAGAAATCAAAGGGAAACAGTCAACACCGGGCACGGACCCTTTTGGATGACGCGGTGGGTTGTGGAACCAAAGATGGCTAGGTCCAGAGCATTGCGGCCGCGCACTCCGAGGATGATGAGGTCCGTATCCGCTTCACGGGCGGAGCGGATGATCTCCTCGTAGGGCTTGCCGACTCGCAGACGGGGCTTAAGGAGATTGCTATTCCGGGCGGAGGGTGGCAGCAAGCCCTCGAGTTGCTGTACCACCTCGGACGTGACCGCGGTGAGATCCTTGTGCAGCGGGAAATCCTCCATGACGTGCAGCAACGTCAGTTCGGCTTTATATTCCTCAGCCAGGGAGAGCGCATAAAGTAAGGCCCGCTCGGAATAAGCCGAAAAATCCACCCCGAAAAGGATCTTCCGCAAATGCACCGGCTCGACACTGTCCCCCGGGGCCACAAATTCGTGAGCGGGTTTGCGCACTGCCAGGACGGGACAGCGCGCCTTTCTCAGGACCTTTTCCGTGACCGAGCCGAGGAGGATGTGGTCCAGGCCGTGCCGGCCGTGCGTACCCATCACGATCAGGTCCACGGCTCGCGTTTGGGCAAAGGCAAGGATTGTATCCGTCACATCACCTTCGTCCACGAAGCTCTCAATCTCAACTCCCTCACCACGGTGTTTCCGCACAAAATCCTTAAGTTGCTCCCGGGCAAAAGCTGAAAGGCCCTGCGAAACCTTGTCGATCGCTTCCGCATCGATGTAGGAAGGATAGGCCGAGAATGCCAGGTGGAGAACGTGCTCGAGCAGCAGTTTGCTCTTATAGCGCCGTGCCAGTGACTGCGCGTATTCAAAAGCCCTTGTGGAAAACTCTGAAAAATCCAGCGGGCAAAGGATTCGTTCCAGCTTCAAGGGAGCTCCTCACAAGATAAGATTCATGGTCGATTCCTTGGTTGCGTTCAGACTCCTCATAAGAACAGTTGCGGCGAACCCAAACTGGCTCGAACACTGCCCAAAGCCGATGTGGCGGCACGTGACATGCCAGGAATTCAACATTGTTGCGTGTAAAAGATACGCAATGATGCGGCCGATCTCTTCCTTTAAGATCAGGCCAATACAACCAGTTAGCTGCTAAGGGACAAATGGTCATGGCTACAAACAAGAAGGAGCGGATTGAGTCATTTGCCACAAGACCCCTGAAATTTCGCGCAACTTATTTGAATGCAAGGTGCTAGCGAGGTCGAGGAAACTGCTAGCTTTTGCTATACTCGGCTGTTAGAGAATTAACAGATGTGCAAACCTGGCATTTAGAGTGCTACATCAATCATGGCGGTGCTGAAATCGGGGCAAAAACTGCGCCTCGACGAGACTACAGCACTTTTGGGAGGGTCTGATCTTTGAACATCATTCGGCCACTGTTACTATTGACTCTTGCAGCCTTCATCGCTGCCTCCATGGGGATGAGCAAGGCGGAATACGGCAAGAAGGAAGGCAAGCCTTGCACCTTCTGCCACCCACCCGGGAAGTTCAAGGAGCTTACCGACGCTGGAAAGTACTACAAGGAGCATAACCACTCGCTCGAGGGTTATAAGGCCGACGAGAAGAAGTAGTTGCAGAAGTTAGTCGAGCAGGGGGTCGGGCCTATTTCGGCAGGCCCCCTTCTCTCGTGCCTCAGAAAATCGCTTACGCAAAAACATGCCCGAAAACCAAGAAATTCCTGCTGGAAGGCCGGAACAGGCACGCACTCGTGGCCTCTCGGGGCCGCTGGCGAATACCTTGCGTCCGATATTTTATCTCAGCCACAATCTGGTTAGTCGCCTTGGCGTGGTCCTGACGACCAGCTCCGGCGTGACTCTGGTACTGGCTTACTTTTTCCAGCTTTTTGGCATGGTCTACAACCCTTACGCCGGCATATTAGTTTTCCTTCTGCTGCCCGCGGTGTTTGTTGCCGGACTCCTCTTGATCCCACTCGGCATCTACCGCGATTTCCGCAGATACCGGCGACGCGGCACGCTACCCGTCACTTACCCCACCATCGACTTTCGCGACCCGCGCCTTAAGCGGACGGCGTGGTTCGTGGCGATTATGACCGCCCTCAATGTGCCTCTCTTCGCCGTCGCTACTTACCGCGGCACGCTCTATATGGATTCAGTGCAGTTCTGCGGGCAGACCTGTCACCAAGTGATGCAGCCCGAATACACAGCCTACCAGCGTTCCCCGCACGCGCGCGTGGCTTGTATCGAGTGCCATATTGGACCGGGGGCGCCGTGGTTTGTGCGCTCGAAAATCTCTGGCAGCTACCAGTTGCTGGCCGTGACCTTCAACCTCTATCCGCGCCCTATCCCCACGCCGGTTCATAACCTACGCCCCGCGCGCGAGACCTGCGAGGATTGCCATTGGCCGCAGAAGTTCTCGGGCGACAAGCTGGTGGTCAAAACCAGCTTCGATAACGATGAAAAGAACTCCGCCACCAAGACGGTTTTGTTGGTCCACATCGGCGGCCGCAGCCCGGATCGTCAACTGGTGGGGATTCACGGAAGGCACCTGGGCTTGGTGACTTACGAGGCGGCCGATGATAAGCGCCAGGTCATCCCCTCCGTCAATTATCAAAACCCCGATGGCTCTTTCACACAGTTTGTTTCCACGGAGGCAGCTCAGAACGGCTCAGCCCGTCACGAACGGCGCACCATGGATTGCATGGACTGTCACAATCGTCCCACACACACCTTCGACATGCCGGAATCAGCCGTCAACCGGGAGATGGCAGCGGGGCGCATCAGTCCTTCTTTGCCTTTCGTCCACAAGTTCTCGGTTGAGCTTTTGAAGCAGAACTATTCCAGCAGGTTGGCGGCTCAGACCCAATTGCCGGAAGCTTTCCGCGCATACTACAAGGCGAATTATTTTTCGCTTTACAATTCGCAGCAGGCGCAGATTGAACAAGCAGCGGCCACGGTGCTTGACATTTTCAATGGCAACATATTCCCCGAGATGAATATTGCCTGGGGAACTTACCCGAACAACCTGGGTCATACAGATTTCCCCGGGTGTTTCCGCTGCCACGATGGCAACCACAAATCGAAGGCGGGAAGTGAAATCACGCAAGACTGCAACGCGTGCCATTCCCTCCTGGCCATGGACGAGGCGGACCCCAAGGTCCTGCACGAGCTTTACCCAAGCCAATAAACACTCTTGCCCTGCGAGGCAGAATTCGGGCATCATTACACGCGGCCTCCTGACCGATCGGAGGGCAGGCAAAAAAGAAGCGAGGAGAATTCCAGAAGGAGAACATTCATGAGGCTTCTTAAGGTTCTGATCGCGATATCAATCTCTTGTGGTTTCCTACTCACGCTGGCGACGGCAAAGCCGGAATACGCCAAGAAAGAAGGCAAGCCCTGCACATTCTGCCATGTAAAGATGGGCTCCAAAGAATTGAATGACGCCGGCAAGTACTACAAAGACCACAACCACTCTCTGGAAGGGTACAAGGCGCCGGAAAAGAAATAGCTTTCAGTCGCGAGTGCCCTTAATCGCATGTGACGGGTACCCGGAATTAGCCGGGCCTCTTCCCTGCAAATGACAAGGCGGGTGTGCAACCGTGGCCGAACCTCACCTGGTGAAGGGGGGCGCCTGGGCGAGGTCATGTCTGGTAGTGCAGTAGAACGGTGCGGGATCGCCTCAGCGGAGATTTTTTCGTATCATCACAACAGCCGCGGAGTCTGATCCGTGGCCCTGGCAAGGTTCGTGCGCAGGACTGACAGTACGAGAGGAGAGCGCCTGCTTGGAAACCGCTGACCCTACTCCGCGTGGAACTGTTCAACCCGGCCGACGCTGGGTTAATCTCCTTCTAGGGAGCGGTGTCGTAGCTTCGATCATTTCCTTTATCTATCCTGCCCTGCGATACATCATTCCCCCGCCCGTGGCGGAATCCCCCAGCCGTTTTGTGGTGGCGGCGAAGGTGGGCGAACTCAAGAACAACAGCGGAAAGATCTTCAAATTCGGTTCCAGACCCGCACTCCTGGTTCGTCTGGTGGACGGCAGCTACCGGGCTTTTTCGGCTGTGTGCACGCACTTGAATTGCACGGTGCAGTACCGATCCGACCTGCGAGAGATCTGGTGCGCGTGTCATAACGGACTCTACGATCTCGGGGGGCGTAATGTCAGCGGCCCGCCGCCGCGTCCGCTCGAGATCTTTGAGGTCCACATCCAGGGTGAGGACGTGGTGGTGACCCGCACCGCCTGACTATGGCCACTCTCTACCGCAAAACTCTGAACTGGCTCGACGAAAGGTTCGGCGCCGGAAGTGTGGAGGAGTTCTTACGCCACAAGACGGTTCCGGTGAGTCGCCACATTATTTGGTACTACTTGGGTGGCATGACGCTGTTTCTCTTCATCATCCAGGTCCTGACCGGCATCCTGCTGCTGCTTTATTATCGGCCCACCCCCAACGACGCCTTCGAAAGCGTGCAATACATCATGACTCAGGTGCGCTTCGGCTGGCTCATCCGCTCCGTGCACAGTTGGTCGGCGAACCTGATGATCTTCACCGCTTTCGTTCACATGTTCAGCGTCTATTTCCTGAAGGCTTATCGAAAGCCGCGAGAACTCACCTGGCTCAGCGGCATGCTGCTGTTATTCATCCTTCTCGGTTTTGGCTTCAGCGGCTATCTCCTGCCCTGGAACACTCTTGCCTTTTTTGCCACCAAAGTGGGAACCGAGATGGCAGGTTCGATTCCAGGTGTCGGGAAATGGCTTCTAGTCTTCCTGCGGGGCGGCCAGGAAGTGACCGGCGCCACCTTGACGCGATTCTTCGGGTTCCATGTTGCCGTGTTGCCGGGACTCGCCACCCTACTGCTCGCTATTCATTTATTGCTCGTGCAGCGATTGGGGATGAGCGTTCCACCGAGCGTCGAGCGCGCCATCGCTGAGGGGCGCACCGCGCAGCGTTCCATGCCTTTCTTCCCCAATTTCTTGCTTCGCGACATGATGGGCTGGTACGCGGCGTTGGGAGTCCTGGGAGGGCTGGCCGCAATCTTCCCTTGGGAACTGGGAACCAAGGCCGATGCATTCGCTGCCGCTCCGGCGGGAATTCGGCCGGAATGGTATTTTCTTTTCATGTTTCAAACCCTGAAGTATCTCCCTGCCAAAATCCTTTTCCTGGAGGGAGAATTTGCGGGCTTGCTGGTATTTGGTGCGGCGGCAGCGGTGTGGGTCTTGGTGCCCTTCCTGGACCGCCGAATCGGCTTCGGCCGCGTGACGCGCTTATTCACCGGCCTGGGGATTTTTGTGATCGGATACATCGCTGTGTTGTCGGCGTTAGCCTTGCGTTAGAGCGCCATGAAAAATTCCATGACATTCATCGCCTTGATGTTGTTTTCGCTCAAACCTGCCTTCGCCGCTCCACCCAAAGACACCTGCATCACGTGCCACGCTGCGCTGGGGGGGGATCTAGCCAAACCCGCCACGCAGTTCGAAGTCGATGTCCATCATCAAGCCGGTCTAAGCTGTGCAGATTGCCATGGAGGCGATCCCCACGACGAGTCGATGGACGCCATGAGCCGTGCCAAAGGCTTTCGCGGGGCTCCGAAAAAAATCCAGACCCCGGATTTCTGCGCCCGCTGCCACTCTGATGCGGCCTACATGCATCGCTTCAATCCTACAATGCGGGTGGACCAGTTGAGTCAGTATCTGACCAGCGTACACGGGAAGCGGCTGAAGCAGAGTGACACCAAGGTGGCTGCCTGCGTCGATTGCCACGGTGTGCACAACATTCTTCCCGCCTCTGACACTCGGTCGCCGGTCTATCCTGCCAACGTGGCTGCAACGTGCGCTCACTGCCACTCCGACCCCCTCTACATGAAAGCCTACGGAATTCCCACCGACCAGCAAGCTCGCTACCAGAGGAGCGTCCATGCCGAGATGCTCGCGCAGGGTGACACGTCTTCTCCAACCTGTAGCACCTGCCATGGAAACCATGGCGCCACGCCGCCCGGAGTGACTTCCGTCGCTAGCGTCTGCGGCACTTGTCACGTCTTCTTTGCTCAACTTTTTGAGAAGAGCCCGCACGAAGTGGCGTTTGCCAAAATGGGATTGCCTGGGTGTGTGCAGTGCCATTCGAACCACGAAATCGTCCGGCCTACTGACGCCTGGGTGGGATCGGCGCCACAATCCGTGTGCATCACCTGCCACGCACCGGGCGATAAGGGCTACACCGCCGCGCAAGCCATGTCCGCAGATCTCGCCAATCTCAACTCCTCGCTGGCGCGCGCGGAGAAAGTGCTCAATGTCGCAGAACGCGACGGAATGGAAGTTTCGGGCGCCAAGATGGAACTGACGGACGCGAATGAGGCACTGGTGAAAGCCCGAGTCAACGTTCACACCTTCGACGACTCGGCGGTCCGAAAACTCACGGATTCGGGAGTTGAAATCGCAGCAAAGTCATACCAGGCCGGTGTGGCGGCGCTTCGCGAACGTGACTTCCGCCGCAAGGGTTTGGGAATTGCCCTTATTGCCATCGTACTTGCCATTAGTGGTCTCTATCTGAAGATTCACCAGATGGAATCCGGGAGTAAGAGCTGAGGCGTTGTCACGTAATAACCGTTCCATTCTCGGACCGAAACCCCTCCCCCGGCCCCTCTCCCCCAACTGGTCTTTACCCATATCTTGGGCTGGACACAGGGGGCAGAAGACAGAGGGGGGACCGCTGTGTCCAGCGAGAGATGTGGGACACGCTCAGCTCCCCCAAGGGGTAGAGGGGAGAGCTGATTCGACTTCTACCGCCCTCGGTCGGCTTGGCAACAGAGGGTGGCGCGTAGCAACGGGTGAGGGGGTTGTTCGGCGACCAATGCAATGGTTATTTCGTGACGACCCTTAAGCTCTGGGGCGAGAGCATCGGACAACATCGCGGCTGACGTCTCCAACACCCATCTAACACTTCTCGTCCAATCGTACGCGGACATCCACGGCCCGAAATTCTTTCGCCTCCGGGAAAACCATCAAGGGATTAATGTCCATCTCGGCAAGTTGTGGTAAGTCCTCGACGAGTTGAGAGAATCGCTGCAGGATTTCTGCCAAGCCCGCCACATCGACGGCAGGCTCGCCCCGCACTCCTTCAAGAAGCCGGTAGCCACGAATCTGGCCAATCATCTCTTGCGCCTCGAGATCGGTAATGGGCGGCACGCGAAAGACGACATCCTTGAAGGTCTCCACATAGATTCCGCCCAAGCCAAACATGACCAGAGGTCCAAACTTGGGGTCGTGAGTCATACCGACAATGACCTCGCGCCCGCCGCGCACGTACTCCTGCACCAGGAATCCCATTTGACGATCCGCGAGGGCCGAAGGCGCGTGCCGCCGCTTCACCTCCTCCGTCATCTTCCGGGCGGCAGCCATCAATTCCTCCGGCGTATGGATATCGAGCCTCACTCCCCCCACCTCCGTTTTATGGATAAGCCCTGGGGCAAGAGCTTTCAGGACGACCGGGAAGCGCACCCCTTGGGCAATTTCCCCCAGCTCTTTCACATCCTGGGCGACCGCAGCTCGAGCTACGGGAATGCCATAGCACTCGAGCAGCCGTTGCGCCTCCAGTGCAGTCAATTCAGAACGTCCTTGCCGGCGGACCTCTTTCAGAAGATCCTCAGCCGCCCCGCGATCGACGTCAAAACTCCGGACTTCGCCGATGGGTCTTTCCCGCCACTCTCGATAGCGGTCCAGCGCCGCCAAAGCACCCACGGCCGATTCGGGAAACAAGTAGATGGCCATGTGGCCGGGATGCTTCTCGTTCAACTCCTGGAAAAACTCATCGGGTGCCATGAACACGCCAAAAACAGGCTTGTCAAACTTCTTGCGCAACGCCTCGAGACCTTCGACGATGTCCATGGCGTCGATCATCATGGGAGGAACGAACACCACCAGGAGAGAGTCGACACCTTCATCCTCCAGGAGTATCTGCGCGCAGGCATCGTACCTGGTCCGATCGGCTTTGCCGGTCATGTCAACCGGGTTCTGAACGATGGCCTCTGGGGGCAGCAGGCGGCGCAACTCCTGGCGCGTCCTCTGGGAAAGCTCGGCCAGCCGGAGGCCGAGGCTGACAGCCGTGTCGGTGGCCATAATCGCCGGCCCGCCCGCGTTGGTCAGAATCCCCAGCCGGTTCCCGCGCGGCAGCGGGTTCTTGGAAAAGCCCAGTGTCAGATCGAAAAGCTCTTCCACGGTGTTTACCCGGATTACTCCGGACTGTTCCAGGAGCGCGTCTGCAGCGATATCCAGACCCTGGCGCGCCGAGAGTGCGCCCGTATGTGACGATGCCGCCCGCGCTCCTGCCTCGGTCCGGCCTGACTTCACCGCCAGGATGGGCTTGCGCTTTGAGATGCGGCGCGCAATCTGCATGAAGCGCTTTGTATTGCCGAATGACTCCAGGTACATCAGGATCAGGTCCGTGTTCGGATCATCCTCCCAGTAGAGCAGCATGTCGTTGCTGGATACATCGGTGCGGTTGCCGAGTCCCACAAAGTAGGAGAAGCCGATGTCGAGCTGTTGGGCGATGTTCAGGATAGCAACCCCCAGCGCTCCGCTCTGCGACATGAAGGCGATACGGCCGGTCAGCGGCAAAGTGGGCGCAAAGGTGGCGTCCATGTGGACCGCCGGGTCGGTGTGGATCAATCCCATGCAGTTGGGTCCGATCATGCGCATCCCGTAACGCCGAATTCGCTCCCCCAGCTCGGCCTCCATCCTCCTCCCCTCGTCACCTGTCTCAGAAAAACCCGCCGTAATGACCACCAAGCCTTTCACACCTTTTTTCCCGCAATCGTCCACAACCGCCAGCACTGCTTCGCGCGGCACCACGATAATCGCCAAGTCCACTTGGTCAGGGATAGAACTGACCGATGGATAAGCTTTCATCGAGTGAACGAAATCCGCCTTGGGATTGACGGGAAAAAGCATGCCCCGATATTCGAATTCAATCAATTGGTGCAGAATCTGGCGGCCAATCGAGCCGGTCCTGCGCGAGGCGCCGACCACCGCAATCGATTGTGGCTTGAGAAGTGAGTCAAGGGGATGCATGATGAGTCCTTTCGCGAGGCCCGAGTCGTCCTTACGGGAGAAGAATCTGCTTTTGGCTGCGGCCGAGGGCCGCGCTCTGTTCTCCTTGGTGAAAAGCTCTTACGCCAATGGTCAGGAGAACACGGAGCCAGGGCGCCAAGGGTAGCAAAGCCACAGAGTTTTCTCTACACCTCTGCCTCTGGCTCTTGGTTGCGGCCATTGATCTGCGATGTGCCTTCCCCGGCGCCAAGATGCCCGCCGACATCCGGCGCGTACTCCCTTTTACCCATATTGCAGCTCCGTGCCAAGCGAAGAAAAAACGAATGCTGTACCGATTTTCCTGGTTTACGAGCGCCGCAGACTTCTGAAATCCGCCAGCTAAAACCACGCTGGGCGAATGGTGCTGCCTTAATGAGTGATGTGAGAACAGTGACCAGTGACCCGCCGCGGCCGGACGAGCAAAGAGGCAGAAATCAGAGGTCTGACAGGAAAAGGTGGGTGGGAAGAGGAAGTTGACGTTTTTCCCACCTACCGCCTACCACATACCACCCACCGTTAAGAATCTAGAAGGTAATCGGAGGCGGCCAGGTTGGCGAAGCGGACGGTGTCCACGCGCTGGCCCACGACGTTGGCGAAGTACTGGAGAACCGCCGTCAGCTTCAGGATGGCCGGTTTTTCACGCACTCGGAGCCAATGCCGGGTGATAAGGGAAGCGAAGGCCAGGCGGAAGTAGAGCATCAATAACTGCTCTTCACGCGAATAGCGCTGGTCCACGTTGACGGCATTTTTGAGCAGGTAAGTTAGTGCCAGGAAATCACACTTGAGCATCATGCGCAGCCGGGGGTAGTCGACGGGCGCGTTGAATTCTTCCAACGTCCGGCGCACCGCAGGGAACTCCAGACGGTTGGCATTGACAATGGCCAGGAAGTACTCTCGGTCGAATTGCCGGCGCAGGAGGCGTTGGCAAGTGACCTGGAGATAGAAGAGGAAGAACGCGCTGGAAAGGATCAGGATTAGGGCGGCCAGGGCCATCGTTCACCTCACTGAAGTTTCCATTTCTGCCGGAACCACGCTCGCGCCAGGAGCCATTTCGGCTGGGGCCGATGCCGTTCCAGCCTTCAGCATCTTCTCCAATTTAAAGTCGAGTCGCACGGTTGGCAATAGTACACGAGTACCGGCCTGCCGCTATCGAGGCGGGGCGCCCAGCGATCCTCGTGGAAACGCGTATCCTCTGAGGGGCACTTAGTTCTGGCTTGGGAAGTCACAGTTCCGCAACGTGCAGCGCGGCGAACTGTCAGGTGAGGAGGAGGTGGGCTTGGAGCTTTGCGTGGGGCCGGGATGACGGGTGAGGGGGGAAGAATTGCCCCGCATAGTTGGAACAGCGCCAGAACGAGGATTAAAGACCTAGGACGTAATCGGCGGCGGTCAGGTTGGCGAAGCGGACGCTGTCCACGCGCTGGCCCACCACGTTGGCGAAATACTGGAGAATCGCCGTCAGCTTCAGGATGGCCGGTTTTTCACCCACTCGGAGCCAACGCCGGGTGATAAGGGAAGCGAAGACCAGGCGGAAGTAGAACATCAATAACCGCTCTTCACCCGAATAGCGCTGTTTCACGTTGACGGCATTCTTGAGCAGGTAAGTAAGTGCCCGGAAATCGCACTTGAGCATCATGCGCAGCCGGGCGTAGTCGACGGGCGCGTTGAATTCTCCCGACGCCCGGCGCACCGCAGGGAACTCCAGGCCGCTGGCATTGACAATGGCCAGGAAGTACTCTCGGTCGAATTGTTGGCGCAGGATGCGTTGGCAAGTGGCCTGCCAATAGAAAAAGAAGAACGCGGTAGAGAGGATCAGGATTAGGGCAGCTAAGACCATCGTTCACCTCACTCAAGTTTCCATTTCTGCCGGACCACGGTCGCGCCCGGGACCATTTCGGCCCCGGCTGATGCCGTTCCAGCCCTCAGCATCTTCTCCAGGTTAAAGTCGAGTCGCACGGTTGGCAATAGTACACGAGTACCGGCCTGCCGCTATCGAGGCGGGGCGCCCAGCGATCCTCGTGGACCTGCATTCCAATGGTCCGCGGCTTTTCAGCTCTTTAAATCTGTGTTTTCGCATCGGCCATCGATCCACATTGTCGATTCGCGGCGCGCAGTGTTGCGCCTGATCTCCACCGGCCACTTGGCAGATTCATACACGCCGACTGAGTAAGGGCCGCAGACATTGAGAAGCATGTCTGCGCTACTACCGACGGCTCCTCATCGAACCTTGGTGGTCACTTGGCCCCATAGTCGGCAAACCGTAGATGTGGTGCCCACTTTCGCCTAGTGGTTCCTCTCGGATAACGGCACACTCTGCCAGAATAAAGCACAGGAAGCGTGCGCGGCGTCCAACAGTTGAAGACCTCGCTCTACGCTTTGGCCTTTATCATAGATGGTTGGTGGTTGAGGGGAGCCATGCTGGACGTGATCGCTCCGTAGATCGCGCTGCCGCGACGAGCGGACTTCCTACCTCGGCGTTTGATGCTTCAGGAACGTCCCCTGCTCGAGTTCCCTGAATGCCTGCCGAAGCTGTTCTTGCGTGTTCATCACAATCGGGCCGTACCACGCCACGGGCTCCTCAAGCGGCTTTCCCGAGACCAGCAGGAACCGGATTCCGTCGTCCCCGGCCTGGACCGAGAGTTCGTCGCCGCGATCAAAAAGCACGAGCGAGCGGTTGTCCGCCTCCGTGGGAGGCGACGTGTCCGCCCATCCGGCCGGTTCCGTGGGCACCGCAAGAGGACCCGACGCGTTGCAGAACTTTCCCGCCCCGGCGAAAACGTACGCGAAGGCATGGCGAGTCGTCTCGACGGGCAAGGTCTTCCTCTTGCCCGGCTGAACCGACACATCGAGGTAGATCGGGTCGGCTGCGATCCCGTCCACGGGGCCGGTCTTCCCCCAAAAGTTTCCGCAGACGACGCGAACCTGGGTGCCGTCGTCATCCGTGATTACGGGGATGTCGGGCGCTTTCACCTCTTGGTAACGCGGCGCTGTCATCTTGAGAGACGCCGGAAGGTTGGCCCACAACTGGAAACCATGCATTCGGCCGTCTTGATCACCCTTCGGCATCTCCTGGTGGATGATGCCGCTCCCCGCCGTCATCCACTGAACATCGCCGGCGGCGATGGCGCCGCTGTGCCCGAGGCTGTCACCGTGCTCGACGGTTCCCGCGAGAACGTACGTGATGGTCTCAATCCCGCGGTGGGGATGCCATGGGAAGCCAGCCAGGTAATCCTCCGGACGGTCATTCCGGAAGTCGTCGAGGAGGAGAAACGGGTCGAACTCCGACGTGTTGCCGAAGCCGAACGCGCGGCGCAGGTGAACGCCCGCACCTTCCAGGGTCGGCTTCGCCCTGATGAGCCGCTTAATAGGTCGAAGGGACATATTATCCTCCAGTATCAAGAGACTACACTGTTGAACGCTGGGCTGCAAGTGCTCCAACCGATTCTCGGTTGCGAATATGCAACCAGTGTGCAACCATAAATGGGTAATTCCTCGATGGGCCTGTAGCTCAGAAGGATAGAGCAACGGTTTCCTAAACCGTGGGTCGGGGGTTCGAATCCCTCCAGGCCTACCATTCTTTCAATAACCTACATGCAGTCCTTGATTCGGCGTCACAGATAGCGTCACAGTTAAGCGAGAGGGCGGGGTCTGAGGCCCCGCCTTCTGCCTCTCCAGTTCCTGCTTTGCCGCCTGCAACCGCTGCCACACAGCGTCTGATGCTGACCTCGGATTGTCGCATTCATCAATTGCATTCAGCGGCGGTCAGGTGTATGTTACCGATTCGTGTATCGGTCTACCGGAGACAACCACTGGAAACAACAACCGCGGCCCCGCGTGACGAGCGAGGGGCGCATGAAATCACCATAATGGAGGCAACACTCATGAAACCAGTTGGTCTTATCAACACGGGAGTTCTGCTCCTTCTTCTCGGAACCATTGCTCCTGCCTACGCACAGCATGAGCAACAGGAAGAGGAGCGCGGCAAACCGCAACAGGGGCAGCAACATCAGCAGAAGCAACCCGCACAGCAACAGCATCAGCAGGAGAAAGCCGCACAGCAACAGCATCAGCAGCCGGCTAATAGACCTGCGCAACGACCGCAACAAAGCTCCGGCGGCGCCTATCATGGCGGCGTCCAGCCCACGGGCGCCACCTATGGCGGCGTTCACCATAGCGGCGTTCCACAACACCAAGGGCAGGTGCGCAGCGGTTTCGTCCAGTCTCGCGCCAGTTCGTGGAATAACGAACACCGCACCTGGCAGCAACGCGGCGGCTACAACGGCTACCGAGTTCCCGAAGACCGCTTCAGGCTCTACTTCGGGAGTAGGCACTTCTTCCGCATCAACGCCCTTCCGATGCTCTTCGTAGGCGGATATCCGCGCTTCCAGTACGACGGCTATTGGGTTACGTTCATTGATCCGTGGCCGGAAACGTGGCCTCCGAACTGGTACGAAACCGACGACATATATATTGATTACACCGGCGATGGGTACTACGTATATGACCGCATGCATCCGGGCATCGGGATCGCAGTCACTATCTCGTTTTAGCAAGATGGAAGGGAACTACGAGAACGGCTTCGTTTCTGACACCCTTAAAGGCAGTTCTTGCGGGCTCGGTGCGGTAACAACAGACGGGTGATTCTTAGTGGATCAGACGCGGGTGGTCGAAGCGCCGATAGCTGCTGCTTCGAGCATGGCGAGTGGTATCTCCACTGTCGGACGTAAGAGCTGGCATGTTTCGGGATGGCCATGAACGCGATGGAATCATCGCGAACGATCATTTGCTCGCACTCCACCGCGGCGATCTGGTGGGGTGACACCTGGAAGGTCTCAGGAACGTAGACTATTTCCTTCTCTTCAATTGCAAGCTCATCCAGGGGATACACGACGACATGCCCAGTGCGTGACGAAAATCATGGCTACGCTCACAGACGTAAACCCGTTTGAACGCGATTGCATTCTTCGGGCCTGCCTGTCGCTAAATGTCGCTTTAATACAGCGCGAAAGTCTTAGTTATTCGCTGAAACCATTTTGAAAACGCGCCTCCAGAGCGTCTCAAACACTGGTCCGCCCTTCTCGGTCATGCTCACTTCAAAAAGATGCTCCAGGTTGGCATGTGAGATATACGCGATTACGATCTCTTTAGCGATCTGTTTGTCCGCATTGGTTTGAGCTTGTTGGATCGCGTTTACCATGGGAAACCTCCATCAAGGTTTTCGGCACGGCGTTTCCTTTGCCGGTTCGCCGCGCCCACCCATGGTAACAGACTACAAGCCTTTTCCCATCGAATAGCTGAATGGACATGATGTCTGCCACAACCTATCGAGGTTACCTGAGTCAACCGGATATCCCGCCTGGCCAATTCGGAAGAAACTGTGGGCCAAGTAAACTCGACTGAAAACTGCGTTCGGCGGCAGTCATGTCTATACTTATCGGTCCGGCCAGAGGTCGATAATGGAAATTCCGGTATACACATCGAGTTTAGGCAGTGTAGCCGAAATGGGACAAATCTGGCAGACACTGCGGGTTTTGAGATATCCCCGGGACTCGGGTTACTTCCGGAAGCCTTTTAGGTACAGCATCTTGCATTTCTCCGAGCCAGATGGCATGTCGGACCGCTTCCCGTTGGGTGGCGAGTTCGATTTGGCATCCTGTGTGCTAACAAACTCTGAGGATGAGTGCGCTATATTCCCCAGTTGTCGTTATCCCTGAGTACTCGATTTGGGTAATGGCAGGTTTGCAAAGCCTAGCAGTCCTAGATAACGGTTCGGATAGGTTCTCGATTCTGGCCTACGTTCAAGCACGGCGTCGGGCAAAAACGGCAGGGATGTGATGCCGACAAAAAAGTCTGCAACGGTGGATCGCATGGACACGCCTGGAAAGACGTATAAGTCACGAATTCTTCCGCTTCTTGTGGGTGTTACTCTCCTTCTGGTGATGGCCGGAAACGCCGCGGGTCAGGCGAAGGATGCAACCAGTCCGGGTATTTTTCGCTCCGGTGCATCTGCCCAGGCCCAGGTCACGGCAGCCTCTGCCAGTTGGCCGCTCAGGTTCGAAGAGAACGTTGGGCAGGTTCATGGTGCGGATGCCCGCCAAGTGAGGTTCGTGTCGCGGGGCAACGCCTATACCCTTTTCTTGACCTCGACGGAAGCGGTTCTGGTGCTGCGGCATGGCGCCGGCCATGGAAAGGGCGCCCGGAAGGCCGCGCCGGTGGTGGCCAGGATGCGCCTTTCTGGCGCTAACCCAGCATCGCACCTGGCGGGACGCGATGAATTGCTGGGCAAGAGCAATTACTTCCTGGGAAATGACCCCTCCCAATGGCACACCGGCATTCCTAATTACGGTCGGGTAATGGCGGCAGAAGTCTATCCCGGCATTGACCTCGTTTACCACGGGAACCAGGGCCAGCTTGAGTATGACTTTGAGGTTGCACCCCATGCCGATCCGCACAAGATCGGATTCGTACTCGAGGGCATCCAGGGCTTGCGTACTGATTCTCGGGGTGACCTGCTGGTGAAGGTCGCAGGCGGAGAACTGCGCTTCCGCCAGCCAGTGGCCTATCAAAAAGAAGGCGGCGCCGAGCGCCCCGTTCCGGTTCGCTACGTTTTGAAAGGCAAGAACAAGGTCGCGTTTCGTCTGGCTCGGTATGACAAGCGCCAGCCGCTGCTCATCGACCCCGTCCTGGCGTATTCGACGTACCTCGGGGGAAGCGACATTGATATTGCCTACGGCATCGCGGTAGCGCCGGATGGCAGCGCGTTCATCGCCGGCGGGACTTTCTCCAGTGACTTTCCCACCGCGCATCCTCTTCAACCCAATGCAGGGGGACCGAAGGACTTTCCACAGGATGCGTTCGTATCGAAGATCAGCCCCGACGGTTCCACGCTTCTTTACTCGACGTATTTGGGGGGCAAGCTTACGGACATTGCCTACGGTATTGCCGTGGATTCCTTGGGTGAGGCCTATGTAGCGGGCACGACGGATTCGCCGGACTTCCCGGTGACGCCGAATGCTTTTGATACCTGGTGCGGCGCCGACGGGAAATGCGGGGCCTCGTGGAATCCGCAAGGGTACACTGTCTTCAACGGTTTCGTCACTAAGTTGAGTGTCGAGGGGTCCGCACTGATCTACTCGGGCTTTGTCGGATTCTATGAAAACGTCGCATGCCTCGCCATCGCCGTGGACGGCGCTCAGAACGCCTATGTGACAGGCGACGTCGGGCCGAACATTGCTCCCACGGTTCCGATCATACCGCCTGCCACACCTCCCCCGCCGTTCTGCACATATAAAGGTTTCGAGACTACGTTTGGTGGCAGCGGCACGGACGCCTTTGTTGTCAAGATTGATGCCTCGGGCTCGGAGCCCCTCTATTGCAGTTACCTCGGCGGTAGCGACGAAGACGTGGGATATGGTATTGCCGTTGACAGTAGCGCCAATGCCTACGTCACCGGCGTGACATACTCGGTGGATTTTCCGGTGACTGCCGGCGCGCTGAAAACCACCTATGCAGGGGCCGGGGATGCATTCTTGACCAGGGTTAATACCAATGCGACGGGATCTGCCTCCCTCCGTTACTCAACCTATTTGGGTGGCAGCGGGCTCGACCAAGGCAACGGCGTCGCTGTGGACGCGAGCGGCAACGCTTACGTCGCCGGGCTTACGACCTCCAAGGCGAGCAGCCTCGGGTTCACTCCTCCGTCCGGCGCTTATCAGCCGAACTGCGCGTTGGATTCGCTCGGTGTGTGTGAGGGTGATGCTTTCGTGGCAAAATTCGCCCTCAGCGGCACCCCCTCCCTAGTCTACTTTACTTACCTGGGGGGCAGTCTGGCGGACTCCGCCAACGGCATTGCCCTGGACTCGAGTGAAGATGCCTACGTGACGGGCTCCACGGTTTCCACTGACTTCCCGACCTCCGGCGCCGTCTTCCAAACTACCTATGGCGGCGGCAATGCCGATGCTTTTGTTACCGAACTGAATCCCGCCGGCTCCGCCCTGGTCTACTCGACTTATCTGGGCGGCAGCGACACCGATAGCGGAAACGGCATCGCCGTGGATTCGGGTAATCCTGCTTCTGCCTACGTCGCCGGCCAAACGTGCTCGTTCGACTTCCCCTTGGCGAATCCGCTCCAGCCCACCTATGGTGGCAACTGCGATGCCTTCATCTCCGAGGTCACTATTTTGGAGGGAATTGCTCTCAATCCTTCCGGCCTCTTGTTCCCGACCCAGAGCCTCGGCACCACGAGCGCGCCGCAGACCGTTACGCTCACCAACGGTGATAACTCGCAGACCATCTCCAAAATCAGCGTCACGGGTGCCGACGCCGGGGACTTTGGCGAAACCAACAATTGCCCCGCTTCTTTGGCGCCGGGCGCCCAATGTACGATCACTGTGACCTTCACTCCCACGGCGGCGGGAATTCGAAAGGCATCAGTCGCGATCCAGGACAGTGCCCCTGGCAACCCGCACATCATCAATCTGAGCGGTAGCACGTCAACGGTCGGCCTGTCGGCCTCCAGCCTGGCCTTTGGAAATCAGCAAGTTAGTGTAGCGAGCAACCCCCAACCGCTCACGGTCACTAACAACGGGACGACCGCGTTGACGATTTCGACTATCAATGCCAGCGGCGCTTTCTCGCAGACGAATGATTGCACCACCGCCCCGCTCCAGCCCACCACCAACTGCGTCGTCAACGTCACGTTTACTCCCACGGCGCCCGGATCCAGCGTGGGCGCTCTGACCATCATCGATAATGCCCAGGGCAGTCCTCAGGTGGTGCTGCTGACGGGCACCGGGACCCCTGGTCCATTCGTGTCCCTCTCCGAGACAAACCTAACTTTTGGTCCTCAAAATGTGGGGACCACCAGCCCGGCGCAGGCTGTGACGTTAGCCAACACCGGCGGTGCGCCGCTGGAGATTACTGGGATCGCTGCGACAGGTGACTTCGCGCAAACCAATACGTGCCCTTCAACCCTCGCGGCAGGAGCAAGTTGCACTATCAACGTCACTTTTACGCCCACGGCTGCGGGGAACCGGTACGGGACCGTGAGCATCGCGGATAATGCTGCCAACAGCCCGCAGACCATCATTCTGGAGGGCTTGGGCCTTGGTCCACTCGTGTCCCTCTCCGAGACAAACCTAACTTTTGGTCCTCAAAATGTGGGGACCACCAGCCCGGCGCAGCCTGTGACGTTAACCAACACCGGCAGTGCGCCGCTGGAGATTACCGGGATCGCTGCGACAGGTGACTTCGCGCAAACCAATACGTGCCCCTCAACCCTCGCGGCAGGAGCGAGTTGCACCATCAACGTCACGTTTACGCCCACGGCTGCGGGGAACCGGTATGGGACCGTGACCATCGCGGATAATGCTGCCAACAGCCCGCAGACCATCATTCTAGGGGGCTCCGGCCTTGGGTCACTCGTGTCCCTCTCCGAGACAAACCTAACTTTTGGTCCTCAAAATGTGGGGACCACCAGCCCGGCGCAGGCTGTGACGTTAACCAACACCGGCAGTGCGCCGCTGGAGATTACCGGAATCGCTGCGACAGGTGACTTCGCGCAAACCAATACGTGCCCTGCAGCCCTCGCGGCAGGAGCAAGTTGCACTATCAACGTCACGTTTACGCCCACGGCTGCGGGGAACCGGTATGGGACCGTGACCATCGCGGATAATGCTGCCAACAGCCCGCAGACCATCATTCTAGGGGGCTCCGGCCTTGGTCCACTCGTGTCCCTCTCTGAGACAAACCTAACTTTTGCTCCTCAAAATGTGGGAACCACCAGCCCGGCGCAGGCTGTGACGCTAGCCAACACCGGCAGTGCGCCACTGGAGATTACTGGGGTCGTTGCGACAGGTGACTTCGCGCAAACCAATACGTGCCCTGCAACCCTCGCGGCAGGAGCAAGTTGCACTATCAACGTCACGTTTACGCCCACGGCTGTGGGGAACCGGTACGGGAACGTGACCATCGCGGATAGTGCTGCCAACAGCCCGCAGACCATCATTCTAGCGGGCACGGGGCTTGCCGCGCCTGCGGTATCGCTTTCGGCCTCCAGCCTGACATTTGGCGCCCAGGCCGCGGGCACCACGAGCGCTGCTCAGACGCTGACCCTAACGAGCAGCGGTACGGCCGCTTTGACCATCACCAGCATTGTAATTACGGGCGACTTTTCCCAGACGAACACCTGCCCGCACAGCCTTGCGGCCGGGGCCGCTTGCACGATTAGCGTTTCGTTCGCCCCCACGGTGGCCGGTACACGGACGGGTACGTTAACCATCACCGACAATGGACCCACCAGCCCACAGGTGGTTTCTTTAGGTGGTTCTGGGTCTGATTTCGGCTTGGCGGTGGCTCCGCTAACGGCCACGGTGGTGGCCGGGAATTCCACCAAGCTCACCGTGACGGTGAACCCGCTGTTTGGGTACAACGCCCAGGTGACGCTCGCCTGCAGCGGTCTACCCACGGCGGCGGCTTGCACGGCCTCGCCGTCCACACTCACGCCGAATGGGGTCAGTTCGTTGACTTCAACTTTGACGATCAGCACCACGCGACGGACCTCTGTCCCGCCCGGGGGCCAACCCCGGCCACGAGGGCCCGGGTTGCCCCTGCGCCCGGAGGTCTGGTTGATGTCGGCGCTAGCCCTGTTCGGGCTTTGGAGCTTGGTGGCGCGGAAGAATCGCTTGCGGTGGGCCACGGTAGCTTTGGCCCTCACGATGCTGCTGCTGATGGGCCTGGCGGCTTGTGGGGGTGGAGGCACGGGTTACGTGGATCCGACGGGCACGCCCGTAGGTACTTACAGAGTCACCGTAAATGGGTCGTCTGGAGCTGTCACGCATTCGGCAACCGTGACCCTGACGGTCCAATGAAATTGGCAGTGCGGTCCCAAGGGCGAGCCGGAAATTAACGGCTGGTGGTGAGACGCTGAAAATCCATCCTCGCACTGCGGCAAGGCGGGGTTCGCCCCGAGATTTCACACCACGGTTTTCAGTGTCTTTACGAGAGACTGTCGCCTTGGTTAATTACGCCAGTGAGGGAGAGACTTCATGCGAAAGGCTTTGATCTTCTTGGCGCTGTTGATTCCGCCTGTGTCGGCCCTGGCGCAACAGACACCCAAAGTGGAAGTGTTTGGCGGTTACTCGAATCTGACCCCAAATGTGGACCTCAGCAACATCAGTAGCAACTTCAATCTCAACGGCTTTCACGTTTCGGTGACGGAGAACCTCAACTCGTGGTTCGGCGGCGTTTTGGATTTCAGCAGCCACTACGGCACCGAGGCCGGGTTCAAGACCAATACGCAGGCTTTGATGTACGGCCCGGTGTTCGCCTATCGCAAGCATCCGACTTTTGTCCCCTTCGTCCATGGCATGGTCGGAGCAGTGCGAGGCGGGCCCGAATTCCTGAATATCTCGAAGCCGGAATTCCGGATTGGCCTGATCGTGGGTGGCGGTGCGGATCTGAAGGTCTCGCGGCGCGTGTCTTTGCGCCTGATCCAGGCGGATTACCTTATGTCCCGTTTCAGCTCCGCCCGGCAGGACAGCGTCCGGCTTTCCGCGGGCATCGTCCTTCGCTTTGGGACGGAAGCTCACCGCTGATCTCCTGAGTTAAGTTCTGATATCTCATGTGTTTGAGCGCGATTTTGCCCTCAAAAGTGTACACACGTATAATTTGAAAATATCTGCGTTTGTCCCTTGAGAAGACAATATCAGTGCCTTATTGTGTGTACATGCATGTAGCGCACGCCTTCTGGCCCAGACTTAGATGATATGTCCGATACAATTCCCGTGTGTATCGTAAGCACGGCCCGCGCTTAGATCGAAGAGGAGCGCTCCGGAGTCCAGCGACACAATCTTGTTATTCTCAATCTTTCCAAAGGCCTCGTGCTTCGTGTTGTAGTAGATGTTATCGACAATATACCCGACCCACTGTCCATAATAATAGTCATAAACATACTTTTTCGCGGCGGATTCCCGGGTGAATCTTGCGCTTTTCGGGAAGTTTACGCGAATGCGGTTCATGCCGGGGCCCAAGGCGCTCACGTAACGGACGGTCGCCGATGACTCGAATCTCTCCTCCGGGGCCGTGACTGTAACCTGATCACCCTTGCGTAACGCCACGGTCAGGAGAACGCACATTCCTGAGGGGCTGGCGTCGGCGGTGATGGTTTCCTCGTTGAACTCCGTGCCGTCCCTCCGAACGCCTTTAACGGAAACAGGAATGGGGATGTTCCAGCGCAGTTCCTTGCGTTCGTCTGGCTTTCGATTTCCATCCTCTAGTTCAATCCACATGGTGCGCCTCTGCACGTTTCCTTAAGATATTCAAAACTGTGTCCGGGACAACGCGGTTCTGGGTCAAAGGAGCAGACATATCCGGCGAGAATGCAAGGACTGTTCCCTCGGGGAACGTGAATGGATCTGAAGCACCGCAAACCATCTTGCTTCCCGGCGACACCGGGCCCTGCCAAGCCTTGTCCTAGGCTTCAAACGACTCCAGAGCTTTCTGAAGATCGTCGTAAATTCCAAACACGGCACTAAGTTCAGCGATCTGAAGCACGTCGTAGATTTGCTTCGTGAGGTGGAGAAGTTTCACGCCTCCACCCTTCCTCGCGGCCAAATTCAAAGCTTCAATCAGCGCCCCGACACCCGTGTTATCAACGTAAGTAACCTGCCCGAGATCCAGGATGAAATCCCTTTCGCCGGCCTCCAGTAATTCCTTCATCTTGTCAAGGAGCATTCCCCTGTCATTTCCCGCGACAATCGTTCCCCTGAGGTTCACGAGAGTGATCGATCCAACCTTTGAAGGTGAAATTTCAAGTGGCATGGCGACTTCCTGTCAAAAGTCAAATTGGAAGAGAAGGCCGCCTGACGAGCGGCTTGGAGATTCGCAGGAGTACATCCTGGGCCTCCTTTTTGTTCAGTGATGACGGTCGTTTATTGTTTGTCGAGTGCAAGCAGGTCAAACCTTTTGCCTGACTTGTCAAATCGTTCGAACCCCCTGGGAATGATCCGGAGACTTTCACCAGCGATTTCAGGATTTCTTCCGAGCCACCCTTTGCAATCCTCAAGCTTCGTGAGCCCAAGCTCCGGCAAACGTAAGCGACTACACATTGTAGGGACTCCTCAGTGTAACGTCAATCGTCATCCACAGGGGGCCGGCCTCTTGCCGGGTTGCGGCCAGTAGGGTATAGTGTACGATACAGGACCGGGCGGTTCTTCTCCACTATGTAATCCATCGTAGGAGGCAGTAACCAAATGAGCCAGAGGCGAAAGATTGCGATTGCCTATGCGTTTGCGGTGCCTGTTGTTCTGGTAGTCGTACTCTTTCTACATGCCGCACTGCTTGGAGTCTCAAGCTCTGCAAGTGGGATGGCGCAGGCGGCGAAGGTGATGCAGGAGACAGACGCCGCGCCCTCGCTGCTGACCGAGGCCGCCACCAACGCGCAGAAATATGTCACCTCGGGCGGCGATCAGACCTGGAACAGCGCCTACCAGGATTCCGTCTCGCAGCTTCGCAAGGTTCTTCAAGGGATTGATGATGAGACAAAGATAGATAAATCGGTTCAGGCAAAGTCCGCGAGCCTTGCGCCTCTGGTTGCCAAGCAGATTAACCTGTTCGAACAGTCGATGGCTGTCGCCAAGAAGAACCCATCCGCCCGGGATAAGACAGCGACGAATGTGGAAGACCAACGGTTGAGAGATGACATCGGCAAGTGCATGGCGGAGATCAAATCCGCACAGCAGACTCGCCTTCAACAACAAGGCGAGGCGGCGACCCGCAGCGTACGCCTGGCAAGAATGTTCACAACCTATGGCGGGGGGTTAGTCATCTGGCTCGTCGGGGTGGCAGCCTTCCTGTTATTCCATGACGAGAAGGCACGAGCTTGGGCGGGGCTGGAGCGACGAGTCCATACAAAGATCCTCCAGACCCTCCCTCTGGGGATCTCCCTAGCTACCGATTCCGGGACCATCCTCTATGCCAATGCTGCCGAGGAAGCCCTCCTGGGCTACGAGCGGGGAGAACTGCTCGGCAACAATGTAACTCTTCTGCACGACCTCGAAGGGCAAGGTGCCGCGCAGACCGTGAATGAGATTCTCGATCGGTTGGGCGCGGGGAAAATGTGGTCGGGAGAGCTTCCTGTCCGCAAGAAAGATGGAACGATTCAAAAAAAACCCTCCTGGGTGATGAATCTGGACGTGCCAGGAAAGGTGTATCGAGTCTTTATTCACAATAGAGATTGATGATACGCCGTTAAATCTGTCCTGCCAGGCAGTGGGTCAATTTGATGTAGAGGCGGCTTTACGCCGCCATTTGGCGAGGTAAACTCGCCGCTACAGCATCAAATTGACCCACTACCTACTGCCAACCCTGATTGACATTTGAGGGCAGTTTATGTAGAGTGTATCCAGAAGTTGGCGACGGTTCTTAGATGAGGTTTCTATGAGTCGTAATTGGCCAGAAGTCTCCCGCCGGGAAGAAAGAATCTACGTGACCCTTCCTGTTACTTTGCGAACCGGCTGGGAAGGGGCAACGGTCGTGAATGGCAACACGGTCGATTACTCGGAGCGCGGCTTGCGAGTGCGCGCGAACGTTCCGTTCCGAGTCCGCCAGAGTGTCGAGGTTGTCGTCACTAATAACCCCAGGGTCGTGAGGAACTACAGCGTGATGTGGGTGCACGAACTAGATGAGGGGCAGTCTCTCTACGAGGCGGGACTTGAAATTCAGTCTTGCTCCATGTCGGCCGCAGCATGAAACGATCAATGTCACGAGCTCGCTTCTCATTGCGCGGAAGAAATAGGAACCCCCAGCACAGCTTTGACAGCTACAGGCTTTCCATTCATAGTCGCGGGTCGAAAAAGCCACTGTTCGAGAACTGCAAGGAGTACTTCACTCAAACGGGCATTCGGGCTCTGTAATGCTTTCGGGTGCTGCATTTTGCCTTCCGCGTCGATGATGGCATAAACCACGATTTCCTGTCCCCTGTATCTCGTCAACAGGTCAGGGGGCCACACAGGTGTCTGCTTCTTGACAGCGAAAGGCGGCAAGAGGTCTTGCAGGGGGACCCCGGCTGTGTCCAGGACTGCATACTGCAATGGCCAAAGAGGAGCAGGATCATCTGCGGCTTTGGCCGGATTCAGGTAAACCGTGAATACGGCTTCGTCGTGAAAAACACCAAAGTCACCCACGCCCCCGCCGCTATTTCCAGTTGAGATAATCGTGATGCCGTAGGATGCTCCCTCCTGATCTTCGGCAGGCGGTTTGCTCGGGGCTGGAATCGCAATAGCTCCCGCAGGTCCTTCGCCCCCTTGAATGGTCATGCCGGCAAACGCTCCTCCGCCAGGACCCGCGCCCGCCCCGGTTCCGGTTCCGTGACCGGCTTCAGTTCCGTGCCCTGCGCCAGGCCCACTTCCCACGCCCACACCGCCGCCGCTGCCTCCGCCTCCATGGCCTCCGCCCCCGACGTCGCTGGCGCCTCCCCCCTTGCCTACCGCTGCGTTGCCACTCCCCTGGCCGCTAGCCCTCGGTCCCCCCGTCCCGTTACCTGGACCGTTACCCGCCGCCGCACCCGGCGAGGAACCCACGCCCAGTGCCCCCGCCGTGTTTGTGCCTGCGGCGGATCCAACCCCCGACAACGACCGCTCCGGATTCGCCTGGGGTGAAATGGCGAACTGACCTCGCGCTTCTCCTTGTGGAATCTGTGGTGATGCACTAGGCGGTGCGGATACGGGGCTGAGCACCAGCACATTGTGAGCGTTTCTGCTTTCTCCTGCGGGCAGTACCTGGGGGGGGCGCGGAGGCGCGGGCTTGGTTTCAGGCGCCGGCTTGGGAGGCGCAGATGGAGCAGGCGCAGGCGGTGGCGGGGCTTGAGCGAGGGTGGGACTCGTGGATGTTGGAGGCGTTGCGGGCAGAGTCAAGTGCGGAGCTTCGACCGGTCGCGGGCCTTCTAACGTCACTTCAGGAACCTGCACTCTCGGCGCCAGCGGCTCAACGGCTGCTGCCGGAGTCTCGACGGGTTGCGCCGCCGGCCGGGGCGGTACAACCGGGCTTGGAGGCGGCGGAGGTGGCGTGACAGACCTTGGAGGAGGTGGTAAGGGCACCGCCTGAGCGATAATCACCATGTTCGGTAGGGGAACAAACGCCTTCAAGGTGGGCGGGTTGGGCAGGTCGGGTTGAAGTATCGTTTGAATGTGGTTGGTAGGATTCGGCGGGTTCGAAATGATCTGCTGCTTCCCCGCGTAAGTCACGCCACGAGCGCCAGCCGCAGGGGCAGGGCTCTTGGGCACCGGGGATGCCTCGCCTCCCGCCTTTTCCGCACTCCCGCCTTCACTTCCACCTCCGAGTTGCGGCAGGTAGAGCGCCTCCTTGGGGATCATGGTGGTGTCCCACTGTTTTTCACGCCAAACGCGCGGACGGGGACCGGAAGGAGGGGGAATAAACATCAGGGCAACGATGGCGATTTCGTGCACCAGGAGGGAAAAGAGAAGGCCTCGCCTCGGCAACCAGCCTCGGCTGACACTGTAAGTCAGCCGCAGGTAGCGATCCGGGGAAGGCGACTTAGCCGGAGCCTTATTCCGCGAGGGCGAGTTGAGGTCGAGAGATATGAGCGACATACTCGTGCTCGGAAAGCTCCCCCCTTAGAACCCAAGGCTTTGTAATCTCCAGGCAAGGGTGAAGCCCTGACTGACATTCCCTCGCAGGCTACCCGCAGTTCTCGAGCCTAGAGCTTTACGGGAGCAAACTTGCTTTCAGAATCCAATCGGCGGCGTCGGGGTTAAGATCCACCGTAATACCGGGAGTACCGTACATTTCGATATTATCTGAAATTATGCTTCCAATAACATAAGTACCTGAACCTGTATTTTCACAAAACGACATACTATGGGTATAGTGAGTACCCGCCGCGCCGCAACTGACTCCCGTACCGGCGGCATTACATGAGTGAAAATACATGCTCCCGGCTAACAAGAACTGACCGCCACCGCCCCACCCTAGGTTAACATTTGTGGCGGACCGGTCCTGGGAAAAGAGCATACCACGTTGCAGACCTGCCGGATCAGTCAAACCCCTGGCGGCAAGCGGATCGCCATACGGTCCCGTGCAAGGAGCGAGCAGAGTTTTACGGTCCAATGTGGCAGGTATATTAGGCGGCAAGGCCGAGGTTGCTTGGCAGCGAAACCCAAAACCCGTGGGGCCACGTGTGGTCGTGTTAAAGGGCGCTGGACTTTTTTTGTCGGAAATCCGGGTTCAATCACTTAAACGGACTCGCCATACTTCGCGTCAGGCCGCCTGGACGTTTGGAACTGGCTCCATTTCGGCGGCCAGCTTCTCGTCAACGCTGAAATCGTCTTCGACATTTAATTGGTTTAAGAGACGGTGCAAATAACATCGGCTGATTTGCAGTTCTTGAGCCGCCTTGAGTTTGTTTCCGTTGCATAAACGCAAGGCCGACCGAACCATCTCGCGCTTGAAACTCCGAACCACTTCCTGAAAGGCTCCCCGGGAGGGTTCCGAAGCAACACCCAGCCGGCTGAGTTCGGCCGGCAAGTCCTCAATCCCCAGGCGCTGGCCATCCGCAAGAACTACGCTCCGCTCGACAACATTCTGCAACTCCCGCACGTTGCCAGGCCAGGTATGGCTCGCCAGTGTGTTCAGGAACCCCGAACTGATCCCCCGGATATCCTTGCCGTGCGCTGAAGCAAAGGTGCGCAGAAAATATTCGGTAAGAACCGGGATATCGTCGGTTCGATTGCGCAACGGCGGAAGCTCGATCTTTAGGACCGAAATCCGGAAGTAAAGATCCTGCCTGAGTGTACCCGCTTGAAGCATCTGCTCCAGGCTCCGATTCGTGGCACAAATCACACGAACGTCTAGAGGAACAGGGGCATTCGAACCCAGACGCTCAAAGCTCCGCTCCTGTAGAACACGCAGTAACTTGGCTTGCAAGGAAAGCGCCAAATCTCCAATTTCATCCAGAAAAATCGTCCCCCCTTGGGCTTCTTCGAATCGTCCCCGGCGGCTATGTGAAGCCCCCGTGAATGCACCCTTTTCGTGGCCAAAGAGTTCGTCTTCAATAAGACTCTCAGGCAGCGCACACGCAGAAAAAGCCACGAAGGGTTTCCGAGCCCTGGGACTTAGGCGGTGAATAGCTCTGGCAACAACTTCCTTCCCGGTTCCACTCTCGCCGCTGATCAGGATTGTCGTGAAGACGCCGGCCACTTTACGGATCATTTCGTAGACCCGCTCCATTTGCTTGCTGTTGCCGATCAACCCGTCAACACGCTGCACCGAAATCAGTTTGCGCGCCGCACTCAAGTCGCGGGACAACACCATTCGGCTGTGAGCGCGATCCAAGGCGAACTTCAGTGTCCGGACATCAAGAGGCTGAAGGAAGAAGTCCCATACACCCTGTCTCATGGCCTCCATCGCGCTCTCACGCCGCGCATCCCAACTGAACCCCAACACCGGGGGTGAGACTTCCAGCTCCTGGGACTCTTTCAATAACTCCAGACAGCCCGTATGGTCTGTACGACTGGGCTGGTCCCAGTTAAGCAAAACAACGTCAATCCCGCCAGAATGCAGGAATTGGGTTGCATCTTGAACGCTCCCAGCGTCCAAAAGCGTGTACCCTGGTCCCAGTACGTTTCTCAGGGTTGCGCCGAAGGCCTCGTCCGAATCGACAAAAAGAACTCGCTTGCTCAGTGTGTTCTCCTGTTCCACTGTCACCGTCCTTTTCTGCACCTAGCCCCTACATACCAAAAGGCGCCCAGCAACAAACTCAGCGTCGTCATTGCTGGTTAACATCTCAGGTCCGACCGATGAAAAAGGCAGTCCTGAAGCTCCCAGTCTCCGACAACGCCCGTCTTGGGCCAAGAGCACGAAAGTACTAGACTCCCTCCTCGTCAAACGCGATGAGGGAAACGGGGAAAACGAAGTGTTTCTTTTTGTGCAGAACCGCCACCGGGCATTTCCTGACAGCGCCCAAGACTCTCTCTTCACCGGATGTGGTCTCGATTCTTGTCAGTAGAGACCTGGACGCGTAGGCACCCACCTGGCGAATGGGATCGTCACTAGTATAAATAGAAAGCGCCGATTGTCAAGAGCAAAATGTCCATGCTGACCAATTTGTACACACCTCGAAGTTTGAGGGTCTTTAACCGGGACGACGCGTGTAAACAGACGGTAGCAGTTCACATCCTAGTAATGATACTGTCTTCGCTCACCTGCCGGGTGCAAGAACCTCTTCAATTCGTTATGACCGGATTAGCCACCCCGGGCGCAGAGGGCCGTGACGGGTTCATTTCGTCGGACGTCTCTGTCGATACACCCCGTGGGGGGTCTCCCAATTGGGGCCCATTTCTTCTCGTAAGGTTGGTTGGTAGGTCAATTGCTTTCGGTGAATGCGGAGTATACTCTCTAGGGAATGGATGGCGTGTACAAAACCGAAGTTGATACCGCGACATCGCAACTGCCGCTCCCTCCCTCTGGCCCTTCCCCACCCGCTCCCGCCCCTGGCAAGTGGACCATGGCGGTGCGTCGAATATTCTCCTTCCCTGCTCTCCTGGGGGCTCTGGTGGTCACGACAGTTTTCGAGATGGGTCGCAATGGATTCTCAGATCCCGATATTTGGTTCCACCTGCTCAACGCTGAATACCTCGTCAAGACCCACAAGGTGCCCCACGTCGAGATGTACTCCTTTACGGCTGGCGGTCTGCCATGGATGAATCCTGAATATCTTGCTGAGGTTCCTTACTACCTTGCGTGGCGCGCCTTCGGCTTGGTCGGCGTCAAGGCCTTCTCTCTGCTACTCCTGGAATTGATTTTCCTTGGGCTGCTTTACATGTGCTGGAAAGAAAGCGGCAACATCAAGGCGTCGGCCCTTGCAAGCTTCTTTGCAGTTTTTCTCGGGGTTGTTTCATTCGGACCTCGCACGATCCTGTTTGGATACGCCTACCTCATATTGCTCCTAATCGTGCTGCAGCGCTTCCGATTGCGGGGGAAGGCACCCTTGTGGCTTCTTCCTCCCCTCTTTTGCCTCTGGATCAACACTCACGGGTCATGGTCGCTGGGGCTTATTGTCTTCGGGATCGTCATTGCCGGAGGTCTGATCGAAGGGCGATGGGGCAGGATTGAGGCAGTTCGCTGGTCCACTGTCCGACTTCGCAAGCTTCTGGTGACGATGGGGGCATGTATCGTCGCCCTCTTTATCAACCCCTACGGATATCGCCTCGTCTTTTATCCCTTCGACCTGGCCTTCCGTCAAAACCTGGCCGTCGCTCATGTCGAGGAGTGGGTCTCCGTGGATTTCCATAGTGCGCGCGGGAAGGTCGTCCTTATACTCATCGTGGGCCTAATTCTGGCAGCCTTGCTCAGCCAGTACCGTTGGAAGCTATACGAACTCGGCTTGGTTCTGTTTGGGCTATACGCAGGTATGACGTACATTCGCTTTCTGATGCTGGCAGCGCTCCTGATTGCGCCGCTGCTGGCGAATCTCCTTCGTTTCGTACCCCCGTACCGGCCCGAAATCGACAAGCCCGTCCTGAACGCTCTGCTCATGGCGGCGATGCTGGCGTTCATTATTCGTGGGTTTCCGTCCTCGGCCACACTGCAGCAGTCCATTGAGAAGGACTTCCCGGCGGATATTCTTCCCTACCTGAAATCACACGAACTTTCGGGGCGAGTTCTGAATTCCTACGCATGGGGCGGGTACCTATGTTGGAACGACCGTAACTTCAAGGAATTTATCGACAGCCGGGCCGACATTTTCGTTTACGCGGGAGTTTTCAAGGAGTATATCGACCTCCTTGGTTTAGAGAACACGACTGCCATCTTAGATAAGTACAGGATACAATACGTCTTGTTTGGACCGAAGGAACCGGTCAGCGTGCTCTTGCGGCACGACCGCAATTGGAAAGTGGTTTTCAGCGGGCCTACCAGCTTGGTGTTCGAGAGGGTTGGTGATCCTCCTCCGACAGAGGTAAGAAAGCCTGTCCCTCCTGAGGCTCTGAAGGCGTGGTAGACAGATGATCGGGTCCTGGGTTCGATGGTACTCGGACAAGAAGCTCTCGTCCCCAGGTCAGGATGAGCTCCGTGCGAGGGCAGTCCGACATACAAACCTGAGTGATCGAGATGGTCCAATTAGAATCGCAACCAGCCCGGGCGCAAGCTGAGGGGCGAATACGCAGCCTCGGATGACGTTCACATGCTGCATAACCGCAAGCCTGGTCGGCTGCTGCTCTTGATTGTGCCAGCAGCGTTGTTCGTTTTTCTCTCCACTCGGCCCCATTTTCGGCTCCGAGCGAATATGCCGCCGCAGTTTGTGGATATTCCAGCATCCGCAGGCCCCAAGCAGCGGGAGGCGGAGGAACGGCTTGCGCGGGAGTATTGGAGTTGCGTACTGACAGTCATTCAGTGGAAGTACACGTACGGCTTACAATTGCCGGACTCGCCACCAGAGCAATTCCGGGTCTACACAGAGTTGGCTCCTGGATCTGAACCGGATTCCTCTTCCAGGGTCCGCTACTGGCATCGGCTCCAACGGGTCTGGCTCCAGCCCTCTTCCTGGGTGACTTCGCAAACATGGAGCACCGATTGGCTCACCAAGCCCATCGCAAAGACCCTGAATTGGATTGACAACTATTTTACGAATCTGATCCAGCGCGGGTAAGAAACTCTGCTTGTCTCGCCGGCCATATGGTGGCGGACAGCCCATGACTCGGGTGACATCTGGTATTTCCCCAACGAAAGATCGGGAGGATAGTGAGTAAGCAGCGGGCAAGCTCCCAGCCGCAACTGCAATTCTGAAGTGGCGAGGCCGCAAAGCAGGGTGACGCCCGATCGGTCAGATCATGGCAGCTTTTCTAGAATCCTTACTGGTTAGACAATCTGGTTGCATCTGGTGGGAAGGAGTCCATTCACCGCGATCTGTTCCACGACGGATATTTGGCCATTTTGAAAACGTACAGCGGGATTAAGGTTCGCCCTTCTGCGTCGGCTTGCGAGAGGAGATCAAGTTGAGCGAGTTCGATCAGTTCTCGGAAGGCTATCGAGAACTACTGGATCGGAACGTCAGCATCACCGGCGAAAAGAGCGAGTACTTTGCGTCTTACAAAGGTAGATTCATCGCGGACAAAGTCGCACCGAAACCGGATTGCAGGATTCTGGATTACGGCTGTGGTATTGGGCTTGTTTGCGGTCAAATGAAGCAGCACCTCCCCCGCGCTCGCATCGACGGCTACGACGTTTCCCGAGCGAGTCTGGATCACATTGACTCAACACTCCGGAAGCAAGGGACTTTTACTTCTGAGACAGGCGACTTGGGTCGAGATTATGACGTTGTCATCCTTGCGAATGTATTGCACCACGTTAGACTCGAGGCTCGCCAAGAGACAGTCTCGCGGGCAGCCGAATTCCTAGGCACGAACGGAAAGTTGGTTATCTTCGAGCACAACCCCGCGAACCCACTCACGCGCCGGGCAGTTGCAAGCTGCCCCTTCGATGAGGATGCCATACTGCTTCCGCCTCGGGAAACGCTTCGTTACTTCTCGCGAAATGAATTCCGGAAGATCCGGCTGGAATACATCGTGTTTTTCCCCCGCTTCCTCGGCTGGCTCCGCCCTCTTGAACCGTTTTTACATTGGTGTCCGATGGGCGCTCAGTATGTGGTCACAGGAAGCAAGGCATGACGGCATGCAAGCGCTTTTTTCGCTGGTTGAAATACCCTGCCGATGGCATACAATCTGAAGGGAAGTCACATCGCAAGGAGACTCGATGAAGCCAGCAGTTGAAGACAAAGACAACGCGCAAAACCCCGGCTCTGCCCGCGAGAAGGCCAACCCGCCGCTGCTCTCCGTGATTGTTCCCTGTGCCAACGAGGAAGAAGTCCTGCATGAAACCCATCGCCGCCTCACGAATGCGCTCGGCATGATCGGCATAAAGTTCGAGATCATTTACATCGACGATGGAAGCACCGATTCGACGATGGACGTGCTGAGGGAGATTCAGAGTTCCGACCATCAGGTTCGGGTCGTGAGCCTGTCGCGTAATTTCGGCCACCAAGTGGCGATTACAGCAGGAATGGAGCATGCCGCAGGGGATGCCATTGTGGTGATCGATGCTGATATACAGGATCCCCCCGAGGTGATCGCGGAATTTGTCGAACGATGGCAGGCCGGCTATGACGTTGCCTACGGAGTCCATACGGAACGCGAAGGGGAAACCGCCTTCAAGCGCTGGACTGCGAAGCTGTTCTATCGGCTCATTGGAAAATTGTCTGATACCCAGATTCCGCCGGACGCAGGAGACTTCCGCCTGATTGATCGCAAAGTGGCCGAGGCGTTGCTTGCCATGCCCGAGCGGGACCGCTTCATCCGAGGCATGGTCAGTTGGCTGGGGTTCTCACAGGTGGCTGTCCCCTACCGCCGAGCTCCCCGGCTGGCGGGAAGAACCAAGTACCCGCTGTTCAAGATGGCTCGCCTCGCGGCGGACGGCATTGTCTCGTTCTCAACCACGCCGCTGAGAGTTGCGACCTGGCTGGGCTTTGCCGTCTCAGCGTTCGCCGTGTTCGGGATCCTCCTCACCCTGTATGCGCGGCTTTTTGAAAAGAACTGGGTGCAAGGCTGGGCCAGCCTCGTGATCGCCATCCTTTTTCTCGGCGGGGTCCAACTCATCTGCTTGGGCATTATCGGGGAATACATAGGTCGGATTTACGGTGAATCAAAACGCCGCCCGCTTTACCTGATCCAAGAGCGCCTGGGATTTGCAGAGTCTGCCGAAACTGGCCGAATCCATAAAGTTCCACTCAAGAAAACAGTTGAATCGGGTGCGAGTTCTCGATAAGTACAAGATCCGATATGAGCTCTATCCGTTTCAGCAACACCTGAACTACGCGCTCAAAACGAGCCCGGATTGCAAGGTGCTCTATACCGGTCAGATCACAGCGTTGTTCGAAAGGGTGAGGCCAGGACAAAAGTGAGATAGAGCTGCAGTGAGGAATGGATGTCATTGCCGGTAACCCCTGCCACAACCGAATCCGTTGCAGGCCCGAAGATCGAGATCGGATTCAACGAAAACGGGGCGCTTTTTCTCAGTGTCGCAGTTCTTCTCTTGGGGGCTGTTCTCTGGGCTGCCACGGGCCCCCTCACGGAAAAGACCGATTTCGTGCTCACCTACCTCGGCGCGTACATGGTTCACCAGGGAGAAGGTCCGAAGCTTTACGACGTCCGTGAACAGGAAAGGGTGAGGAACTCCCTCTTTAAGCATCCGAACCCGCTCATTTACGAGCATCCGCCGTTCGAGGCGCTTCTCTTCGCCCCTCTAGCTGGGTTGCCGTTTCGCTGGGCGTACCTGATCTGGGGGATCGTGAATGCGGTAATCTGGCTGGTTCTCCCCTACGTCCTGCGGCCGCAGGCGCCCGTCCCCAAAGACGTGTTCGGCTACTTCGCGCTGTGGTTGCTCTTCGCGCCCCTGGGTGTGGCCCTGTTCCAGGGACAGACCTCCCTCGTCCTCCTGCTGGTATACACCGCCACTTTCCTCAGCCTCAAGCGCGGGCACGATTTGAAGGCGGGCTGGTGGCTGGGCTTCGGATTGCTCAAATTTCAATTCGTGCTGCCCTTCGCGCTCATTTTCCTTTTTCGGCGAAAGTGGAAGTTTCTCGCCGGATTTCTCCTCAGCGCCACGCTGTTGGGCGTTCTGTCGCTGATAGCCGTGGGGTGGCAAGGAGTACTTGGCTACGTCGATTTGATTTTGAACATCAGCCGTAAGCCGGCCAATGTATCTTACGGTTCGGCCGTCGATATGCCTACCCTTCACGGGTTCGTGTACGCGATCCTGGGAAACACAATGAGTCTCGGCGCTCTTACGCTCGTCGTCGCGGTCATCTCGGTATTCATGATTCTGCTCACAGCGTGGAGTTGGGTCCGGGCGGACCGACGAAATCCCGCCAGGGCTTTCGACCTGATGTTCTCTGCGGTCTTAACGGTTTCTCTGATGACCGGGTTGCATATGTTTACGCACGACTTTAGCCCTCTGATGCTCGCCATGCTTCTGGCTGCAAAGCATTTTCCGGGGCAAGGGAGGCCCGCTTTACGCCTGGTGCTCGCCACCGCGCTCGTGCTCTTGTGGATTCCGCCTGTTTATTTTGCTTTGGTGGCCTGGCATGGCCTCTACCTGATGTTCCCCATTCTCTTGGTTTTCGGCGTCTCGATGCTCTACCTGGCCCAAAGCCCCGCCTCAGGAATCCTGGCCGGAGGCACGCGTGCGCCGGCACAGTAACAACTCCTTGACCGGCGAGCATCGAGCATGGTTAACTTTGCCTCTCCCGCCAGTGTCCGCAGTTCACAACGGGAGGCGGCTGCTATGATCAACGGGAAGCGGGTCGCGGTTGTGATGCCCGCCTACAACGCGGAGAAAACGCTGGAGCAGACCGTCCGGGAAATGCCGGAGGCCGTAGATTTCAAGATTCTGGTGGATGATGGCAGCACGGATCGAACCGTTCCCATGGCCGAGAGCCTGGGGCTGAAGGTGTTCGCCCATGACCGGAACTACGGTTACGGCCGGAACCAGCAGACCTGCTACCGCGAAGCGCTGGCCGCGGGCGCGGATGTGGTGGTGATGGTGCACCCCGACTACCAGTACACACCATTACTGGTCACCGCAATGGCGGGGATGGTGGCCTCCGGGGTTTACGACGTCGTTCTCGGCTCGAGAATCCTGGGGGGTCGGGCGTTGAAGGGCGGGATGCCACTTTACAAGTACCTCGCCAACCGGTTTCTCACCGCTTTTCAAAACCTCTTCACGGGAGCCAAGCTCTCCGAATATCATACCGGCTTCAGGGCCTTTACCAGCGATGTGCTGCGCGCCCTGCCCCTGCTCGAGAACTCGGATGATTTCGTCTTTGACAACGAAGTGCTGGCACAGTGCATTTATTTCGGCTTCCGCATCGGGGAAATCTCCTGCCCGACAAAGTATTTCGAAGAGGCCTCTTCCGTTAGTTTTGGGCGCAGCGTGAAATACGGTCTCAGCGTTCTCGCCACCACACTCAAGCTTTGGCTGCAGCGCCTCGGCCTCGTGCACCTGCGGCTCTTCAGCCCCACCGGTCGGAAACTCGATCTGAGTTACTATCGTGAGCGGAAGGACGCGCCCACAATCCCGGCATCTTGAACCGCCTGTCCCCTGCGCGCCACCTGGCCTGCACGCAGCCAGCTTGGAGGGGGGATAGAGGCAAAGGGGGCCGCGGCCAACTGGGCGTTCGACGTTGGGAGCTATTTCAGTAAATGGTTGGCACAATTGGCCTGGAGTCTTTAATCACTTCGCTCGCCCTGTTGTTTGCGTTCACCTACCCGCAGCTCGGCTCGGGCTGGTTTCACGCGGCGGAGGAGGTGTTAAGTGGACTCGCCCGCCGGCGCGGAACGAGCGTCCTGCTTTGCGGTGTCGTTGCCCTCGCCTTGCGGGCTGCGCTGTTGCCGATTTTGCCGGTTCCGGCGCCTTCAGTGCAAGACGAGTTCAGCCATCTACTGTTGGCGGATACTCTTCTCCACGGGCGCCTCGCCAACCCGCCGCATCCGATGTGGATTCACTTTGAGACTTTCCACGAGATTTTCCGGCCAACTTATGCCTCCATGTACGCGCCGATGCAAGGCTTGATCCTGGCGGCGGGCAGACTCATCGGTGGACATTACTTTGTGGGGGTGTGGCTCAGCGTGGGGGTGATGTGCGCGGCCATTTGCTGGATGCTCCAGGCCTGGCTGCCGCCGGGCTGGGCATTACTCGGCGGATTGCTCCCGGCGATGCGCTTCGGCGTTTTCAGCTATTGGGATGACAGCTATTGGGGTGGGGCTCCGGCGGCGATTGGGGGAGCGCTGGTTTTGGGGGCACTGCCGCGGATCATGCGACGCCAGCGCGTGCGTGACGCCCTCGTGATGGGCGTCGGCCTCGCCATGCTGGCCAACAGCCGGCCGTACGAGGGGTTCGTGCTCAGCCTGCCGGTGGCGACGGCACTGCTGGTTTGGGTGGCGGGAAAGAGCCGGCCCCCCACGCGAGTTTTGGCCCGGCGTGTCGTGCTTCCTCTCATGATTGTGCTGGCTGCGGTGGGCGCCGCTATGGGCTATTACTTCTGGCGAGTTACCGGCAGCCCCTTCCGCATGCCTTACCAAGTTGATCGAGCCACGTACGCAGCAGCACAGTACTTTTGTTGGCAGTCACCCAACCCCCAGCCGGTCTACCATAACCAAACGATGCACGACTTCTATATCAATCTCGAGCTCGGTCGATTCCTCATGGTCCGCTCGGTGGGCGGCTTCATTCGGGAAACGGGCCTACGGATCATAGCGAGCTGGGTATTCTATATTGGTCCCGTCCTGTTAATCCCGCTCTTCATGCTTCCCTGGGTGGTGCGCGACCGGCGAATCAGGTGGCTGGTGATAGCCGGAGGCGTCTCCATTGCCGGCTTGGAGCTCCTCATATTCTTTGCCGACCATTATGCGGCTCCCATCACCGCCGTGATTCTGGCAGTGATTCTGCAGGGCATGAGGCATCTGAGGGCATGGCGCTGGGAAGGCAAGCCCACCGGGCTGTTTCTTGCGCGCTCAATTACTCTGATCTGTGTTTTAATGGTGCCGCTCCAGGCACGCATGCTGCCAGCGCTGGCCAGGTCCGGGATCTGGCGACCCATGGGCGGAGAGCGCGCGGAGATCCTGGCGGAGCTTGACTCTTGGCCGGGCCGTCACCTCGTTTTCGTGCGGTATGGACCGGATCATGACTCCCTGGCTGAGTGGGTCTACAACGAAGCGGATATCGACCACGCAAGAGTGGTTTGGGCGCGGGACATGGGGCCAGCCGAGAATGAGGAGCTGATCAAGTACTTCAAGGAACGTCGCACTTGGCTACTTGAGGCGGATGAGATGCCTCCTAGGCTATATGCATACCGGACCATCGTCAAGGAGAAGGTCGCAGCAGAAGATCACGGACATCCGGGCAAGGGGAGAGCCGGCAAATAGATGGCGTCCATCATGGGGACTGAGAGTCTGCTCACTTCTCTCGCGCTGTTGGTTGCTCTTACCCACCCCAACTCGGCTCGAGGTGGTTTGCCAGAGCGGAGCGAACCCTGGGAGCACTTGGCCGCAGACGCAAAACCAGCATTCTCATCTGTGGCCTTCTTGCCCTCGCCTTGCGGACTGCGCTGTTGCCAGTTTTGCCGCTTCCGGCTCCCATTTCCAGGATGACTTCAGCTATTTGCTGGCGGCTGATACGTTTTTGAGGGGACGGCTGGCCAATCCGCCGCATCCGATGTGGATTCATTCTGAGACTTTCCACGAGGTTTTCCGGCCAACTTATGCCTCCATGTAAACGAAGCGGGGATGTTCATGATAGTGGCGGCCCGTACTGGGGTCTTTCAAGTTAAAAGACCCCACTACCGTCGCTGGGCTCTCTCTTGCAGCCCTTCAATTCACGGTCGTTCTTTGGACCGGCTTTGGCAACTCGTCGAAGGGACAGGTTTTTCGCTCACCCAGGCCTGCGCGTAGATTCTTCAGCCCGGGCGCGGCCCGAAGCGTGCGACCTATACTCACCAAAGGAAGCTCTGATAGAATCCAGGCGAGTTTTGATCGGCATGATCCTCCTCAGTGACACGGCGCAGAAGACGTCGCCAAGTGCCCCTGCCCCAGGGGCTGGTCGGCAAACGCAACACTCGCCGGTCTATGTCTCCGAGTCATCCCGCCTCGAGGTGGGGATTGTGCTCCTTTTGTTTGTCGCGACGTGCCTCTACCTGCGGCTTTTCTACGATTACACCGATCTGAATGGGGACGAAGGAATTATCTTACAAGGGGCGCAGCGCATCCTGAATGGAGAGGTCCCCTATCGGGACTTCTTTTCCTTCTTCACACCTGGCTCCTATTATTGGATGGCTCTGCTGTTTAAGGTTTTTGGCGACTCGATCCTGGTGGCGCGAACGGCGCTGATCGTGTACGGCGGCTTGTTTTCTGTTCTCACCTACCTGCTGGCCCGGCGAGTCTGCTCGCGCGGCACGGCGCTCTTGACCGTCTACCTACTTACTTTGACCTGCCTACCGTACAGCTTTCTCGCTCTGCACAACTGGGACAGTACGCTTTGGGCTCTTCTGGCGCTCTATTTCGCGGTTCGGTTTCTGGAAACACCCCATTGGGGATTTGCAGCGGCAGCAGGCGTCTTTGCCTCGCTGACCTGCCTTTTCGAACAGTCCAAGGGCGCCGGCTTGGTCCTGGGCCTCGTCATGGGATTCGGAGCTATCATCTGGTTGAGTGGGCGTGACAAGAGAAGCCTTGGACTAACACACTTGTGGGCTTTCCTGGCAGGCTTCGCGCTGCCCGCCCTGATAACGGTGGCCTACTTTGCCGCACGGCACTGCCTACCGCAGATGCTGGTGGACTGCCTATGGCCTTTGCAGCACTACGCAGCCGTGAACAAGGTTCCGTATGGGTTCATGGGAATGCGGTACTCAGAACTTGATAAGGTCTTGGCACGGCCGTGGGGCTATCGCCTCGCCATTATTGTGCTCTTGAGCCCGTGCTTTATCGTTCCCGCACTCCCTATCCTGGCGGTCGGCGCTCTGGGCTTTTGGCTTCTCCGTCTCCGGCGGGGGGAGCAACCCAATGTCGCAAGCTATTACGTCCTGGTCTCCACAACGCTGGTGGGGTTATTGCTCTCCACCCTGGCGAGCAGGCCGGAATTGATCCACATACTGTTTCAAGCGCCCCTGTTTTTTCTGATTCTGGCGTGGGGTCTTGATGGATCGTGTTTCAGATCGCAGTTTGCGCAGAATATCCAGCGCCTACTGAAGTATTATATTTTCCTGTCTTTCACAGGCCTCGGGCTGGCGCTTCTCTGGCGCCCTCTCAACGCTCACACCGTGCTCGAAACCAGGCATGGCGCACTTAGAGCTGAAAGGTCGGACCCCGTCCTTCAGGAGCTGCAAGCCCGCGTACGGCCTGGCGAGAAGATCTTCGTGTATCCGTATCAACCCCTGTACTACTACCTGACTTCAACCTTCAGCCCCACTCATTATGAATACTTGCAGTTGGGAATGCACACGCCGGAACAGTTTGCCGAGGCAATTCGTGAAGTTGCTGCGGACCGTACCCCGCTGATCTTGTTCCAGCCGTCCTTTTCGGATGTGGTCGTGCTGAGCTGGCCGGCCACGCCGATAAAGGCCCTAGCGGAAAAAGACGCGCTCGCGGATTATATGCTTGCCCACTACCGGGCCTGCACCGCATTCACCTCCCTGCAATCCTGGCAAATCGTATTTTTGGTGCGGAAGGACTTGAGCTGCACAGGCCCGCTTTGACAATGCAGATGAATGAGAATGTCATTCCGGAGTTTCGAGGATGGTTGCCCATCGCGCAGACGGAAAGGCCCCTTGAGGTTTGGGCGCCCATCCGAGAAGATATTGAAGGGTCGCGCTGATGGATCTTGTCAAATCAAAGGAACGAGCGACCGGCCCTGCCCGTTCGGATGATGGTAAACGAGCCGGGCCGCCGGGACCGGAAGCCGCAGACCTGGGAGGCAAATCACTTCTGCTCCCCGAGAAGCTGCCCCTAGAGAGGTGGATTGCGCTCGGTGTCTTCACGATCTCGTTGCTTTACCTGTGCCTTTTCCGAAGATACACCTCGATCGATCCGGACGAAGGGATCATTCTGCAGGGCGCCCAACGAATCGTCCACGGACAGGTCCTCTACCGGGATTTCTTCTCCTTCTTTACCCCGGGTTCTTACTACCTTCTGGCGCTGCTCTTCAAAGTTTTCGGCAGTTCGATGTTGGTGGCGCGCACGGCGCTCGCGGCTTATGGAGCTTTCTTTTCTGTGTTCACCTATCTCCTGGCGCGGCGAGTTTGCTCCCGATGGGTGGCGTTAGCGGCCGCCTACCTGGTCACCTGGACCTGCCTTCCCTGGCGGTTTATGATTCTGCACAACTGGGACAGCACACTCTGGGCCTGTGCAACCGTGTATTGCGCCGTATGGCTTCTTCAGGCTCCGCGCTGGGGATGGGCTCTCGCTACGGGGAGTTTCGCGTCACTAACAGTACTTTTCGAGCAATCGAAGGGAGCGGGATTGGTCCTGGGGCTTGGCCTGGGTCTCCTCCTCCTTGTGCTGTTCGCCCGCAGCACCCTGCGGCTGAGTCGACGGGACTGGGTGACGCTGGGGATTGGCCTCGCGTGGCCTTTCGCCCTGACCATTGCATACTTCGCCGCTCACCACGCGCTGCCGGCTATGCTGGCGGATTGGTTCTGGCCGCTGCACAACTATTCGATAGTGAACAGCGTGCCTTACGGCTATCAGGATTGGTCAGATGAGGCCCGAATGAGGCTTTACGGCTCGGGCTCCTGGCTGGTGCGGGGGATTGCATTGTTCACGGTGAGCCCTTGCTTTCTCCTTCCGGTGTTGCCGATCATCGCGATCATGCTGCTGATCTACTGGCTGCTGGAAGTGAAAAGGGAGAGGCTGGCTGTGGACCGCGCTGCCTACTACATTCTTGTATGTTCGAGCATTGTAGGATTGTTGTTCTCGGTGCTGATTTCGCGCGCCGACATCATTCACTTCGTGCATCTGACCCCCCTCCTCTACCTCGTTCTTGCCTGGGTGATGGACGGCACCGACGTTCGCGGTCAATTGATGAGGTCTATCAGGCCTCTCGTTTCCTTGGGCATCCTCATCACGTTTACCACCCTCGGCATGGCTTTTCTGGTGAGAATCAGGAGCGCGAAAACGGTCATCGAAACGAGACGCGGAGTAGTGCTGGCCAAGTCATCAGACGACATCCTGGCGTACGTTCAAACGCAGGTTCCCGCGGGGTCCAGGATTCTGGTCTACCCTTATCTCCCGCTCTATTACTACTTGACGGCGACCTTCAATCCGACTTCCTTCGATTACTTGCAGCCTGGAATGCACACGCACCAGCAGGAGCAGGAGGTCATTCATCAAGTCTCCGCCGATCGAACTTCGGTGATCGTATTTCAGCCTTCATTTAATGACTCGATTGCCGCTTCCTGGCCGAAGACCTCTCTGGCGTCCCTGGCCAGTGACCCTGTGGCCGACTACATACTTGCGAACTATCGCCCATGTAGGGTTCTGGTCTCCGCGTTCGAATGGGACTGGCGGTTTGTGTTCATGGTTCGCAAAGACCTTGCCTGCCCTGACACGCCCCACCGCGACCAGCGCCTTCCATCTGGCGGGCAACCTCCGGCTCTAAAGTGATCCTGCTGGGCCTGTTGAAAAGAGCGCCGCTGGAGCCGGGGATCGCTCAAGGATAGCGTGTTTATTGCCCCGTTGCCTTTTGGGGACAAAACCACCGAATGTCGAGAGGCAATCGAAGCAGTTGCGAAACTCCCCTCGCGTCACGTTATGCGACACTCTGCCGCCATCTTGAAGGTAATAGTTTTACCAAATGTATACACCTCGACCCTTAGTCGTGTCTCCGGCCATTGAGCACCGAGTTGGATCCGCCAGCTCTCGCGGTCTCTTCGCCTTGTGAATCGCAGCCTTTTTGTCGATAAAGCCCCTAAGTTATTGATATTTGGAGGGTCCCTGTGGGTTTTGACCCCGCATCAAAAGTGTAATTATTGTGGCCCCCGACTTGCACCATTCTGGACGGTTTGAGTTTCCCGGCCACTGGGCGTCTCGTGGCTGGTGCGGCTCAGTTCAACATTACACAAGAAGGAGTTTGGCTATGGCTAATTCAGTTGTGAGTATCCTCGCCCGGTTGCACCGGGAAGAGGAAGGCCAAGGCATGGTGGAGTATGTGTTGATTATCGCCTTGGTTGCTCTCGCTGCCACCGCGGGAATGACTACCTTGGCAACCGCCATCAACAGTGCTTTCACCAAGATTGGGTCGCTCCTGAGCTCGTACGTTTAGTGGCTCCTGTGGTCTGGACGGCTCAATTGCACCTGCAGGTTCCCAGGGTCAGTCGGTTCGCCCACCGGGAGCGGCAGGTATGATACTTACTCGTTGGTCGGGCCGTCTGGCAGTTCGCGGCGAGGGTGCCTCCCCGAGAGGCCAGGTGGGCCCGGTTTTGTTTGTCAAGAGGGCAGAAGGGCCAATGGTTCTGGGCCCGGAAGCAAGAGCGGCGCGAGTGTGTGTTTCCCGTTCCCGCTTTGGTGTGTATTGCGCCCACTAAGCTGTACAAAGGCCAAGTGGAGATCTTACTGATGCTTGGAGCCGCGATTTGTGCTACAGCCGGCGCGGTGAGTGACGTACGTTCAAACCGCATCCCGAACTGGCTGACTTACGGAGGTCTCGCGCTTGCCCTCACACTTCGGGCCGCCTTGGGAGGGTGGCGAAGTTTGGAACAGGGAGTGGGCGGCATTTTGCTTGGAGGCGGAATCTTCTTTGTATTTTTCCTGGTCCATGGTATGGGAGCGGGGGACGTGAAGCTGATGGCCGCTGTGGGCGCCTGGGTGGGCCCTCATCGGACCTTGAGCGTGCTGATCGCCACCGCTCTGGCGGGCGGCGTCCTCGCCGTGGTTTACATGGTGTTTTACAAACGGGTCGGCAGCACTTTTCGGAATCTTGGTGTGCTTCTGCGCTTTCATCTTCGGTCCGGTGTCCGGCCCCATCCCGAACTCAACCTTCAGGGTTCCGAAGCCATGCGACTGCCTTATGGATTAGCTATTGCCATGGGCACACTTTATCTGCTTATTTCAGCAAGCCATATCTCGGGGGTGATCTACGGACACTAAGCGGCTTGGGTTGGCATTGTTAATTGCGCTCCTTCTCGCCGGCGGCATCACGTTTGTTGTATATCGCCAGTTGAGCAAAAACGCAGCTCGTCCCCAGATGATCCAAATCGTTGCCGCAGCCAAGGACCTGCCCGCGGGCGTGGCATTGGCAGCAACGGATGTGAATCTCATCCAGTGGCCGGCGAGCGTCCGTTTGCCGGGTTCCTTTACGAAAGTTGAAGACGTGGCGGGTCGGCCGCTGATCTACATGCTGGGCAAGGGAGAGCCCGTCATGGCCAGAGACTTGGCCATACCCGGTTCAGGGATTGGGCTCTCGGTCAAGATACCTGCCGGAATGCGGGCTACCTCAGTTCGTTCTAATGAGGTTGTGGGTGTGGCAGGTTTCCTTTATCCAGGCTCTAACGTTGATGTTCTAGGGACTTTCAACATTCCGGGCAACCCCAATCCCATAACCGAGACTTTGTTGCAGAACGTCGAAGTCTTGACGGCAGGCACGCAAATCGAGCCGGATCCAACGGGCAAACCCCAGACTGTCAATGTGGTGACTCTACTCCTCAGCCCCGAAGACGCGCAGAAACTTCTCATGGCCAGCACGCAAAGCACGATTCAGTTCGTATTACGCAACGGGGCCGACCAAGGGAAGGAAATCGTCAAACCCACCAGGCTGGACGAATTGATTGGCACGGCTAAACCTGCCGTGCCCCCGCCCGCGCCGGCTCGTCATACGAGAGCAGTCACGCCGGCGCCTCAAACTCCGCCACCCTCGATGTATGTGGTGGAGGTCATCCAGGGGCTGACGCGCAGTGAACAGAAGTTTTCACCCGGGACTCCTGAAGAGGGCGGTGGCAAGCGCCAATGAAAAACTTATCTGCAACTCGGACACTGGTACTTGTTTGGATCCTTGGTTTGCTCTTGGCGGGCGGGAAGTGCTTCGCGCAAGGGACCTCTGTTTCCCCGGAGGGTCAGCCTCTTCACATCCTGGTCGGCAAGTCCGTCGTTATAAACCTCCCATCACGCTTGAAACGTGTGCTGACAAGCAATCCAGCCGTGATCGAGGCTCTGGTCACGAGCCCTATGCAACTAGTGGTGGAGGCAAAGGCTGCCGGAAAGAGCAGCCTGATCCTGTGGGACGATTCAGGCAGCTCCCGAATGCTGGATGTGTATGCGGATCTGGATTTGACGGGTCTGCGGGCCGCTATACAGAGAGCGTATCCCGATCAATCAATCCAGGCGCAGGCCGACGAAGGCAGGATCATCCTGAGCGGAAGGGTGGCAGGTCAGCCGGTTGTGGACGACCTGACAAAGATGGCGGGCCTCTACTCCAAGGACGTCGTCGACTCGCTGACAACAGTTCAACACCCTCTGCGGCAGATCCTTCTGGAAGTCAAGATCGCCGAGGTCGACCGAACCAAGCTAGACCAATTCGGCTTCAACCTACTCAGTACTGGGACAACCAACATCGGCACGACCTCCACGCAGCAATTTGGCGCCATTTCAGGTTCATCAGGAGGACCTTTCAGTACCACCGCTCCGTATACGCCGACGACCTTCGGAATGACCAATCTGCTAAACATCTTCCTGTTTCGCCCCGACCTTAACCTGGGCATGATGCTCGAGGACCTCCAAACAAAGACCGTGCTGCAAATCCTTGCTGAACCAAACCTCCTTGCCCTCGACGGCAAGAAAGCGAGCTTCCTAGCCGGTGGTGAATTCCCCTTCCCGGTCTTGCAGGGAGGAACGACCATCGGGGCCGTCACGATCCAATGGCGACCGTTCGGTGTCAAACTGGATTTCACGGGGCATATCAGTCCCGACAATATCATTCGCCTGCAAGTTACGCCGGAGGTCAGCACTCTCGATTATACCAATGCTCTGACCATATCGGGTTTTACCATTCCGGCCATTTCAACCCGCCGCGCGGAGACAGAAATCGAGCTGAGGGATGGACAGTCGTTTGGAATCGCCGGGCTTCTGGACCATAGAGTGCAAGCTCTGATGAGTAAGATGCCGGGAATTGGTGACTTACCTATTCTGGGGCAGCTATTTCGGTCGAAATCGAGCACCCTGAGTCGAACGGAGCTCGTGGTTCTGGTGATACCCCACATTGTCGATCCCGCAAACACCGGGAAACAGATGACGGCGACGCCGAAGCCTCCGATACCCTATCTGCAAAGTCCGAAATACGACCGGGATCTACCAGGCCACAAGGAGCTTGAGAAACCTGCTCGACAGACTACACCCAAACAAGAACCGTAACCATGGACACTAAAGAGAGCGCGGGAATTCCTTTCGCCGAGGGCCCTTCCTCCCGAGAATGGCTCTCGCTCGTTGCAATCTGTCTGGATGGCGAATCTGGAGCGGAGTTGAGGCAGTTTGTAAGAGCAACCCCTTTTCTTCGGCTGCAAGCTGAGGTGGACAGCTATCTTGCCGAAGAAGACACCAGCCTCACGTGGATGCAGCCACCCGGGCCAGACATCTGCCTGGTCGACTTCGACCGGGACCACGCAAATGCGATCACCACGGCAGAACGAATTCACGAGCGATTGCCGGGCACCGCCATATTCGCGATCTCGTCGCACTCCCAACCCAACCTGATTATCGAAGGCATGCGCTGTGGCTGCAGCGAGTACGTCGTCAAACCTGTGGGCGGGGAGCAACTGTGGGAAGCGGTAGCACGTGTGGGTGTACGTAAACGAGAAAAGCACACACCATTCAGCGGCCAAGTGCTGACTTTCCTCGGGGCCAAGGGTGGGGCGGGAGTGACCACCATTGCCACGCATCTCGCGGCACTCTTGGCAAAGTCCTGTTCGCGCAAAACAGTCCTGATCGATCTTCATCCGGGCTGTGGTGAAGCTGCCCTTTTCCTCGGCCTGACTGAACATCAGTATCACTTTTACGAACTCGTCGAGAACGTGGACCGGCTAGACTCGGAGTTACTTCAGAGTTTCGTATTGCACCACTCGAGTGGCCTGGACCTGCTGCCGGCGCCGGAATTCACTGAACCGGCGCGTGACGTATTACCTGAGTCAGTCGGGCAGGCGGTCGCCTTTCTCCGCACCAAGTACGAGTTTGTGTTGATCGACTGCTCTCCAGGCCTGACAACTCAAAACCTCGCCGTGATCACTCACTCCGACCATGTTTACATCATCACCGTTCCAGAGGTGGCTGCCTTGCGGAACGTGGCGCGTTTGTTGGACTACTTTACCCGTCGCGAGTTCGGTCAAGACAAAGTAGACGTGATCGTCAACCGTCATAACGCGAAGAACAATGTGATCACTGACGACCAAATTGAAAAGGCCATTCGGAAGAAGATTTTCTGGAAGGTCCCGAACCATTACCAGCAGGTGATGCAGACCATCAACGCTGGTGATCCCTCCGCACAGTTATCGAACTCCGTAGTTGCACGCACTTTATTGTCGTGGGCGGAGGCTCTGGGCGCCAAGCCGGACGCCCAGGCCGAGAGAAAGAAAACGGGTAAATTTTTCCAGGGTTTGTTCGGGCGATAAAAGCCGGCTTCCGAAAAGGGTCTTGCTGACAGTTGGGAGAATCAAACCTCATGGGAACAATCACAAACCAGGCTGAGACATTATCGGGAAGTGACGAGAAGAAAAAAATAGGCATTCCCTTCAAAGTTTACCAGGAACTCAAGTCCGCGGTGCATCGGGATCTACTCAACAAAGTTGATTTGGAGCGGATTGCCTCAATGCGCGACGGCCGCATTCGAGGCCAGGTCTTTGTGGTCATCCAGGAACTCGTTTCGGGGCTTGGCACCCCGATGAGCGCGCCGGAGCGCGAGCAACTGGCTCGCGAGGTGCTTGACGAAGTTTTCGGGTTGGGTCCACTGGAGCCCCTCCTGCAAGATCCGACCCTTAATGACATCCTCGTCAATACCCACAAGCAAGTGTATGTAGAACGCCAGGGGATCCTGGAAGAAACCGCCGTAAAGTTTAAGGATGACGCTCACCTGATGCACATCATTGATAAGATCGTCGCCGCGGTTGGTCGCAGGGTCGACGAATCTTCGCCGATGGTGGACGCGCGCCTGGCGGACGGCTCAAGAGTTAATGTGATCATCCCGCCCCTGGCGATCGACGGACCCATACTGTCAATCCGGCGCTTCGGCCATGTGCCCCTGACGGCGGACGATCTGATAGTAAACCGAACCCTGACACCGCCCATGCTGGAGATTCTCAAGGGGGCGGTGAAAGCACGGCTCAGCATGGTCATCTCCGGGGGGACCGGCGCCGGTAAAACAACCTTTCTCAATGTGCTTTCCGGATTCATTTCTGAAAAAGAAAGAATCGTTACGATCGAAGACTCGGCTGAGCTGCAGCTCAAGCAACGCCATGTCGTCCGCCTCGAATGCCGCCCCCCCAACGTGGAGGGCAAAGGCGCAGTGAGACAGCGCCAACTCGTGATTAACAGCCTGCGAATGCGGCCCGACCGGATCATCGTAGGCGAGGTTCGTGGCGAAGAGGCTCTGGACATGCTCCAAGCTATGAACACGGGGCATGACGGCTCGCTCACAACTATTCATGCCAACAGTCCTCGTGATGCGATCTCTCGCATGGAGACCATGGCGCTGATGGCTAACTTGAATCTTCCTGAAAAGGCCCTTCGCCAACAGATTACGTCCGCAATCACTATTGTCGTCCAACTGGCTCGTATGAGCGACGGGACACGGAGAGTGACGCATCTGGTGGAAATCACGGGCATGGATGAAGACGTCGTGAGCATGCAGGAGATCTTTTTGTTTGAAAAACGAGGTGTGGGACCCAACGGACGTGTACTCGGACAGTTTACAGCCACGGGCATACGTCCGAAGTTCGCGGAAAAGCTAAAAGCCTCTGGCATTACTTTGCCAGCAAGCATGTTTGAACATTCTTATCAAGTCTAGATCTGCCGAGGTTTTCTTATGTCTCTCGTGCTGCTATTCGCTTTGCTTTTGGTCATGACGTTCGGTGTTCTGGTTTGGGTCTCAAGGCCGACCAAAGCCGAAGCCGATATTCAGCGGCATTTGTCAAGCATCGGAAAAACATACGGATTTGACACCGAGGATGCCACAATTCTGAGGCAGGAAGAGCTCAGTTCGATTCCCCTGCTGAACGATTTGTTGCAGCGTATTCCGGGCATTCTGAACCTGCGGCACCTGATAAGGCAAGCTGGTCGCAATTGGACCGTCGCTCCGCTACTTCTCGCGTCGCTCGTGGGGGCTATCGTGGCGGGGTGGGCAGCAAGCTTGTTCACACCAGCTCTTCCGTTAGATCTGCTCGTGGGAGTTGCTGTGGGCTCCGCGCCGTACGCATATTTGTTCTGGCAGAGGCAGGCCCGGTTCCGGCACTTCGAAGAATTCCTTCCCGACGCGATTGACCTGATGTCTCGGGCCCTGAGAGCCGGACATGCCGTGACTTCCGTAATTGAGATGGTTTCGCAGGAAACTCCAGAACCTGTCGCTTCAGAATTCCGCACCGTTTTCGAAGAACAGAACCTAGGGCTTCCGGTGCGCGAGGCGATTCTTAATCTGGCTAATCGGGTGCCCATTGAGGACGTCCGCTTCCTCGCGACGGCGCTTCTCGTTCAGAAAGAAACCGGAGGCAATCTCGCCGAAATCCTGGACAAGGCGGCGTTCATTATGAGGGAGCGCATGCGACTTAAGGGACAGGTACGAATCTATACGGCTCAGGGTCGACTGAGCGGTTGGATCCTGTGTGTGATGCCATTCGCCATGTTCTTTCTGTTGACTCTGTTGAACCCTGAATACGAAAGGAAGCTGTGGGCAGACCCTTTGGGGCTGCATTTCGTTTATGCGGGTCTAATTTTGATGGCAATCGGCATTCTTGTGGTCCGGAATATCACCAAGGTCAAAGTGTAATGCTATGAATCTCCTGATCATCGCCATTGGAATCGGACTTTCGATCACTTTTTTCGCAATCTTCTTGTTGTTTGCCCCCCCCTCTCGCCAGATTGAACTGTTGGGCAAGGTCACGTCTCGGGCATACCGATCAGAGGATGTGGGTCTCCAACGAGGGCGATTTAGTGCCGAGAGCCTGACCAGACCGCTGGGATCGATCCGCAGGTTATTCGGCGGCCCCCCCAATCCCGAAATTGTCCGCCGCCTCATGCTTGCTGGCTACCGAAAGCCCTTTCATGCCGACACCTTCTTAGGCGTGAAGTTGACTCTGCCAGTAGTCGCTGGAGCGGGGGTCGCCTTTTTCGTGAAGGACAATATCATCCTCTGGTTTGTCGTAGCTTTATTGCTGGCTTTCTTAGCTCCGGACTTTTGGCTCAGCCGTGCCATCAAGAAAAGGCGTGAACGCATCCAACTCAGCCTTCCCGACGCATTGGACCTCCTTTCGATCTGTACGGACGCTGGGCTGGGACTGGATCAAGCCATCGTGAGAGTCGCCCAGGAACTGCATCTCGGTCACCGCCAGTTGAGCGAAGAACTCCTTCAGATCAACCTGGAGCAGCGGGCTGGCAACCCTCGCATCGGGGCTTGGCGCAGCATGGCAGACCGAGTCGACCTTGAGAGCGTCCGATCCTTCGTCAACATGCTCGTGCAGACGGAACGCTTTGGAACACCAATCTCAAAATCGCTGGCAGTATTTTCCGATTCCTTGCGTACTCAACGAAGACAACGAGCGGAGGAGCTTGCCGCCAAGACGACGATTAAGCTGCTCTTCCCTCTCGTTATCTTCATTTTTCCCAGTATCTTCATCGTAACCCTGGCGCCGGCGGTCATAACTCTCATTAGGAATTTTGGCCAGTTTCTTAAGTAGGAGTTAACTGTACTGTTAAGGTGGGAGGTGGGTTGTGGACAACGTTACGTTGATTCGTGTGGTTGCGGCAATTCTCGCCGTGGCCGTGGCCATCATTTTGATCTATAGAATCAAGCGAAAGGCGCCTCGCTAAACTCGGATCGCGACTCGCGGACGGATGTGGCGGGGAAGGAATCATGCATGGCTGAGAAGCGCAGTACTGTCTATGTTTACAACCAAACGAAGGAAACTTTTTTGGCCTTCCAGGTCAAAGTGGCTGACTCGGTTTTGACCCGCATGGTTGGACTTCTCGGCAAGCGGTCCCTGGAGCCAGAGGGCGGTGTTTGGATCGTGCCCTGCAATTTCATCCACACGTTCGGTATGCTTTTCTCCATCGATGTGGTGCTGCTTGACAAGGACTTCAAGGTCGTCGGTCTGCACGAATTGCTCCGGCCATTCTCCATCACGCGGCCGTACTTTCGTGCCGAAAGCGTCATCGAGCTTCCGCCTCACACGATTTTCAAGAGCGGAACCACGGTCGGCGATCAGTTCGTGATCGAGCGCTACGGAGCCTGCCGGACCCCATTGGTTGACTCACTCACGGACAGCGCTCCCGTATGCAAACAGTGAAGTCTCCTGGCGACTAGCGCGATGGGATAGCCGGGAAACTGGTCGGCCGTGGATCGAATGGGATTGGTCGAATAGAAGCCTCTCTGAGACGAGAGATGAATTCGTGCGAAGCCTCGCCCGCGGCGCGCGTATCCACTCCGGTGGGGACGCCCAGCTTTGACTCACCGAGAGGTTTGGGTGCATTCGCCAGTTCCCGCAGGCAGGATACCGGATGCGCGGGCAGGTGGTGCCGCCGGGAGAACGGGGAGGCCATCCGCCAATTCCCAAACGAGTGGCGTATGGCAGATAAAGATGACTTGGTGGAATCCACCCAGGTCCATAGCTCGTCGAAGCATGCGCACGTACTCCTTGCCATTGACAGCATCCAGAGCTCCCACCGTTTCGTCCCGGAACAGCGTTTCGTAACGAAAGCCCTCACCTTGCCGCATGTTGTAGATCGCGATGCCTAGGTTCACGGCTTCGTTGACCAAAACGAACTGCCCACCCGAAAGCTCATCCACGAGGCACGTACGGTCCAGATCCTTGTTGCGGACCTCGACATCAAAATCGTCTACCAGCCCCTTGCCGTCCGCCCTGGGGCGTTGCGTCCTGAAGCGGATTTCGAACTTGTTGTCGAAGCACCCCTCAAGTCTCAGAAGAATGTGTACGGTCGTCGTGGAGACTTAGCTGTCCGGCATGCGATCTATCTCACTGCCAAGCCTCACAGCGTCGGTTGGTTTTCCCGCACTGTAGTCCAGAGGGAGTTGGCACTACACTTCTGCTGCCGGGCGAGTCGCCACGGCTTGATCTCGTGCTGGTCGACTCGACCGAAAGAAAAGTGTTCCACCACACCGCTATGGCAGCGGTGTTAGAAAACCTGCCCAGAATCGCTCCCGTAGAAACCCTCGAGATTGGGCTTGTTGATTTCCACTCATGGCGTTAGAAATGTGTAGTTTTCTAACCCAGTCGAACTGTGGGTTATAATGTTGGGTCACGACGAGCGGGTATTCGAACAACATGTTTTCGGGCCCGCAGAATAAATCGAAAATGACGAGGTGTTCGATGCATATTTCCTTGCACAGGCCCGGTTTCTTGATCGCCTTGGTTATGGCTGCGTGCGCTCTAGTTTGGCCAGTTGCCCTATCGGCCCAAACGGGTCTGGAGGGCCACTGGGAGGGCGCGATTGAACTACCCGGGACGGCCTTGCAGATCCGGATTGATTTCAAGAGCGCCGGTGCAGCGTGGCAGGCCAACATCGATATCCCGCAGCAAGGTGCTCAGGGAGTGCCGCTCCAGGCCGTGCGATTCGCGGCGCCACAGGTTCATTTCGAGCTTCCCGCTGGCCCCGGCCTGGCTGTTTTCGACGGCAAGCTAGAAGGCGACAAAGTCAGCGGGAACTTCTCGCAGGCTGGGCGTACATATCCTTTCTTTCTCGAACGCAAATCGGCCTCGGTACCAGCGCCCGCCGCGACGGCCACGCCGACAGCAAAGCCGAGCCTCGACGGGCTCGACGAATTCGTCACTCAGGCCATGAAAGATTGGAAGGTGCCGGGCCTAGCCATCGCAGTTGTGCAGGGCGATAAAGTAATTCTCCTGAAGGGCTATGGCTACCGCGACCTAGAAAAGCAGTTGCCGGTGACCCCGAATACACTGTTTGCCATTGGCTCGATCACGAAATCCTTCACCGTGACCACCCTTGGCATGGAGATGGACGAAGGCAAATTGGACTGGGACAAGCCCGCCCGCGATTTTCTACCCACCTTCAAGATGTACACCCCGGCGCTAACCGAGGAGATGGTGGTGCGCGACTTGATTACGCATCGTTCCGGCTTGCCGCGCCACGACCTGGTCTGGTACTCATCTGATTTCTCGCGCGAGGACTTGCTCAAGCGCCTGCAGTATCTTGAGCCAAGCAAGCCCCTCCGCACCAAGTTCCAGTACAACAACCTCATGTTCATGACTGCGGGATACGTTGCCGGACTGCTAAACGACACGAGCTGGGAGGATGCTGTCAACCAGCGCGTCTTCAAACCTCTGGGAATGACCGGCACGAATTTGTCCGAGCGGGATACCCAGAATAGCGCGGACTTTGCCCAGCCCTATCGCAAAGGCCGCGACTTAAAGGCCGAATTGAAGCATATCCCCTTCTATCCGCAATGCCCGGACCGTTGCGCCATGGGTCCGGCCGGCGAAATCAACAGTAATGTCGCTGATATGAGCAAGTATCTGCTGTTCCACATGAATCAGGGGAAGTTGGAAGGCAAACAGCTTCTTTCTGAAAACAACGCCGTGCAGATGCAAACTCCGCAGATGACCATACAGGGCGCGCCGCCCTACAAAGAACTCGGTGAGGGCAGCTACGGAATGGGCTTCTTCATTTCTTCTTACCGTGGGCATAAAACGGTCGAGCACGGCGGAAACATTGACGGCTTCAGTGCCGAGCTATCGTTCCTACCGGCCGACAAGATCGGCGTCATCGTATTCACCAATCTCGATGGAAATCCCCTGCCGAACATCGTCGCTTTTAACGTCTTCGACCGCTTACTCGGGCTCGACCCAGTCCCATGGAACCAGCGATTCCTGGAGTCCGAGAAGAAAGGGAAGGAGTCGGAGCAGGAGGCGAAAAACAAAGGCTACATTCCGCAAAAGCACGGCACGCATCCCTCCCGCGACTTGAAAGACTACGTCGGGGATTACTCGAATCCCGGCTATGGCATTGTCACCATCGCCCCCGACGGCGATGCCTTCAAGTTGACGCTCAACAAGGTCAGCAAACCTCTGAAGCACTATCATTACGACGTCTTCCAAGTACCGGAGGATCCACTCGACCCGTTCGAGAAAATTAAGGTGATGTTCCTTACGGACATCAACGGGGACATCTCCAGCCTGTCTATGCCGCTCGAAGCCAGCGTGAAGGACATCCTCTTCACGCGCATGCCCGATAAGCAACTCACCGAGCGCAGTTTCGTCGAGGCCTTCTCTGGTCAGTACGAGCTTCCCGGAGTTCCGGTACCGCTGACAGTTACGCTCCGTGGCGATCACACCCTCGTTGCCAGCGTTCCCGGGCAGCCCGACTACCAGTTAAACCCGAAGCGTGGCACCACTTTCCAGCTCGCAGACTTCAGCGGCGTTACGATCGAGTTCAAGCGCGATGCCTCGGGAAAAGTGACGGAGGCTGTCCTTGACCAGCTCGGCACCGTCATCATTCTGAAGAAGAAATAGGGCCCTGAACAAGCTGAAGAGAAGAATCAAGCTACCGTTTGTGGGGGCAAGCCCTGTCTTTCCGGCGGCTCGACGTAGCTTTGCCACACTCTTGACAACGTGAAACTCGGAGGAAATCTCCATGGTTGGCTGCGCCGCTGTTGGTGATCCCACCTGTGGCAGCCGTTGATTGCGTCACGTAACTGGCGGATAGTTGCTTCTTGGTCAGCTTCATTCTATTTCCACTAACTGTCTAAATGTGCGCAGCTGGCTGGTTCCTACTACCGGCCATGGGCCAGGATGCTGCTGGATACGCCGGCCCTTTGCTTACAAGCTTGCAGAGAAACCATTCCGGGAAAGATCCAAATGCGGTCAGTTGTTGATGGGATCGACTTACGGCACGCATTTAGTCTTCCCTTAATCCCCTGTTTCTCTGCCTCGGTAGGACGGAGGCCGGCTGCTATCACTACCGGCCCTGGAACAAGGGAAAACCAAACTTCTTTCATTCCTGGTTAGTATAGAGATTCCCAAGCAGTCAGCTTCGACACTTTCGCCTATTGTTCGCTTTTGGCTTGTATCTTACTGGAAACACACCAAATATAGTTGTAGTGGATTACGAGAAGAATACGAGGTCTCCCGCAGTGGAGGTATTGAGGTGGTCGGTAGGGTTGCGGACGATGTGTTCAACGAACCAGGGATTGTCAATGGCGTTGAGTTGGCACCCTTATTTGCCGGTGCGCGTGCCCACAACTGGTCTACGTTACCGCCGTTCCAATCAAATGAGCCTAAAGATCCGGTCGGAGCTTTGCGTAGCGCCGGGATGGCGGGTGAGCGGGGAAGAATTGCCCCGCATAGTTGGAACAGCGCCAGAACGAGGATCAAAGTTCCAGGAGGCAATCGGCGGCGGTCAGGTTGGCGAAGCGAACGGTGTTCACACGCTGGCCCACCACGTTGGCGAAGCACTGGAGAATCGCCGTCAGCTTCAGGAGGGCCGGTTTTTCACGCACTTGGAGCCAATGCCGGATGATAAGGGAAGCGAAGACTAGGCGGAAGTAGAACATCAATAACCGCTCTTTACCCGAATAGCGCTGGTGCACGTTGACGGCATTCTTGAGCAGGTAAGTAAGTGCTAGGAAATCGCACTTGAGCATCATGCGCAGCCGGGGGTAGTCGACGGGCGCGTTGAATTCTCCCAACGTCCGGCGCACCGCAGGGAACTCCAGGCTACTGGCATTGACAACGGCTAGGAAGTACTCTCGGTCGAATTGCTGGCGCAGGATGCGTTGGCAAGTGGCCTGCATATAGAAAAAGAAGAACGCGGTGGAGAGGATCAAGATCAGGGCGGCCAGGACCATCGTTTACCTCACTCAAGTTTCCACTTCTGCCGGAACCACGCTCGCGCCCGGAGCCATTTAGGCCCCGGCCGATGCCGTTCCAGCCTTCAGCATCTTCTCCAGGTTAAAGTCGAGTCGCACGGTTGGCAATAGTACACGAGTACCGGCCTGCCGCTATCGAGGCGGGGCGCCCAGCGATCCTGGTGGAAGCGCGTATCCTCTGGGGGCACCTGGCTCTGGCTTGGGAAGTCACAGTTCCGCAACGTGCAGAGCGGCGAACTGTAAGGTGAGGAGGAGGTAGGCTTGGAAGCGGAGTACCTACCCTTTGACAAGGCTCTCTAGGCGTCAGTCGACTTTTGCGGCCATTCTACACCCGACAAAGTTTTCAAGCGGGGGATTCTTGCTGGGCTTTCACATGGGCCACGGCGCACGCAAGCTTCGCGGGTAGTTCCCACGCCGGAACGGCGCGCCGGCCGGCTTTAGGAACCATCTCGAGATAGAGGACAGTCAATGCCAGATATCGAATGCTACTCGCATGCCGGTACCTTCGGGCTATAGACCAGGCTCGTTGCCCTTGGTAGGCTCCTTTCGCAGTTCATACTTTTTATTCGGCTGGCGTGGTCATGGCGGGAACCTTATCGCAGCTCTCTGAGTGGCACACTTCTATTCTGTTCCTATTGTGGGCTCTCCTGGTTGCCTCCTTCATCCTCATACGAATCCAGCGACGCAGCGCGATTGCGCAAAGGAACTCGCTCATGGGCTGGTTCTCAAACCTGAATACCCTCAGCAAAGAATTGGACAAAGGCAGTGACCCCCAGCAGATCGCGGCATCCGCCCTTGCCGGCACGCTGAGCATTTTCGGTGCGAAGGATGGTTATGTAGTCCTGCAGGGAGAAGCAGAAGGAGATTCGAGGCACACGACCGCCCAGGGATTCTCGGCCCATACGGTGGAATTACTGGGGTCCGAGCCGATGCGGACCTATCTCGCCTCCTCGGCTGAGAGGTGGGCCGAACTGTTCGTGGTTTCAGATTTATTCGGGCTCGAGGTGGAGACTGCTGGGCAACGCCAACCTCTCTTCCAGAACTTTATTCATCTGCTGAGCATTTTCGGTGCGAAGGATGGTTATGTAGTCCTGCAGGGAGAAGCAGAAGGAGATTCGAGGCACACGACCGCCCAGGGATTCTCGGCCCATACGGTGGAATTACTGGGGTCCGAGCCGATGCGGACCTATCTCGCCTCCTCGGCTGAGAGGTGGGCCGAACTGTTCGTGGTTTCAGATTTATTCGGGCTCGAGGTGGAGACTGCTGGGCAACGCCAACCTCTCTTCCAGAACCTTATTCATCTGATGAGGGCCGACGGGATAAAGACCATGCTGGTGATTGGACTGGCTACTTCGCGGAGGAGATACGGGGCGCTGCTGGTGGGTCGTCGCCACAACGCGGGGCGCTTTAGGTTCGAGGAACTCAAGTTGTCCATCGCCATTGGCAACCAGGTGAGTGCAGCGCTTGAGAATTGGTCGTTGAACCGCGCGGCGGAACAGCACAATGAAGAAATGCAAGTTCTCTACAGCGCTGGGCGCGAGCTGCGCGACACTTTCGACCTGAAAGCACAGGTCGATATCCTCCGGCGGAGCATGAAGGACCTGCTGGCGGGCAGCGACTTTTCACTGGCCATGCAGGAGTATCCGGACGGGCCAATCGAAATCGTCGTTCCCTTCCAGCAGGAAGATGGCACGCCGTCAGCCACCGGAGCGCATGCGACCGAACTCGAGGGGCACGTGGTTCAGACCGGTTCTCCGCTTCTGATCAGCGAGGACTGGCAGTGGGCGCGATACCGCGTTGAGCCTGGTCCCACAGGCGCGCGGATGGGCACTTGGTGTGGAGTACCCATTCATTTCTCTGACGGGACCATGGGCGTGTTTGCTGTCGCCAACTTGCAGCGCGAGGGCGCCATCACTAAAGGGCAGTTCGAGATGATTCAGGTGCTCGCCAATGAGGCCGCGGGGGCGTTTGAGAATGCCCGGGTGCTCCAGAGAGAACAGCGACGCGCGAGCCATTTGGCAATGCTCAACGAGACAAGCCACAAGGCGAACACCGTGCTTGACCCGAAGGAGCTCCTGCCCAGCATTTGCTCCCAAGTGCGCAGCGGTTTCGGATACGACTTGGCTCGCATTGAAGTCCTCTACCGCGAGCGCGACGAACTGGTGGTCGAGGCCGAGGCAGGCTATGGAGACGAGGTGCTAGGCCGCCGCGCCCGGATCGGCGAGGGGCTGTCAGGGGTCGCAGCGAAAACCGGCGACCCCGTGCTGGCAAATTCCGTTGCGCGCGAGCCGATATACATCGCGCTGCATCCCCGAGTTCGCTCCAGCCTAAGCCTGCCGTTACGATACCATGATGAACTGCTGGGAGTGCTGAGCTTCGAGAGCTACCGTGAGCACGCCTTCGCGCCCCAGGACGTACTGACGCTTCAAGCCCTGGCAGACCAACTGGCCGTCGCGTTTTACAATGCGCGCGCTTACCAGGATGCTCTGGAGGAGGCCATCACGGATGGCCTCACCGGCTTGAAAACCCACCGCTACTTCATGGCAGAGCTCGAGCGGGAATGGCGACGCTCGATCCGTTCCGGCAACCCTTTCTCGGTGATTATGATCGACCTAGACGAGTTCAAGCCCGTCAATGATCAGTACGGACACCTGCTGGGTGACCGGGTCCTACGTACCGTGGCCAAGTTGCTGAGCGACAGGGTGCGGCGGTCAAGCGTAGTGGCGCGCTATGGTGGGGACGAGTTCTCGATTCTGGTGCCCGAGGCCACAACGGAGGAAGCCAAGGCTCTGGGTGAACGCTTACGGTCGAGTATCGAGGACGATCCCTTCCTGTCGGAGCATCGTGTGACCGCGAGTTTCGGGGTTGGATCTTTTCCTGAGCACGGGCATACGCAGGAAGCGATCCTGCACCTCGCGGACGCCGGCATGTACCTAGCCAAGCACGAGACCGGCAACCGTGTCCGAGTGGCCTCACTGACCTCCGAGTCCGGACAAGTCGAAGCGTACTTGGGGGTGGAGTTCAAACGAAAGTTCTCCACCGGGCCGGAAGCCTTCGACCAGACTCTGAATCGTATCCAAAAGGCAATCCAGAACGCGGACGGAAATATCTCGGTGGTCGATACCGTGACGTCGCTGGCACGCGCCCTCGATTGCTCTGACCACTATATGCGGAACCACAGCCAAGTTGTTTCGCGATTGGCCGGGCAGATCGCCCGCCAGTTGGGTATGCCAGGCGACGAGGTTGAAGAGATTCGCCGGGCGGGCATCCTCCATGACATCGGGAAGATTGGTATCCCTGATATCATCCTCTACAAGCCGGCGCGCCTGACAGCGGAAGAGTTTGAGATCATGAAAACCCACAGCGTGAAGGGGCAGAAGATTCTTGAGCCGCTGCAGGTGGAGGCCATGCAACGCATCTGCCACATGGTACGGCATCACCACGAGATGTTCGATGGCCGAGGCTACCCTGACAAATTGCAAGGCGAACAAATTCTGCTGGGGGCAAGCATCCTGGCTGTGGCTGACTGTTTCGACACGATGGTTTCCGAGAGGGCTTACAAAACTGTCCGCAGTTATGAAGAAGCCTTGGTCGAACTGCGCCGCTGCTCCGGCACCCAGTTCGACCCCAAAATCGTGAAAGCCTTCCTGGAATCGCTTAGGATTTACGGTGATCCTCGCAGGCGCCCGCCATTGGAGGAAGAGGATATGCCCATTGAGATAATGGTGGGCTGAGCTTTCTCGCGGGATGCTTGGCACGGAATGCTGTTGCTGGCCGGAAGGCACCTGGGTCTGAAACTGATCGCGAGCACGCTGAGCATGACTACGGTGCTCCCCGTCCCGGACAACGGGTGTGCCCTCCCATCTAGCGGGTCTTTTGGGCGGCGCAGAAGAAGATGGCCTGGCCCGAACCCAGTTTGATGCGGGTCACGTGGTCCGGAAGCGGGAAAGGCTTGCTCAGGTCAAACTTGCAGCGCGGCTGGAGGTAGTTTTCCACCAGAAATCCCACCAGCCGTGCCGGGAACGGAGTGATCCCTATCGTCATGGTCTCAATCTTGACCTTGCCCAGGCCGTTTTGAGTTTCTAGCTTCCCGGCGGCCATTACTTTCTGCTTTCCCTTGAACATCATGGCGAGGACTTTGGGTCCCCACTCGCTAGTGCCGCTCGGAAGCAATCCACTTGGTCGTAGAACGCCCTACGCATAGCAGTGGCCCTGCCGCGCAAGGCGAAACTTCCTGTGTTCAATTGCGGCAGGAGATAAGCGAAGCCACTCAATTGTGGGAACTGCCGGGGGAGCCCGTCAGACCGGGATTTCTTGATCCCTCATCTCGCTTCCCGGCTCGTTGAATGGGTTGTCGCTCTCGTCGACGGGCTGCGCAGCCTTCGAGGATTCAGCGGCCTTTGCACCGTCTCCGTTCTTTGGAGCCCGATCCAGAATCCTCATCTGGTTGGCCATGACTTCGATTGTCGTGCGCTTTTCGCCTTCCCGGTCTTCCCATTTCCGAGTCTGCAATCTGCCTTCGATGTAGACGGAGCGACCCTTGATAAGCCATTGACCGCACACTTCTGCCAAGCGGCCAAAGCAGACGATCTGGAACCACTCCACTCGTTCACGGCGGGGCTTTCCTCGTGTACTCCATTAGTATATCCTATTTGGTTACAGGAAGGAAGACCGAAGACGCTTGCATTCGTGGGCAATTCCCTTGCCAAATCCCGGTGTCCCGAATTCAAACGAGGACACTAACGTACTATTTCAAAACTTGACAGCCACTGTTTTGGGGAGTTATACTTACTCACGTACTCGTCTCACTGGAGGTCGCTCATGCTCCCGCGTCTCAGCGTTTCCAACCCATGGGAAACCGCGACAAAGCGCATGGATATTGGAACGGAACAGTGCTCCTCAAATTGCGAATTCGGGATAGAGCTTACAGCGGCGTCACCAGGAGTGCGTGTCGGAACTCGGTCCCTGGGCAAACGTGTCCGCGCCCGCCTTCGCACCCGCAAGGAGGGAGGCCAGGCGGCGGTTGAGTTCGCCCTGGTCCTGCCGATTCTGCTGCTCATCGTGACGGGCATATTCACGTTCGGGATCGCCCTCCACGACTATCTGGAGTTGACGGATGCCGTGAGCATCGGCGCGCGGCTTCTTGCGATTAGCCGACAGCAGACCGCAGACCCATGCGATTTGGCTGCCAAAGCAATTGAAAAGGCAGCGCCGTTCCTCAATCAGTCGAGTATAACGTTCACGTTTGTCCTCAATGGGAACACGAACTCTGGGGCATCGTGCACCAGCGGGGCAGCAGAGATGGTGCAGGGCACGGCCGCCACGGTAACGGCCAGTTATCCTTGCAACCTCTCGGTCTTCGGAGCCAACTTAGCGCCCAACTGTAAAATGTATGCGCAAACGACGGAGATAATGCAATGAACCAGCACAATAAGTCTTTTTTACGCCGAGCGCACAAGGACCAGCGCGGGCAGGCGCTCGTCATGGTGGCGTTCATGATGGTCGGGTTTTTCGCAATGGCCGCTTTCGTGATCGACTTCGGTCGTATCTATTTTAGCTTTCGCGAACTCCAGTCTTCTACAGATGCGGCGGCGTTAGCGGCTGCGGAGGCCCTGCCCGATGGCACAGCAGCGAAAAACAATGCGACGTTGTACAGCAGCGTTGCGGGAAACAAGAACGCCTATTCCAATTTACCCAACGTCACCATGGTCTACGGGTACCCTAAGCTGCGGTGCCTGACCAGCACCAGCATAGGATTGCCGTGTCTCGATTCCTCGGGCAATATCGTTAGTAGCGGCGGCGCCAACGCCATCCAGGTGATGCAGCAAGTAAGCGTGCCGTTGACTTTCGCCAGCGTGATCGGCACCAGTTCAGTTACGCTTACGGCAAGCGCGACCGCGTCCATGAGGGGCGAAGCCCGCGCCCCATACAACGTGGCGATCATCGTCGACACAACGCCTTCGATGACATACCAAGACACCGACGGCTTGGGCTGCAGCGGCACAAAAGAATACTGCGCGCTCCAAGGCGTGCAAACTCTGCTGGGCGAACTTTCGCCCTGCGGCGCGAGCCAATCAAGCTGCGGCGCGGCCACTAGCGGCAATGTATTATACCCGGTCGATGAGATTAGCCTGTTTACGTTTCCAGCGGTGTCGACGGCCACGGCTCCGGATGATTACTGCAGCACTAGTGGTACGGTTGTGACACCGGCGTACCCGTTACCAACAGGCCCACCTTACACCACTCTCACCGGCACCCCGCCATCGATGTACGAGATCGTGAATTTCTCGAGCGATTACCGCTCGTCCGACACAGCGAATTCGTTGAACACTAACTCGTACTTGACAAAAGGGGCCGGAGGGACGGGCTCGGGTTGCAACGGTTTGCAAGTCAAAAGCCCCTATGACCACGCTGCTAGAGACACGTACTATGCCGCCACAATCTATAATGCAGCAAGCCTGCTCCTCAACCAACAGAGCCTACGTAACCCCAACAGCCTAACCCCCGCCCCTACACAGAACGCGCTGATCATCCTCGGCGACGGCGACTCGAACTCTCAGAATCCTAATGCCTTTGGACAGCCCGACTTGGCGTCGAATGCGAGCCCGACTGCGACTACGTACCCCTCCTACAATTATCAGTGCCAGCAGGCAATTACCGCGGCGAATTGGGCTACCTCAAAGGGAATCACCGTCTACTCGGTCGCCTACGACTCCGACCCGAGCTACGGATGCTACAGTGATCCCATTCTCACCCCATGCCAGACGATGGAGCAGATGGCCTCCACCCACTCAAAGTTCTACACCAGCAATAGTAGTTGCCAGCTATCAGACGGTAACACTACTATGAGCCTGAACGCGATCTTCACGGCCATCAGCAACGATATGTCGATCGCGCGCTTGGTCCCCGACAACACGAACTAGAAATCTTGAAGTGAAAAATGTGGTGTAAATGAGTCAAGTTTTGGGTTGGGGAGCGCCAGCAGACAGTACTCCCCCTGATCGCCAAAGGCGACCGGCAACGGTATTCGGATTCGGCGGAGTCGGGCTGTATGCGCGAGACGGCGGTTGCCTTGGAAGGCAGTGTCCCGGGAACGGGAGCTAAAGTGTGGTCGCAACTGGTGCGACTCGTTGTGCCGAAGTGGTGCGCTTTACCCCACGCCGAATCTCGTCGTAGGTTCGAGGGCATCATAACATGCTCGTCGGGCTGGGGCGAAGCCCCGTTAGTGTCCTGAATCAGAAGTTCGCTTACAAAGTCTTTCTCATGCGGGCGATCTTTTCGCAGCCCCGCTAGGGGCGGAAGACAGTAGCCCAGGGCGCAAGCCCTGGGGGAGGGCCCTCACCCTGCCTTCGGCACCCCTCTCCCGCCCGAGCGGGAGAGGGGACGGGGGTGAGGGAGGGCTGGCCGACCCATCCCGCTCTGCGGGACCGTGGGCTACATTCTTTCGCCCGTCAGTTGACGGGCTGATTTATTCAACGAATTTCTGACTCAGGACACTAGCGGGTAGCCATCTCTGAAGTGGCGATGCCTCGTCAAGCCATGTTTTGAGGAAGCGCCTCAGACCGGCCTGACCTACCATTTTCCAATCGGTTCAATGACAACGAGTTTCTGGTATGGACAGGCGCATCTTGCGCGAACTAACAATCCTCGTTCAAAGTGTGATTCTTCCTGGAGATCATTAAACCGGCAGCTTGACGCTCCGCGCCCCACCACAGAATGCGCAGGAGGGCGGAAGAGGAACCACGCTGGTGAGTTCAACTTCCGAACTTAGGTATTCTCGTCGAACCGGCTCCTCCTGAAGGAGGTCCGTACTGAGATACTTCTTGTTGTCATCGGCGAACACGGTCACAACAACTGCATCCCCACCCAAGGACTCCTGCACTTGCAATGCCGCCAGAAGGTTGCACCCGGAAGAGATACCCACACCCAGCGCGAGGCTCTTCGCCAGCTTTTGTGCCATCAGGATTGAATCTCCGTCGGAGACTGCGATCACTCCGTTTAATTCCGCCAAGTTGACGATCGCAGGAATGAACTCATCGGAGATTCCCTGAATTCTGTGCTTGCCCACTTTGCACCCGGTGGAGAGCGTTGGCGACTCGACAGGCTCTACCGGATGAATCTGAACGGCAGGGTTCTGGCGTCGCAGGAAACGCCCGACGCCCATGACGGTCCCGCCCGTTCCAACTCCGGCGACAAAAGCATCCGGTTTCAGCCCGGCCTCCGACAACTGCGCCCAGATTTCCGGACCCGTTGTGGTTTCATGGGCCTGGATGTTGGCCTGATTAGAGAACTGGCGGGGAAGAAACACGCTCTTGGGGTCGGCGCTGGCAAGTTCTTCGGCCATACGGATACAGCCAAGGAACCCTCCTTGTTCTGCTCCGACCAGGACAATGTCAGCGCCATAGCTCCGGATAAGATTTCTTCTTTCCTGGCTCATCCAGTCCGGCATGAAAATCGTTACTGGATGCCCCAGAGCGCGGCCGAGCGCGGCAAAGGCGATCCCCGTATTGCCGCTGGTCGCCTCGGCAATTCGTTGCCCAGGGCGTAGAGAACCGTCGGCGTACGCGCGCTTCAGGATGTGCAGCGCCATGCGATCCTTGATGCTGCCTGTGAGGTTAAGCTGTTCGCATTTCGCATAGATGACCCGGCGCTTGCCTCGGAACGTAAGCCCGATTCCCAAAAGAGGCGTGTTGCCGACCAGGCGGGACAATCCGTCAAGCCTCTGATCCGCAATTTCCATAATCGACCTCCGGCCCGACCGACAACATACGCCTGACCGCCGCCGAATGCAATTATCAGTCGGGTTTGCAGTGCGAGCGCACCCATTCCGAATGACCCCAGAAGCGCAGCGATGAGGATGCCGAGCGTCAGCCCAGCCTTGTTCCGAGGCACAGTGGGAGCGGGATAGGCCAGCCGCTCCAGAGCGCACAGCGCGGGCAGCCGGGCCTTGAGGTTGTCGATGGGATCGCCGGACTCAGTGGAATGCTCCTGAACCTTGCGGACGACCTCGTCAAAGAGTGTTTTGAATTCCCTCGAACCTGGCGGCAGGCCATTGGCTTCGTGGCCTTGCGCGGCTTCGGATGCGGCCACAACGGCCCGCCTCAGCCGGCGCCAGTGCCAGCCGAGCTTGAGGGATTTGTAGAGGCTGGCTCCGGCGCAGGAGCTATCAGGAGTGCTCGTACATTCCAAGCTCGTCTCTTTCTCAGCGTTCGGTTCGTCCATATAGGGGGCAGGCCAACCCCACGTGTCGCTGCTCCCTACGCGGTCAAGGCTAATCAGGACAATTACTTCACATTGTAGTATTAGGGTGATGGCACGGCCGCTGAAACTTGATTCGAGTTCGCACTCTGGGTGACATCATTCGACGCCACGGCTGTAACCACATAGTAGTACGTCCGCCCTGCCTGCACAGTCTCATCGGTATACGTGGTTCCGTTAATAGGCGCGGAATTCAGTTCCGTCGGGTACGGCCCACCCGAGGTAGTGCCACGGTAAACATTGTACCCAACTACGCCGGGAGTCGTGCTGGCGGTCCAGGATAGAATCACGTCGTGCGTTCCCGCGCCAGAGAGGCTCACCGTCTGCGGGCTGCCGCTGGAATTGTCCGCGATGCTTAGCGAGGACGCCTCGGTCCCGGTGACGGAAGGCGTGAACATCACGACAATCGTGCAGTTGGCGCCGCCCGCCAGCGAACTGCCACACGTGTTGGCCTGAGCAAAGTCGTTGGCATTGGTACCCGTCAGGGCGAGGCTGGTAATGCTCAAGGCGGCGTTGCCCGTGTTGCTCAGGGTGAGGCTCTGAGCTGTACTGCTCGTACCTACGGACTGGTTGCCGAAGGCAAGGCTGGTGGGTGAGAGGCTGGCCAGGGCAGCCGTGCCCGTGCCGGAGAGGCTCACCGTCTGCGGGCTGCCACTGGCATTGTCCGTGATGCTCACCGAGGCCGTGCGGCTGCCACTCGCTGAAGGCGTGAAGGTCACGCTGATTGTGCAGTTACTGCCGCCCGCCACCGAACTGCCGCACGTGTTGCTCTGAGCAAAGTCGCTGGCATTGGTCCCTGTGACCGTGATGCCGGCGATACTCAATGCTGCGTTGCCGGTGTTGGTGAGTGTCACGGTCTGGGCCGTGCTGGTGGTGTTGATCGTTTGATTCCCAAAAGCGAGACTGCCGGGGGCAATGCTCGCCACAGGAGCCGGAGGCGTGTCAATCCCCCCGGTGCTTCCGCCGCAGGCAACCTGCCATGCAGCGGCGAGAATCACTGACAGGGCCAAAACAAGGGACCTGGTTTTTAGAAGCTTCCTTCTTTCCGCTTTCGCTGCGTGGGTGTTCATAATGGAACACCCCCTTGTGGGTTCTTCCGCAGAATCTGTGGGTAAGAAAAAGCGAATGAGCCTGGTAAGGGCCATAGGATAAGCTTGTGCATCCTGTCCGAATCCTCTAAGGGATAGTGCAAGGTAACACGAATCTCGCAGGGGGGGACAGGATGCATTTCCAAAGTATTCTGAATCGGATCGAGAATTACAAGGGTTTTGCGTACCAGCGAGCCCGATGCTCGTCCCGAGGGGGTCGGCCGTATTTGAGAGTCGAGGTGCGGGCGGGGAGCGGGAGTCGCGGGCTGTGTTCGGAATGTGGAGAGCCAGGGGCGACGTATGACCTTGCCCAGGCGCGCTGGAATGAATTGTCGGCGCGCACGTAAGAGTGAATAAATCTGAACAGAGGCCGGTGTTTGAGGGTTCATTACCATCATCGCCGGAGGCGGCTTTTGGAGGGTATTAAGAGAGACTGTGGGTCTTGTCAGTAAAGACAACGGCGGGGATGCAGAGGATGGATGGGCCGGGTTCAGACCACAAGCACGAGGTCTTGCGGCGCCGGGCTTGCCGTCATTTCAGAAGATTGCTCCTCGGGAATGCCTGCGAAGAAGCAGCACTTCTCACCGAGCCTGCCCCGCTTGGGCGGCGGGGCGTGGCCAAGATCCCGCGGCTCGAGTTGGCCAGAAGCGCAATCGGCACTGAAGTCGAGAATTCCCTCGCCCGGCAAATAGCGATACCGGGGGCAGTACTTCCGAACTTCCTTGCGGGCTGTGAACACCATAATGTGGAACTGTACGTCGATCGAGCGTTTCAACTCGCCCTCTGGCGTCTCGCGGAGTAGCAGCGAGAAGGAATCAACCTTTCCGGCGAGCTTCACCAAATGGCTCGATCCGTTGCTCAGAATCTCAGGGGGATGAACCGCATTCTTTGGCATATGGACCATCCTTTCCTGGGTCCTGGCCCGGAGGCGAAAGTTGAGATTTGACATGGAGGGTTGGTCAACCCTTCGACGCGACCGAATTACTTCATGGAAGCAGGATGATTGCGCCGTGGATTCGATCAGGCCGGCGACCCATAATGCGGAGAAGCAAACAAAAGTGTTTCGGCGGGTCCCGCCATCCAATCGAATATAGCGACTTTGCATACCGGCATCTCGGAAGCTGTGAAATAATGCCGAAGATGCGGGCTTTGCACAGCGTAAGTTATTGAATAATCGGCGTCGGGATATGACTATTCTGGATTATTTCACAGCTTCTCACATGCAGATGCACTGTCGTGTCGATTTATTTAGGTGGATGCAAGTGGTCCCAGATCTGCCGAAGACGAGCAGCCCACTGCGTGTTCCGTTCAGGGCGTTCTACCCAGAACTGGGGCTGCACCCAACTTCTGCGAAGGTTTTCCCAATAACGAGCCCTTGTTTCGAAAAAAGCCTTCGCACCGCCCGGCGCGATATATTCGTTTTCGACTTGGAATTCGGTTGGGGGCTCGGCTGGCAGTTCGCTGCCAAACGGATACCTCTCCTGCAAGCCTACTACCGCTGCCCGCCAATACGCCTGTGCCACCTCTTCCTCCCGGGCGCGTCGCTCGGCACTCCAGTATGGACTTTGATCGATGAATTCAGCGGGAGCCTCAGGCTGCAGTTGCATCACATGGGCTTTCGGAAGATATACGCTCAAAAGAGGCACCATTATTAGCAAGCAAACCCCTGCCACCAGCGCTGGCTGCGCAACTATCCTTCGCCGCTTTGGACGGTTTCCACGCTGAAGGGAAAGGGAGGGCGGTTTTGTCCAACCCCTCTTTAAGAGGTCCTCAAGTTCTCTTCGAGAGGTCTCGTACTGGTTCTTCAACCGTCTTTGCTCCGCTTCGAGACCCGCTGCAGCGTTATCTGCAACTTTGCTGAGGGCCAACAGTTTCGCCTTGGCCAGGCTGGCCAGCTCCCGCTTGCTCTCCTCCACGGCCCGCCCCGAACTCTTCAGTTCTTCCCGCAGCCTCTCCACCGCTGCCCCGGCTTGCTCCTCAAACTGCTGGGACCACCGCCCCCCCATATCCTGGGCCATTCTCTCCAAATCCCCCGCCTGCCTCGCGCCCTGCCCCTGGAAAGCCCGCAGAGTCCCTTCGATCCGCCCCTGGAAGTCCTCCACCAGCGCCCCCAAGCGCCCCTCCAGCGCTTCCACCGCCAAGGACACTCCCGTCAGGCATTCCTCTGCAGCGCCAGCCCGAGCCGTGAAACTCGTCTCCCTCTTCTCCTCAGCAGCCTGCAGTTGCGCTATCGCCTGTTCAGCGGCCAGCTTAATGGATTCCACCTCTTCGTCCGCTGCCTCATGCATCACCTGCGCATGCTCCCGAAATGCTTGCGCCAGTTGCTGGCCGTATTCCTCTCGGGTAGCTTGGCTGAGGGACGCCAGTTTCGCCTTGGCCAGGCTGGCCAGTTGCCGCTTGCCCTCCTCCACGACCCGCCCCGAATTCTTCAGTTCTTCCCGCAGCCTCTCCACCGCTGCCTTGCCTTGCTCCTCAAACTGCTGGGACCACCGCCCCCCCAGATCCTGGGCCATCTTCTCCAAATCCTTCGCCTGCCTCGTGCCCTCCCCCTGGAAAGCCTGCAGAGTCCCTTCGATCCGCCCCTGGAAGTCCTCCACCAGCGCGCCCACGCGCCCCTCCAACGCTTCCACCGCCAAGGACACTCCCGTCAGGCATTCCTCTGCAGCGCCAGCCCCAGCCGTGAAACTCGTCTCCCTCTTCTGCTCAGCAACTTGCAGTTGCGCTATCGCCTGTTCGGCGGCCAGCTTAATGGATTTCACCTCCACATCCGCTGCCTCATGCATCGCCTGCGCATGCTCCCGAAATGCTTGCCCCAGTTGCTGGCCATATTCCTCTCGGGTAGCTTGGCTGAGGGACGCCAGTTTCGCCTCGGCCAGGCTGGCTAGTTGCCGCTTGCTCTCCTCCACGACCCGCCCCGAACTCTTCAGTTCTTCCTGCAGCCTCTCCACCGCTGCCTCGGCTTGCCCCTGGAACTGCTGGGACCACCGCCCTCCCAGATCCTGGGCCATCTTCTCCAAATCCTCCGCCTGCCTCGCGCCCTTCCCCTGGAAGTCCTCCACCAGCGCCCCCACGCGCCCCTCCAACGCTTCCAGCGCCAAGGACACTCCCGTCAGGCGTTCCTCTGCGGCGCCAGCCCCAGCCGTGAAACTCGTCTCCTTCTTCTGCTCAGCAACTTGCAGTTGCGCTATCGCCTGTTCGGCGGCCAGCTTAATGGATTCCACCTCCACGTCCGCTGCCTCATGCATCGCCTGCGTATGCTCCCGAAATGCTTGCCCCAGTTGCTGGCCATATTCCTCTCGGGTAGCTTGGCTGAGGGACGCCAGTTTCGCCTCGGCTAGGCTGGCCAGTTGCCGCTTGCCCTCCTCCACGACCCGCCCCGAACTCTTCAGTTCTTCCCGCAGCCTCTCTACCGCTGCTTCGGCTTGCTCCTGGAACTGCTGGGACCACCGCCCTCCCAGATCCTGGGCGATCTTCTCCAAATCCTCCGCCTGCCTCGCGCCCTTCCCCTGGAAGTCCTCCACCAGCGCCCCCACGCGCCCTTCCAGCGCTTCCACCGCCAAGGACACTCCCGTCAGGCGTTCCTCTGCGGCGCCAGCCCCAGCCGTGAAACTCGTCTCCTTCTTCTGCTCAGCAACTTGCAGTTGCGCTATCGCCTGTTCGGCGGCCAGCTTGATGGATTCCACCTCCACGTCCGCTGCCTCATGCATCGCCTGCGTATGCTCCCGAAATGCTTGCCCCAGTTGCTGGCCATATTCCTCTCGGGTAGCTTGGCTGAGGGACGCCAGTTTCGCCTCGGCCAAGCTGGCTAGTTGCCGCTTGCCCTCCTCCACGACCCGCCCCGAACTCTTCAGTTCTTCCTGCAGCCTCTCCACCGCCGCCTCGGCTTGCTCCTGAAACTGCTGGGACCACCGCCCTCCCAGATCCTGGGCCATCTTCTCCAAATCCTCCGCCTGCCTCGCGCCCTTCCCCTGGAAGTCCTCCACCAGCGCGCCCACGCGCCCCTCCAACGCTTCCACCGCCAAGGACACTCCCGTCAGGCATTCCTCTGCAGTGCCAGCCCCAGCCGTGAAACTCGTCTCCCTCTTCTGCTCAGCAACTTGCAGTTGCGCTATCGCCTGTTCGGCGGCCAGCTTAATGGATTTCACCTCCACATCCGCTGCCTCATGCATCGCCTGCGCATGCTCCCGAAATGCTTGCCCCAGTTGCTGGCCATATTCCTCTCGGGTAGCTTGGCTGAGGGACGCCAGTTTCGCCTCGGCCAGGCTGGCTAGTTGCCGCTTGCTCTCCTCCACGACCCGCCCCGAACTCTTCAGTTCTTCCTGCAGCCTCTCCACCGCTGCCTCGGCTTGCCCCTGGAACTGCTGGGACCACCGCCCTCCCAGATCCTGGGCCATCTTCTCCAAATCCTCCGCCTGCCTCGCGCCCTTCCCCTGGAAGTCCTCCACCAGCGCCCCCACGCGCCCCTCCAACGCTTCCAGCGCCAAGGACACTCCCGTCAGGCGTTCCTCTGCGGCGCCAGCCCCAGCCGTGAAACTCGTCTCCTTCTTCTGCTCAGCAACTTGCAGTTGCGCTATCGCCTGTTCGGCGGCCAGCTTAATGGATTCCACCTCCACGTCCGCTGCCTCATGCATCGCCTGCGTATGCTCCCGAAATGCTTGCCCCAGTTGCTGGCCATATTCCTCTCGGGTAGCTTGGCTGAGGGACGCCAGTTTCGCCTCGGCTAGGCTGGCCAGTTGCCGCTTGCCCTCCTCCACGACCCGCCCCGAACTCTTCAGTTCTTCCCGCAGCCTCTCCACCGCTGCCTCGGCTTGCCCCTGGAACTGCTGGGACCACCGCCCTCCCAGATCCTGGGCCATCTTCTCCAAATCCTCCGCCTGCCTCGCGCCCTTCCCCTGGAAAGCCTGCAGAGTCCCTTCGATCCGCCCCTGGAAGTCCTCCACCAGCGCCCCCACGCGGTCCACCAGCGTTCCCACGCGCCCCTCCAGCGCTTTCACCGCCAAGGACACTTCCGTCAGGCGTTCCTCAACGTCAGAAGTGGGCACCTTGCGGATCTGGTCAGGTCCCGATAGCACCCCTTCATCACCACAGACAAGAGTCGATGCGGAAACGCGCACCGGCTCCTCTGGCTGGCTCGTAACAGAGACGGGACCCTCTCCCGACCCCTTTTCAGACGAGGAGGGAGGAACCTCTGGCTTGAGAGAGGCAGGCGCAGGTTTGGGTTGAGACTCCCTGCCCATGGCAAATCCAGTGGGCGGGGCCGCCACCTTAGAAATAGACTTAAACCTTGCTGCCCATTCACACCCAAGAATGTGCCCGAGCCGCTGTGCGGCGGTTGGCTCCCCCAAACCAGTTTGCCAGTCCTCCGGCGGGGACTGGATGCCCCAGATGTTGTGTGTTTCAACGACGTCGAGCAATGCCACACAAATCTCCCTGGTGCAATCAGGGTGACTCCGTACGCAGTATCGGACGACCTGCGCAACGGTAGGCTTCTCCATGCTGGGGCTCTCGATCCGGAGGTAGGTACCGACAGCCAGGGCGTTTGACGTGGCGATTCTCGCTCCTCGCCTGCTAACGTCTATGGTCTGCGTCGCTTCTCTAAAAATACGGTCATGCTCGTCGATTCCGCTGATTGTGACTGGGATGACGGCGGCAACGCGACTGCTCTCGCGGCTGAAAACCCATCTTCTTCTATTCTGGACCTGACCTGGTCGGTCCGTGCGGTTGCCGCGGACCCTCGCCAGCAGGCTCTCTACCGAGGGTATGTGCGCTCTCCACGTTGTGCTCTGGCGAAACGGCTGGCCAACTCCGCCGCCATGTTGTGGTGAAGTTTCTGAAGAACCTTTCCAATATCTCTCAGATAAGTTCAACGTGTCCATACCCTTAAACCAGGAGCAGACTATCTTCAGCCAGAATTTCTTCTTCAGTCTTCAAGGGACTTGGAGTGATTTGCCTCACCGTCTACTAGCAGGATCCTGTCAATGTAAATGTTGTCCACGCCGGTTCTTGGTGTTTCTAAGAACATCTGCCCCCTGAAAAACCATGTCGCTTAAGGAGCAGTTAGGGTCGATCTCGTGCCTCGCGCGCCATCTTCTAGGGCAGCGCTCACAATGCATGAGGCGCCAATGAAACTCTCCCCGAACGGGTCGTCAGTGGCTGGGATAGAGCTGTCCCCGAAGTCTTGACATACGGCCGAGGTCACCACTGTGGCAGAAACATACGCTCCCCTTTACTGATACTTATCCTCCTTGAACTGTTTAAGTTATCTCCCAATATGGAGAAGGCAAGAAAGAGAGCGGCTTCGCGCATTTTGGCCTCCCTGCGGCCACTCTTTAAAAAGTCCACGAGGCAGTACCATTCCCCTTTTATTGCTCATACTAGCCGATTTACCAATAGTACATTGGTACTACTCCACAAAATGACCACTGCTAGGCTCCTGGTGTGTCCAATGCGACTGGAAGAGGTCCCACCGTTGAGGCATTAATGCTAGTGTCCTGAGTCAGAAATTCGTTGATGAAGTCAGCCCCGACTTGTCGGGGCGAAAGAGGGTAGCTCACGGTCCCGCAGCGCGGGATGGGTAGGCGACCCCCCCTCAGCCCGGTCTCCTCTCCCGCCCGCGCGGGAGAGGGGCGCCCCGCTCTGCGGGACGGGGTGAGGGCTCCTCCCCCAGGGCTGGCGCCCTGGGCTATCCCGCCTTGCGGGACCCCTGCCGGGGCTGTGGAACGGCCACCCGAAAGGGGAGGACTTTGTCAGCCAACTTCTGACTCAGGACGCTAGTGTTATGTCCCATAAGTAAGTGGCATTAATATTGCTCCGCAAATAGGCATCTTGGGTGCACAATGGAGGTGCCTATGGCGATGGGACGACCGAAAGCGACGTTGGTCCTGACCGAGCAGGACC